>JBGAOK010000130.1:0-7392 GCA_044221805.1 Meridianimarinicoccus sp.
CGGCGTGCGCATCACCGACGGCGCGATCGTGTCGGCGGCGACGCTCAGCAACCGCTACATCCAGGACCGGTTCCTGCCCGACAAGGCGATCGACCTGATCGACGAGGCGTCGAGCCGGCTGCGCATGGAAGTGGACAGCAAGCCCGAGTCCGTGGACGAGCTCGACCGGCGCATCGTGCAGCTGAAGATCGAGCGCGAGGCGTTGAAGAAGGAACGCGACCAGGCGTCGAAGGATCGGCTGAAGAAGCTCGAGGCCGAGCTGGCCGAGATCGAGGAGAAGTCGGCGGAGCTGACCCGGCAGTGGAAGGCCGAGAAGGACAAGCTCGCCTCCTCCACCAAGATCAAGGAGAAACTGGACCATGCGCGCGGCGAGCTGGAGACGGCGCAGCGCCAGGGCAACTTCAACCGCGCCGGCGAGCTGACCTACGGCATCATCCCGCAGCTCGAGCGCGAGCTGAAGGCGGCGGAGAAGGCCGGCGAGAAGCAGATGCTGAACGAGGAAGTGACCTCGGAAGCGATCGCCGCCGTGGTGTCGCGCTGGACCGGCATCCCGGTCGACAAGATGCTGGAAGGCGAACGCGAAAAGCTGCTGCACATGGAGGACGGGCTGAAGGCCCGTGTCATCGGCCAGGACGAGGCGATCGTCGCCGTGTCGAACGCGGTCAGGCGCGCCCGCGCCGGCCTGCAGGACCAGAACCGGCCGATCGGCTCGTTCCTGTTCCTGGGCCCGACCGGCGTCGGCAAGACCGAGCTGACCAAGGCGCTGGCGCAGTTCCTGTTCGACGACGACCAGGCCATGGTCCGCATGGACATGTCGGAGTACATGGAGAAGCACTCGGTCGCGCGGCTGATCGGCGCGCCCCCGGGCTATGTCGGCTACGACGAGGGCGGCGCGCTGACCGAGGCGGTGCGGCGCCGGCCCTATCAGGTCGTGCTGTTCGACGAGGTCGAGAAGGCGCATCCGGACGTGTTCAACGTGCTGTTGCAGGTGCTGGACGACGGCATCCTGACCGACGGCCAGGGCCGGACGGTCGACTTCAAGCAGACGCTGATCGTGCTGACCTCGAACCTCGGGTCGCAGGCGCTGAGCCAGTTGCCCGAAGGCACCGACGCCTCGGCGGCCAAGCGCGACGTGATGGCGGCGGTCCGGGCGCATTTCCGGCCCGAGTTCCTGAACCGTCTGGACGAGATCATCGTCTTCGACCGGCTGACCCGGGGCGAGATGGGCGGGATCGTCGAGATCCAGCTGCGCCGGCTGGAGAAGCGGCTGCTGGCGCGGAAGATCACGCTGGCGCTGGACCCGGCGGCGAAGCAGTGGCTGGCCGACGAAGGCTATGACCCGGTGTTCGGGGCACGGCCGCTGAAGCGGGTGATCCAGCACGCGCTGCAGGATCCGCTGGCCGAGATGATCCTGTCCGGCGACGTGCTGGACGGCCAGACCATTCAGGTCAGCGCGGGACCGGAAGGGCTGCTGATCGGCGACCGGGTCAGCCGGTCGACCCGGGAACAGCCGCTGCACCCGGTGCTGCACTGACGCGCTGCACCGGGGACAGGTGCCACGCCGGACGAGGTCACCGGCGCGGCACCGGCAGGCTGCTGCAGACAGGTTGACGATCCGCTAACACGGTTCGTGTCGGGGGTCCCTTCCGGGGCCCCCTTTTCGTGCCGTCGCCTCAGGCGGCGAGGCGGGCGGCGTTATCCCGGGCATAGGTCTCGACCGAGCGCGGCGGGTGGCCGGTCAGGGTCGCGACGGCGTCGGTGACCGGGGATGTCCAGCCTTCGCGGACCGGATGGAAGATCGCCGCGAGGAAGCCGGCATAGTCCGCCGGCACGCCGGCGCCGGTGAGCATCCCGACGAAGGCGGCGTCATCCACCGGAAGATAGGCGACCGGGCGCCCGACGATGCCGGACAGGATCGCGGCGGCCTCGTCATACCCCAACGCGGCGGGGCCGGTCAGGTTGAAGGCGCGGCCGTCGAAGCGGTCGCCGGTCAGGGCGGCGGCGGCGCTGTCGGCGATGTCGCGGGCGTCGATGAAGCTGGATTTCCCGCCGGCCGCGGGGACGGCGATGGTGCCGTGGTCGACCCCTTGCTTCCAGTAGGTGTGGAAGTTGTCGGCGAACCAGTTCGGCCGCAGGATCACGAAGGGCAGGCCGGATGTCTCGAGCGCGATCTCGACCTGCCGGTAGGGGATCGAGTCGTCGGCATCGACGCCGAACACGCTTTGCAGCACCACCTTCACCTTGTGGCGCTTCGCAGCCTCGATCGCGGGCAGCAGCATGTCGAGCACCGCCATCTGACCCGCCGGCAGCATCACGTAGGCGGCGTCGACGCCGGCAAAGGCGCGGTCCACCGAGGCGGGGTCGGTGTAGTCGTAGGCGATCGCCTCGGTGCCGGCCGGGCCGCTGCCCGTGCGCGAGGCGGCGCGGACGCTGTGGCCTTGCGCCAGAAGGGTCTGGATCAGCGGCGCGCCGACATTGCCGTTGGCGCCGAGGACAAGGAATTTGCGCGGTGTGGGGGTGCTCATGGGAGGCCTCTTAGGTTTCCTGTAGATACCAGGTGTAGAATCGTCATATAACTTGCATCTGGAAATCGCGGAAGAAGGCACCTTGCGCTCACCAGGTTTCCTGCCGGAAACCGACCGAAGGACCGAAGCCATGCGACCCACCGATCCTGCCTATGACGTCTACGAAAACCGCTGCCCGACCCGTCTGGTGCTGGACCGGCTGGCCGACAAATGGGCCCTGCTGCTGAAGAACCTGGAGCGCGACGGGCTGGTCACGCGCACGGCGTTCGCCACCGTGCCGGTGACGGTGGAATACGCGCTGACGCCGCTGGGCCTGACCCTGACCGAGACGGTGGCGGCGCTGGCCCATTGGGCGGAGCGCAACATGGATGCGGTGATCGCGGCGCAGGGTGCCTATGACGCCCGGGCGCGGGCGGATCGCTGAAGCGTGGCGACGCCCCGGCCGTTTGGCCGGAGCGCGGATCAGGACGGTGGCCGGAAATCAGAATTCCGGATCAGGATTCGGGCGGCAGGATCACCGCATCGACCACATGGATGATGCCGTTCGACGTCGCGATGTCGGCCTGGGTCACCATGGCGTCGTTGACCTTCACGCCGTTGCGGCCGTCGACCGTGAGGGTCTTGCCGTTGACGGTGCGGACGGAGACGGTCTGGCCGGCCAGGTCACTGGCGGGCACCCGGGCGGGGACCACGTGATAAGTCAGGATCGCGGTGAGTTTGTCGCGGTTCTCGGGCAACAGCAGGGTCTCGACGGTGCCGGCGGGCAATGCCGCGAAGGCCGCGTCGGTCGGCGCGAAGACGGTGAAGGGGCCGTCGCCCTTCAGCGTCTCGACCAGACCGGCCGCCTGCACCGCGGTGACAAGCGTGGTGAACGAGCCGGCGGCAACGGCGGTGTCGACGATGTCGGCCTGCTGGGCGGCCACGACGGAGGGGGCAGCCAGCGACGCCACGGCGGCGGCGGCCAGGATGGTTCTGCGGATCATATGGTTCTCTCCCCGGACGGACGGCGTGCGGACCTGCGCACCGCTTCGTGGCCGTTCAGCTAGGCGCCTCCCCGATCCGGCCAACGCGTCCGGCCCGCCGTCCGGGGATTGACCGCGGGGAAGAGCCGCCTAAGCCGCGGGGTCGGCCGGAATCAAATCAAGATGTTCTGATCCGGCGTGAGCAGGGCGTCAGAGCGGGGCCGGGCTGGCAGACAGGCCGGTGTCCCGGGCGCCGTTTGCGGAATTGTCATGATCGGCCCGTCATAGTCGCGCAGCGCCAGGTCGCTGCAGGGGGAGGGCGGTCATGCTGTTCGAGCGGGGGCTTCAGTTTCTCGGTCAGGCGCTGGTCCTGGGGGTGTTTCTGGCCCTGCTGACAGTCGTCGCGCTGTTCGTGGTCGACCGGACCCAGACCCGCGACGCGATCCGGCGCAACTATCCGGTGATCGGGCGGTTCCGGTCCTTCTTCACCAATCTGGGCGAGTTCTTCCGCCAGTATTTCTTCGCCATGGACCGCGAGGAGATGCCGTTCAACCGCGCGCAGCGCGGCTGGGTGGAGCGCGCGGCCTCGGGCACCGACAACACCATCTCGTTCGGGTCCACGCGCAACCTCGACGTCGTGGGCACGCCGATCTTCGTCAACTCCTCCTTCCCGCCGCTGGACGAGGAGGCCGCGCCTGCCTCGCCGCTGCTGATCGGGCCGGGGGCGCGGGTGCCCTATGTGGCGCGGTCGATCTTCAACATCTCGGGCATGAGCTATGGCGCGATCTCGAAGCCGGCGGTGCAGGCGCTGTCCCGTGGCGCGAACGAGGCCGGGATCTGGCTGAACACCGGCGAAGGCGGGCTGGCGGATTATCATCTGGAGGGCGGCTGCGACATCGTCTTCCAGATCTGAACGGCGAAGTACGGGGTGCGCACGCCGGACGGCCGGCTGGATGACGACCGGTTGAGGGCCATAGCTGCGCACGACCAGGTGAAGATGTTCGAGATCAAGATCAGCCAGGGCGCCAAGCCGGGCAAGGGCGGCATCCTGCCCGGCAGCAAGGTCACGCCCGAGATTGCCCGGGTGCGCGGGCTTGAGGTCGGGCAGACCAGCCATTCGCCGAACCGCCATGTGGAGGTCCATGACTGGGCCGAGTTGCTGGACTTCATCGGCCATGTGCGCGAGGTCGCGGGCAAGCCCGTGGGCATCAAGATGTGCATCGGCTCGGTCGATGCCCTGCGCGAGCTGTTCTCGACCATCAACGCGCGGGGTGCCGGCAGCGCGCCCGACTTCATCACCATCGACGGTGGCGAGGGCGGCACGGGCGCCGCGCCGATGCCGCTGATGGATCTGGTCGGCATGCCGATCCGGGACGCCCTGCCGCGCACCGTGGACATGCTGCACGAATACGGGCTGCGCGACCGGATTCGGCTGATCGCCAGCGGCAAGCTGGTCAATCCCGGCGATGTCGCCTGGGCGCTGGCGGCAGGGGCGGATTTCGTCACCTCGGCGCGGGGGTTCATGTTCGCCCTGGGCTGCATCCAGGCGCTGCGCTGCAACAAGAACACCTGCCCGACAGGGATCACCACCCACGACCCGCGGCTGCAGAAGGGTCTGGTGGTCGAGGACAAGTATCGCCGGGTAGCCAAGTACGCGACCCAGCTGGTAAAGGAAGTGGAAATCATCGCCCATTCGGTCGGGGTCGCGGAACCGCGCAAGCTGGCCCGCTGCCATGTCCGGCTGGTGCAGCCTTCCGGCAGGTCGATCCGGATGAACGAACTGTTCCCCGAGCCGGCGCCGGCCTTCGGCCCCGACGCGTACGGACATGCAGGGCGCGTGGCGTCGGGTGGCGCCGGGGTGATCGGGTTCAGCACGCAGACGTGACCTGGGGCCACTGGCCCGACGACACGCTGCTGCTAGAGTTAACGGGAAATCGGAGGGCTCGATGGACCGCAGTGTGTCAGGACCAGTGAAATTCATGCGCACCCCGTACCCCGGTCGCTTCGGGAGGCCCCTCGCATGGGGCGGAACCCTGACCTGGGCGGACGTGACGCCCGAGGCGATGTTCCTGAACCGCCGGCAGATCCTGGCTGGGGCCGGGGCGGCCGCAGTGGCCGCCGCCACCGGCGCCACGGCCGAGACCGCTTCCGATGGGGCGCTGGTGCCCAACAGCTTCGAAGAGATCACCTCGTACAACAACTATTACGAGCTCGGCAACGGCAAGGAGGCCCCGAAGCGCAACGCCGGAAAGCTGGTGACGAAGCCCTGGACGATCGATGTCGGCGGGCTGGTGGACCGGCCGGGCAGCTATGACTTCGGCGACCTGATCGACGCCGCGAGGATCGAGGAGCGCATCTACCGGCTCCGCTGCGTCGAGGCCTGGTCGATGGTGGTGCCCTGGATGGGGGTGGAACTTGCCTCGGTGCTCGACAAGCTGGGCGTGCAGCCCGGGGCGAAGTACGTCTCTTTCCAGACCGTCTATCGCCCCGAGCAGATGCCGGGAACCCTGCGTCCGGTAATCGACTACCCCTATCGCGAGGGGCTCCGGCTGGACGAGGCGATGCATCCCCTGACGATTCTGGCCACCGGGCTTTATGGCAAGCCGCTGGATTTGCCGACCCAGAACGGCGCCCCGGTCCGACTTGTGGTGCCGTGGAAGTACGGCTTCAAGTCGATCAAATCGATCGTACGGATCGATCTGGTGGCCAACGAGCCACCGACGACCTGGAACACGATCGGTCCGGACGAGTACGGTTTCTATGCGAACGTGAACCCCGAGGTCGACCACCCGCGCTGGAGCCAGGCGACCGAACGGCGGATCGGCGGCGGCCTGTTCTCGAAGCGCCAGCCGACGCTGATGTTCAACGGCTATGGCGAGGAGGTCGCCGGGCTTTATGCCGGCATGGACCTCGCGCGGCAGTTCTGAGCCGCGGGAGCTGGCGATGGCCTGGACCGATGCCGCCCACGGGGTGCTGCGCCGGATCCCCACCTGGACGGTCTATGCGGCAGGCTTCGCCTGGCTGGGATGGCTGTTCGTCCTGGGCGCCACCGGGGGGCTGGGGGTCGAGCCGGTAAAGGCGCTGGAAGAACGCTACGGGCTGCTGGCCCTGCAGTTCCTGGTGGCCGGGCTGGCGGTGACGCCGCTGCGCCGCTTCGTCCGGCTGAACCTGATCCGCTTCCGGCGCGCCATCGGCATGATGGCGTTCTGGTGTCTCTGTGCGCATCTTCTGGTCTGGCTGGTCCTCGACCTGCAATCCCCGGCCATGGCGGTCGCCGACATCGTGAAGCGCCCCTTCATCACCGTGGGCATGGCCGGGTTCGCGCTTCTGGTGCCGCTGGCGCTGACCTCGACCGACCGGGCGATCCGCCGGATGGGGGCAGACTGGCGCCGGCTGCATCGGCTGGTCTATCCGGCCGTGGCGCTGGGGGCGGTGCATTTCGTGATGCAGGCCAAGGGCTGGCCGCTTGAGCCGCTGGTCTATCTCGGCCTCGTTCTGGGCCTTCTCGGGCTCCGCGTCGTGCCCAGGTTGCGCCCGAGGCCGGTTCCAAGCCACTGAGTCCGGCCTGAGACCGCATTCCTGCCGGGACTTTTCCGGGATCCGAGTCGCAACGGGCCGCATTCTGCCCGCCAGACGGGCAATCCGCGGACCCGAAGCCGATCGGATGCGTCGGGGTGGCGTAGCGTCAGGTTGCCAATAATGCCATGATATAAAGTCATTTTCATGACGGGGTCGGAAAAATCAGGGGGCTGGCGAAAGAATCCGCTTGCGCCTGTGAGTGAGTATTCGTATTTAGCGCTCCACCGACGGGGCGGCGACGCCTGGTTGGGGACGGGACGGGTTGATCGGACGGGGATTTGGGCCTTTGGGTCCGGGTTTTTCGGAAGGGGGATCGGTTTCGGGAT
>JBGAOK010000131.1:0-7834 GCA_044221805.1 Meridianimarinicoccus sp.
GGGTCGCCGCCACGGCCACGCCGGCGGTGGCCAGCGCCGCCTGCCCCAGCCCCGGCGCGGCTGCCGCCCAGGTGGCAAGGCCGAGCCCGGCGGGCAGTGCGTCCGGGAAACGCCAGGTAGTGGCGAGGGACCAGAGGCCGAGGCCGAGAAGCCCGGCCAGCACCAGCCCGGCGACAAGGCCGGCGGCGGCAAGGCCGAGAGCGCGGAGCGGCACCTCGGCCCCGCCCCTGCCCCCCGCGGCGATCCAGCGCCGCCCGAGCCGGGCCGCGGCCGCCTCGCCGCCGCGCCAGAGCGCCAGCGCGGCCAGCACGAGGCCCAGTTGCAGCAGCGCCGCGGCGGCGGCGGTCATCCGGCGGGCAAGGTCGGGGTCGCTGCTCCAGCGCAGGATCTGGACCGCGAGCGGCGGCGGCGCCGAAGGGCCGAGGATCAGCGCCACGTCGACCACGGTCATGGAATAGGCCAGCACCACCCAGACCGGCAGGCGGATCTGCGGATAGAGCCGCGGTAGCACCACCTTGACCCAGCCGGTGACCCGTCCGTAGCCGAGCGCGGCGGCGACCCGCTGGCCGCGGGCGGCGTCGGTCTGCGCCAGCGCGGCGAGGCTCATCAGGAGGAGGAACGGCACCTCCTTCACCACGAGGCCGGCGGCGAGGCTGAGCCCGAGAGGGTCCTGCACGATCAGCAGGTCGGGCGGGCGGGTCCAGCCGGTGAGCCAGGGCGAGGCGAGCCGCGCCAGCCAGCCCGAGGGCGCGATCAGGAAGGCCAGCGCGAAGGCCACCGCCGCATGGGGCACCGACAGCAGAGGCGAGAGCGCACGCTCCAGCGCCCGGAAGGCGGCGGTGCCGGACCAGCCGGCGAGCAGCAGCAGCACGATCGCCAGCGACAGGCCGGTGGCCAGCAGCCCGGAGGTGAGCGAGAGCCGGACCGCGGTGCCGAGGCCGGGCCAGTCAAGGAGCGCCCGGAACGGCGCCAGCGACGGCCCGCGGGCGCCGGCGGCCGGCAGGTGGCCGAAGGCCGGCAGAACGGTGCCCCAGAGCCCGGCCGCGACCGGGCCGAGCATCACCAGAAGTGTCAGGCCGGGGACGAGCCCGATCCGAGGGGTCGGCCGCACCCCCCTGCCCTATTGCCCGGCGCCATAGCGGCGCTGCCAGTCCGCCGCGATCCGGGTCATCCAGTCGGGATGCGGTTCGGGCAGCACCGGGCCGAGCGCCGCCGGGGACAGGGTCGCCGGGCCGAGGTCGAGCGCGGCGAAGGCCTCCCTTTCCGCGGCGTCAAGTTTGGCCATGTCCAGCACCGTGCCATAGCCGAGGACCGCCGGATCCTGGGCGCGAAGCTGGGCCTCGGGCGAGAGCAGGAAGTCGGCCACCACCATGGCGCCGGCCTTGGCGCCCGAGTTGAACGGGATCGCCACGAAGGAAGCATTGCCCAGCGTGCCGCCGTCGAGGACGAAGGTGCGGATCGTGTCGGGCAGCTGGCCCGAGGCGATGGCGGCCGAAGCCTCGCCGGGGCTGAACGAGATGGCGAGGTCGATCTCGTCATCGGCCAGAAGCTGGATCTGCGCCGGCCCGGTGGCGGGATAGGCGCGGCCGCCCCGCCACAGCGCCGGGGTGAGCCGGTCGAGCCAGGCCCAGAGCGGCGCCGTGACCGCGTCGTAGCGGGCCTCGTCCACCGGCTGCGCCAGCACCGAGGGGTCGGGGGCGAGGCCGATCAGCGCCTGCTTCAGGAAGGTGGTGCCGAGGAAGTCGGGCGGCTGCGGATAGGTGAAGCGGCCCGGGTTCGCCGCGGCCCAGTCACCGATCGCCGCCATCGAAGGCAGCGGGTCGGGGATGTCGGCGGTGTCGTAGATGAACACCACCTGCGCCTTGGCCCAGGGGGATTCATAGCCCTCGGTCGGCACGGTGAAGTCGTGGGTCAGGGTGGTGCCGCTGTCATCGGCGAGGCGCCGGTTCGGCAGGGCCTCGGCGAAGGGGCCGTAGAGCAGCCCCGCCTGCTTCATCGCGGCGAAGTTCGGGCCGTTGATCCAGATCAGGTCGACCGCGCCGCCGTCGAGCGTGCCGGCCTGTTTTTCTGCCAGCACCCGGGCGACCGCATCGGCGGTGTCGGCGAGCTTCACCTGTTCCAGGGTCACGCCATAGGCCTCGGCCACCCGGTCGCCGACCCAGGCGATGAAGGCATTGGTGGGGGGCGAGCCGCCCCAGGCGTGCCAGTAGACCGTCTGGCCCTTCGCCGCCGCGACGACCGCGGGCCAGTCGGCCGGGTCGGGATCGGCGGCCCGGGCGGCCAGCGGTGCGAGCAAGGCGGCGGACAGGGCCAGAGTGGCGGCAAGTGAACGGGCGGCGGACCGGGCGGCGAACCGGGCGGCGACGGGGAAACGGGTCACAGGGAGTCCTTCGGCGGGAGGAAGATCCGCCGGGCGGCGGCGACGCGCAGCCCGGCGGTGAGGAAGCACAGCGCCCCGAAGCCCCAGGCGAGCGGCGCGAACAGCGTGGGCAGCAGGCAGAGGGCGACGAAGAACAGGATCGTCTCGGTGCCCTCCAGGAGCCCGTTGGAGAAGTAGAGCGACTTCAGCCCCTGTGCCGCCGTGGTCATGCCGCGCTTCTCGGCCAGTATGGCGAAGCCCAGGAAGCTGGTGCCGTTGACGTAGAAGGCGGCGAGCAGGAAGGCCCCGGCGGCGCCGCTGCCGGCCGGATCCGCCAGCACGAAGGCGAGCGGCACGGCGGCGTAGAACAGGAAGTCGGCGACGATGTCGAGGAAGCCGCCGAAATCGGTGCGCCGGGTGGCCCGGGCAACGGCGCCGTCGAGCCCGTCGGCGAGTCGCGAGGCAAAGAGCGGGGCGAGGGCCGCGAGCGGTGCCCCGGCCCAGATCAGCGCCGCGGCCAGAAGCCCGAGGCCGAGACCGGCGAGCGTGATCTGGTTGGCCGAGAGGCCAAGTCGCGCCAGCCGCCGGCCGAGGCGGTTCAGCGGCGGGTCGATGATCTGGCGCATGGCGGCGTCGAGCATGGGCACTCCCTTCGGCCCATGCTTGGCGCGGGGCGGCGGCTTCGGCAATCGGCGCTGACGGGGTTGTGATCGGACAGTCTGTCCCGGGTGGGTCGGGCCGGTGGGATTGCGGCGGACCGGGTTGCGGCGAGGACCGGCCCGCGGTTCCCCGCGGGGACCGGCGCCCCCTGCCCCGCCGCCGCTGCACGGCGATCCGGGCCAGCCCGGCGGCGGCTGGAGTGTCTTCACTTAAATCATTGTTTTTATTAATTTTCATGAGATTTCGCGCAGGAAGGCGGCCAGCGCGGCTTCCAGCCGACGGCGGTCGATGGCGGTGAAATCGGTATCGGCGCGCAGTTCCAGCCGGCCTTGCGAGGCGGTGCATTTCGCCTCGCCCAGCGGGCCGCGGACCTCGAAGGTGGTGCGGGCCTTGCGCGGCGGCCGGCTGGCGGCGGCGCCCGGGTTCCCCGCGGGGAACGTCGTGTCGGGTTGCGGGCCGCCCTCGCCGTCCTCACCGCCAAAAAGGCGAAGGATCGCCAGTTCGTCCTCGGCGCTGCGCCCGGGCCGGGCCGCCAGCATCCGGCGCAGCTCGGCCAGACTGTCGGGGTCAGCCTCCATCCGCTTGCGCACGGCCAGACCCAGCGCCCGGGGGATCGCCTCGGCATGGGCAAGGTCGCCGTCGAGCACCGCGAGCAACCGGGCGAAGGCGCGGATGTAGCTGCGCTTCTGCTTGCCGGCCGAGCCGTAGAGCGCCTGCACCGCAGCATCCAGATCCGCCGCCGCAGTGCCCGGGTCGTCGGCATAGGCCCGCGCCAGCGCCGCCATCTCGGCGAAAGAGATGTCGGTGCGGATCAGGTTCTCGTCGACCATGCGGCGGTAGAGCAGTTCCAGCGCCTCGCCCTTCGCCCGGACCAGCGCCGGGATCTCGGCAAAGCGCGGCTCGCCGGTTTCGGCGTGGAGCGCGCGGAAGGCGTTGAGCCGGCGCAGGCCCTGGATCAGCTCGAAGCCGCCTTCGGCTTCCTCGACCTGGATCGGGTTCGACAGGCCGAGATCGCGGATGCTGTCCTTGAGTTCCTGCAGGCCGTCCTCGTCGATGTCGCGGCGGTCGCGGGTCAGCTTGTCGGTGCGGATCTGCTCCTTGCGCGCGATCCGCGATCACCGGTGCCCTGCCCTTGAGCGCACCAGTTCGGCGCGGGAAGCAGTGCCATGTTTTTCTCGCGGATGGCGCGTTTCCGGCGTCGGCGCGGGCGTGAGCGATCCAGCGTTTTTCCAGCACCTCGCGCTGGCCATCGGCCCGCGCCGGTCGGCGGCGGTCCGGGCGTTCGGCGCGGTCAACGCGGTCCGGTCCGGCGCGGCAGGCCGCCTTCTTCGCGGCGAACCTTCGATGTCGAACATGCGGCGCTTGCGGCTCATCTTCGTCCTCCGGCATCCGGAACCTTGCGCGGATTTGTTGCCGCGGAATTCCGCCACAGCGCGGTCGAACGCGGCGTACCGGCGCCGTGTTCCCCGCGCGCGTCATGTTCCGGTAGTCGATCTCGTAGACCGAGCTGAGGAAGCGTTCGACTGTTCCACCGCCGCTGGGCCACCCGGTCGCCGAACACCTTGCGGAAGGCGGCGAGCATCGCCTGGTGCAGCTCGTTGGCGGGCTCGAACCGGGTCAGCAGGAACTTCACGTCGGCGAAGGCCTTGGGCAGGGCGATCTTCCCCGCGGGGAAGGTTTCCCCGAACCCCGCCGACAGATCCTCCAGCGCCTCGGCCAGCTGGCCGATGAAGCTGGTGGTGCTGTCGTATTCCCAGTAGCCCGGGCCCGAGGGGATATAGAGCACGTCCGCGGCGAAGACCGCGTTCATCGACTGGTAGCCGATGGCGGGCGGGCAATCGAACAGGATCAGGTCGTAGGCGTCGTCGGGCAGGGCGTCGAGATAGCGCGACACCGCGGCGAAGAACGACCATTCCGGGTTCAGGTGCCGGTACTGGGCCCTGGCGAATTCCACGAAGGCGGCGTTGGCGCAGGAGGGGATGATGTCGATGGTCGGCCAGGAGGTGGACTGGATGAAGTCGCTGATGCGCAGATCCTCGAGCCCCATGTTGCGCACCGAGGACGGCAGCCGGCGCTGGGGCAGGCTGGTGCCCGAGGCCGCGCCAGAGGCGGCGCTGTTCATCCGGTCGGTCTCGCGGATCAGGTCGCGGGCCATGATGCCCCAGACGGTGTGATCCTCGCTCACGTCGCTGAGGCCCATGGAATGGCTGAGCGTCGCCTGCGGGTCGAAATCGACGCAGAGCACCCGGTAGCCGTCCAGCGCCGCCGCATGGGCGAAATGCAGCGCCACGGTGGACTTGCCGGCACCGCCCTTGAAATTGGCGATGGCGGCGCGGATCGCGCGCTTGTTCTGCGGCCGGGGCGGCAGCAGGGTCTTGCGGTTGATCTTCATCCGGCGGCGCAGCTCGTTGATCTCGTCAAGCGAGAACCAGCGCTGGCGGCCATCCTCCTCGACCTCGCCGGCGGGCAGCGAGGGATCGGCGGCAAGCCGGCCGCGGAAGGTCGACTGGTTCACCTGGAAGATCAGTTCCGAGACCTCCCACGACGAGAACCGGCGCAGGGTCTTTTCCAGCTCGGGCGAGTAGGTCTGCTTGCGGATCCAGCTCTGCATCTTCAACGACTGGGCCTGCAGGGTCTGCAGGTTTTCGTAGGTATACATCCTGCCTCACAACGCTATTCTGCTTCTTTCCCTGAAATACGCTGATTGGACAATCGACGCAAAAGGGAATATCGTGAAATGGTGCGAAATGCCGGCTTCCGGGCAGGTCCGTGATGTTTCGGGACGTTTTCCGAATCAAGTCAGCCCGGAAGCGGCGTTGCAGGCCCCACAAGATCGCGGGGCAGGGGCCGTTTGGGGGGACATGATCCGCCCATCCCCGGCCATTGAGGGGACATTTTTTCCGCTACGGGGGACAGGCTGGATGACCCCCATTACCTGTTGAACCAATTTCTGTTTCCGTTTCGGGGCCGAAAAACGTTCCGGGAACGCCAGCATTGACTCATCGGCGATTTGGACGCTAAATCTTGGCACAATCGGAAAAGCGTCCTGACAGTGAATCAGGGCCGCGGGGCCAGACCCCATGTTGAGAGCAGGAGCGGCCGATGCTGGCCAAGAAACCCTTGGGGCAGGGCGCTGCCTCAAAGAAGTATGACGTGCTCACCGCCCTGGGGGCGCATGCCTGTGCCGGCACCAAGCACCGGCAGAAGCTGATCCTTCGGTTCATGACACTGGTCACCGCACGCTACAACTGGCAGCGCGAGGAGTTGAGCATCGGGCGGGCGGAACTGGCGCGGCTGTGGCAGGTGGACGAACGTACGGTGAAGCGGGAACTGGCCAAGCTGAAGGAAGCCGGCTGGCTGGACGTGAAGCGCGTCGCCGCCCGGGGAAGGGTCGCGGTCTATGCCATCGACTGGGGCCGGGTGCTGGAAACGACGCGCCCCGAATGGGGTCATATCGGCCCCGATTTCACCGACCGGCTGACCGCCCTATCCACGCCGCAGATCGACGAGGCGCCGGTCTCGACCGTGGTCGCCTTTCCCGCCGCCCCGGTGGGGGAGGGGGTCTGGGACAAGGTCCGGGCGCTGGCGCACCGAACCGATCCGGCCTTCCATGCCAGCTGGCTGGCGCAGGTGGAATTCACCTCGCTTGCCCAGGGCATCCTTGAACTGGCCGCGCCGACCGGGTTCCATGCCCAGTACCTGAACAGCCACGCCGCCGACCGGCTGCTGCAGACGGTGCAGGAAGTGGCCCCGCAGGTGCACCGGATTTTCGTGCGACGGAAAGCGCCTTGATCCGTCCTGTGCGGAAATGGCGTTTTCTGCGCGTCACCGCGGCGCGGGGCCGGAAATGAGCGTCGAGGTGATCGGCCATCGCGGCGCGCGCGGGTTGATGCCCGAGAACACCCTGGAAGGCTTCGCCTTCTGCCACGCGATCGGGGTCACGGCGATCGAGTTCGACGTGCGGCCGAGCCTTGAGGGCGTGCCGGTCGTCACCCATGATCCGCGCCCCGATCCGGATCTGGTCCGGGACGCCGGCGGCAACTGGCCGGCCACGCCGCTGCCGCCGGTCAGCCGGACACCGCTTGCGGTGCTGAAGCAACTGGATGTGGGCGGGCTGCGCCCTGGCAGCGCCTATGGCGCGCGGTTTCCCGAACAGGCGTTTCTGGACCGGGTGCGCATCCCGACCCTGGCCGAGGTCCTGGCGTCGGCGCCGCCGGACACAAGGCTGGTGATCGAGATCAAGTCCGACGCGCAGGATCCGGACCAGGCCGCGGCGGCACGGGACTGTGCGCGGGCGGTCTGCGGGCTTCTCGACGGGCACGCGCTGGCGCCGCGGGCGGTGATCTCGTCCTTCGACTGGCAGGCGCTGGCGCTGGCGCGCGAGGTCTTGCCGGGCCTTGCCCGGTCGCATCTGACCCATGCCGGGCCGGCCGGGGTGGCGACGCCGAACCTTTACCGCGGCTCGCCCTGGCTGACCGGGGCCTTTCTGGACGACACCGCCGCCATGGTGGCGGAGCAGGGGGGGCAGATCTGGGCGCCGTGGCATGGCGGGCTGGATGCCGCCGCCATGGCGGCGGCGCGAAGGGCAGGGCTGCGGGTGATGGTCTGGACCGTGAACGAGGCCGACGACATCGCCCGGATGCTGGACCTCGGGGTCGACGGGATCATCACCGATTATCCGGGCCGGGTGCAGCGGCAACTCGCGGCGCGGCGGGAGGCCGGTCCGAGCTGACGTCCGGGTCAGGGTTCTCCGCGGGGAACCTCGGGCGGGGCGGCGAGGTCGCGGACCAGCCGCCGGGCCGGACCTCCGGCGGT
>JBGAOK010000132.1:0-7684 GCA_044221805.1 Meridianimarinicoccus sp.
GAGGGGCTGCCCGGCCGCGCCTGGGCCGAGGCCCGCCCGGTGGTGCTGAAGGACCTCTCCGACGGTCGCTTCCTGCGCGCCGAGGCGGCCGCCGCCGCCGGGCTGACCAGCGCCGTTGCGGTGCCGGTCTTCGCCGGCGAGGTGCTGAAGGCGGTGCTGGTGGTGCTGTGCGGTGACGACCAGACCCGCACCGGCGCGATCGAGGTCTGGGCCGAGACCGACGGGCTGCTGACCCTCGACGACGGCTATTACGGCGCCGCCAAGCATTTCGAATGGGTCTCGCAGCACACCAGCTTCCCGAAGGGGCAGGGCCTGCCCGGCGGGGTCTGGGCGGCGGCGACGCCGATGCTGATGCGCGACCTCGGCTCGGGCTATCGCTTCATCCGCGCCGAAAGCGCCGGCAAGGCCGGGCTGACCACCGGGCTCGGCCTGCCGGTGCCGGTGCCGGGCAACAAGACCTATGTGCTGACGCTGCTGTCGGCGCTGGGAACCCCGATCGCCCGGCGCTTCGAGATCTGGGACGCCCGCGCCGCCCGCGTCGGAAATGCCCGGGACGCGGTGCTGGTCGACGGTATCTGCGCCCGCGAGGGCCGGCTCTGGGACGACGAGGGCGAGCGCCGCGTGGCGCCCTGGCAGGGGCTGATCGGCCGCGTGCTGGGCACCGGCCTGCCGGTCCTGGAAAGCGGCTCGCCGGGGCTTGCCGCCGGCTACGACACCATGGTCGGCCTGCCGGTCTATCGCGGCACCGACCTCGCCCACATCGTCGCCTGGTATTGCTGAAAGGCCGATTGCCATGAAGAAACTCATCGTCATCGGGGCCGGCATGGCCTCGGGCCGCGCGCTGGAGCACCTGTTCGAGGCCGACCCCGAAGCCTATGCGGTCACCCTGTTCAACGCCGAACCCCGCGGCAACTACAACCGGATCATGCTGTCGCCGGTGCTGTCGGGCGAGAAGGGCTTTGCCGAGATCGTCACCCATGACGACGCCTGGTATGCCGAGAACCGGGTCACCACCCGCTTCGGCGAGAGGATCGCCGGCATCGACCGCGACCGGAAGGTGGTGGTCAGCGAGACCGGCGAGGAACTGGCCTATGACAAGCTGCTGATCGCCACCGGATCCTCGCCCTTCATCATCCCGCTGCCGGGCCACGACCTGGAGGGCGTGGTCGCCTATCGCGACCTCGAGGATACCGACCGGATGATCGCCGCCGCCGGCACCCCGGGTGCAAGGGCAGTGGTGATCGGCGGCGGGCTTCTGGGGCTGGAAGCCGCGGCGGGTCTCAGGCTGCGCGGCATGGACGTGACGGTGATCCACCTGATGGGCCACCTGATGGAACGCCAGCTGGACGAGGCCGCCGGCTATCTGCTGCGCAAGGCGCTGGTCGACCGCGGCATCAAGGTGATGTGCTCGACCAACTCGAAGGAAATTCTCGGCGAGGCCGGCAAGGTCCGCGCCCTGAAGCTGGAAGACGGGACCGAACTGCCCTGCGACCTTCTGGTGATGGCGGTGGGCATCCGGCCCAACGCGGGCCTGGGCAAGGCGGCGGGCCTTGCGGTGGGCAAGGCGATCCATGTGGACGACCGCATGGTCACCTCGGACCCCGACATCCTTGCGGTCGGCGAATGCGTCGAGCACCGGGGCGCGATCTTCGGGCTGGTGGCGCCGCTTTACGATCAGGCGAAGGTGGTGGCCGCGACCCTTCTGGGGGGCGAAGGCGAATTCGTGCAGAAGCAGGTCTCGACCAAGCTGAAGGTCACCGGGTGCGACCTGTTCTCGGCCGGCGACTTCGCTGCCGGCGAGGGGCGCGAGGACATCGTGTTCCGCGATCCGGGCCGCGGCGTCTACAAGCGGCTGGTGATCGAGAAGGACCGGCTGGTCGGCGCGGTGATGTATGGCGACACCGCCGACGGCAACTGGTTCTTCGGCCTGATCAAGGACGCCACCGATATCTCGGCCATGCGCGACACCCTGATCTTCGGACCGGCCTTCCAGGGGGGCGTCTCCGCGGACCCTATGGCGGCCGTTGCAGCCTTACCGCCTGAGGCGGAGATCTGCGGCTGCAACGGCGTCTGCAAGGGAAGGATCGTGGAAGCCATCGCCGCCGGGGCCACCGACCTGGGCGCGGTGAAGGCGGTGACCAAGGCCTCGGCCTCGTGCGGGTCCTGCACCGGGCTGGTGGAACAGGTTCTGGCGGTGACGCTGGGCGATGCGTTCAAGATGCCGACGGCGCGGCCGATCTGCGGCTGCACCGACCTGACCCACGAGGACGTGCGGCTGCTGATCAAGTCGAAGGAACTGAAGTCGATGCCGGCGGTCTGGCAGGACCTGGGCTGGAAGACGAAGGACGGCTGCCCGACCTGCCGGCCGGCGCTGAACTTCTATCTGCTGGCGGATTGGCCGCTGGAATACCGCGACGACCCGCAGAGCCGCTTCATCAACGAACGGAAGCACGCCAACATCCAGAAGGACGGCACCTTCAGCGTGGTGCCGCGGATGTGGGGGGGCGTCACCACGCCGTCGGAGCTGCGCGCCATCGCCGACGCGGCCGAGAAGTACAAGGTGCCCACGGTCAAGGTCACCGGCGGCCAGCGGATCGACCTTCTGGGCGTGAAGTCCGAGGATCTGCCGCTGATCTGGGCCGACCTGAACGCCGCCGGGCTGGTCTCGGGCCATGCCTATTCCAAGGGGCTGAGGACGGTGAAGACCTGTGTCGGCACCGACCATTGCCGCTTCGGCACGCAGGATTCCACCGGCCTCGGCATCAAGCTGGAAAAGGCGCTGTGGGGGTCGTGGACACCGCACAAGGTCAAGCTGGCGGTGTCGGGCTGCCCGCGGAACTGCGCCGAAGCCACCTGCAAGGACGTGGGCATCGTCTGCGTCGACAGCGGCTACCAGATCGGGGTCGGCGGGGCCGCCGGGATGGACCTGAAGGCCACCGAACCCCTGGCGCAGGTCGCCAGCGAGCAGGAGGCGATCGACCTGACCATCTCCTTCGTCCAGCTCTACCGCGAGCACGCGAAGTATCTCGACCGGCCCTATCGCTGGATCGAGAAGGTCGGTCTGGACTGGGTCAGGGCGCGGGTGGTCGACGACCCCGAGGAACGCGCCCGGCTGATCGAGCGCTTCTGGATCTCACAGAGCGTCTATCAGAAGGACCCCTGGGCCGAGCATGTCGCCGAACAGGCCGAGGCCTATCTCCCCATCGCCCAACCCAATCTGGAGGCCGCGGAATGACCGACTGGATCGACATCGGACCGCTGGATGCGGTCCCGCCCCGGGGCGCGCGCGTGGTCAGGACCGCCGCCGGCTGCGTGGCGGTGTTCCGCACCGGCGACGACCGGGTCTATGCGCTGGACAATGCCTGCCCGCACAAGGGCGGCCCCCTGGCCGAAGGGATCGTGCATGGCACCTCGGTGACCTGCCCGCTGCACGCCTGGGTCTTCGATCTCGAGACCGGGAGGGCACAGGGCGCCGATGCGGGCGCCGTCGCCACCCATCCGGCCCGGGTGGTCGACGGACGCATCCTTCTCGACCTGTCGCAGCTTGCCAGCCGGAAGGCGGCGTGATGGCCGGCCCGGCCCCGAGCCCGGGTGCGATCCGCACCACCTGCCCCTATTGCGGGGTGGGCTGCGGCGTGCTGGCCACCCCGGACGGGGCGGGCGGGCTGACGGTCGCCGGCGACCCGGCGCATCCGGCCAACCTGGGTCGGCTCTGTTCCAAGGGCTCGGCCCTGGCCGAGACGATGGGGACCGAGGAACGGCTGCTGACGCCGGTGATCCATGGCGCGCCGGCCGGGTGGGATGCCGCGCTCGATCTGGTGGCCGAACGGTTCCGCGCCACCATCGCCGAACACGGGCCGGACAGCGTGGCCTTCTACGTCTCGGGCCAGTTGCTGACCGAGGATTACTACGTCGCCAACAAGCTGATGAAGGGCTTCATCGGCTCGGCCAACATCGACACCAATTCCCGGCTCTGCATGTCCTCGACCGTGGCGGGGCACCGGCGCGCCTTCGGCACCGACACGGTGCCCGGCACCTATGAGGATCTGGATCTGGCCGATCTGGTGGTGCTGGTGGGCTCGAACCTGGCCTGGTGCCATCCGGTGCTCTATCAGCGGCTGGCTAAGGCCAAGGCGGAACGGCCGGGGATGAAGGTCGTCACCATCGACCCGCGTCGTACCGCCACCGCCGATCTGGCCGACCTGCACCTGTCGATCGCACCGGGGGCGGACGTGGCGCTGTTCAACGACCTGCTGGCGGCGATCCCGGCAGCGGGGCCGCGGACCCAGTTTCGTCACCGCCCATGTGGCGGGGTTCGAGCGCACTTGCCGTCGCGGCGGCGAGCGATCTGGCCGAAACCGGGCTCGACCCGGCCGAGCTTGCCGCCTTCTTCGATCTCTGGATCGGCACCGAAAGGGTGGTGACGGTGTTCAGCCAGGGGGTGAACCAGTCCTCGTCCGGCACCGACAAGGTCAACGCGATCATCAACTGCCATCTGGCGACGGGGCGGATCGGTCGGCCCGGCATGGGGCCGTTCAGCGTCACCGGCCAGCCCAACGCCATGGGCGGGCGCGAGGTCGGCGGGCTGGCCAACATGCTGGCCTGCCATCTGGATCTGGAAGACGCCGGCCACCGCGCCGCGGTCAGGGAGTTCTGGCAGGCCCCCGCGATGCCCGACCGGCCGGGGCTGAAGGCGGTCGAGATGTTCCAGGCCGTGGCCGACGGGCGCATCAAGGCGCTGTGGGTGATCTGCACCAACCCCGCCGCGACTATGCCCGATGCCGATGCGGTCGCCGCGGCGATCGCGGCCTGCCCCTTCGTGGTGGTCTCGGACGTCACCGCCCGGACCGACACGGCGCGTCTAGCCCATGTGCTGCTGCCCGCCCGGGGCTGGGGCGAGAAGGACGGCACCGTCACCAATTCCGACCGCACCGTCAGCCGGCAGCGCGCAGCGTTGCCGCCGGCGGGCGAGGCCCGCGCCGACTGGCGCATCCTCGCCGAGGTGGGCGCGCGGATGGGCTGGCGGCAGGCGTTCGACTATGAAAGCCCGGCCGAGATCTTCCGCGAATACGCCGCCCTGTCGGGGATCGCCGCCGGGCTGGGGCGCGACTTCGACCTGTCGGCGCTGGCCGGGATCTCCGATGCCGCCTATGACGCGCTGGCGCCGCTGCGCTGGCCGGTCAGCGCCACCCGCTCCGGCGGGCGGTTCTTCGGCGATGGCCGCTTCTTCACCCCGGACGGCCGGGCGCGGATGCTGGCCCTGACCCCGCGGCCGCCGGCGACGGCGACCGGCCCGGACTATCCGTTCCGGCTGAACACCGGCCGGGTGCGCGACCACTGGCACACGATGACCCGCACCGGGCTGTCGCCGCGGCTTTCACGCCATCTGGGCGAACCCTTCGTCGAGGTGCACCCGGCCGATGCGGCGCGGCTTGGCCTGTCCCCGGCCGGGATCGCGCTGGCCGAAAGCCCGCAGGGCTCGGCGCTGCTCAGGGTGCTGGTCACCGACCGGGTGCGCCCGGGCGAAGTCTTCGCGCCGATCCACTGGACCGGCGAAACCTCGGCCCGGGGCCGGGTCGACGCGCTGGTCGCGCCGGTCACCGACCCGGTCTCGGGCCAGCCGGAAAGCAAGGCCGCGGTGGTGCGCCTGGGCGCGTACCCTGCCGCCTGGTACGGCTTCGCCGCCGCGGCCGACCGGCCCCAGCCCGCCACCGGCTACTGGGCACTGGCGCGGACCCGGACCGGCTGGCAGGCGGAACTGGCCGATGACGCGCTGCCCGCCGATTGGGAGGCCTTCGGCCGCGCCCTCTTCGGTCTCGGCGAAGGCCATGATACGGTCAGCGCCATGGACCCGACCCAGGGCACCGCCCGCCTTGCCTTCCTCCGCGACGGCCGCATTGTCGCGAGCCTGTTTGCCGATCGTCGGCCGGTCGCCCTGTCGCGCGGCCATGTCGCGGCGCAGATCGGTGGACCTGCCGGCGCGGGCATGCTTTCGGGTCGTCCCGGCGCGGACCGGCCCGATCCGGGTCCGGTGCTGTGCGCCTGTCTCGACGTGGGAGTGAACACCATCGTGCGTGCCATCGAATCCGGCGAATGCCTGAGCGTCGCGGCGATTTCCGCCGCGCTGGGGGCAGGCGGCAGTTGCGGGTCCTGCCGGCCCGAGATCCAGTCCCTGATCGACGCGCGGCGCCCGCGCCTTGCGGCGGAATAGCCCGATGGGGGCGACCCATGCGACCGGCGCGGCCCCGGCCCCCGCAGCGACCCGGCTTGCCGCCCATGTCCGCACCCTGGGCCGCGGGCCGGGGCGGTCGCGGTCGCTGAGTTTCGCGGAAGCCAGCGATGCCATGGCGGTGATCCTGGGCGGTGAGGCCGCGCCCGAGGCGGTCGGCGCGCTTCTGATGCTGATGCGCTTCCGGGGCGAGACCCTGGACGAGATCGCGGGCTTTGTCGCCGGGTTGCGCGCCACGCTGCCGGTCTGGCCGGGGCAGCGCCCGGCGCTGGACTGGCCCTGCTACGCGGCCGGGCGGTCGCGCGGGCTGCCCTGGTTCCTGCTGGCCGCCAAGGTGCTTGCCGCGACCGGGACGCCGGTGCTGCTGCACGGGCCGGCCGGCCGGGGCGGGGTGCCGGCCTCGGTCCCCGCGGCGCTGGCGGCGGCGGGGATCCCCCGCGCCGTGGACCGGGCCGAGGCGGCAAACCATCTGGCCACGGGCGGCATCGTCTTCCTGGCTCTGGACGCGATCTCGCCCGGTGCCCAGCGGTTGCTGGACCTGCGCGCGGTCCTCGGCCTGCGCTCGGCGGTGAACACCACGCTTCGGATGTCGAACCCTGCCGGCGCCGGGGCCTCGGTGCAGGGCGTGTTCCACCCGCCCTACCGGGCGCTGCAGCAGGGCGCGGCGATGATCCTGGGCGATGCCTCGACCCTGGTCATCAAGGGCGGCGGCGGCGAGTTCGAACGCCATCCCTCGAAGGCGATCAGCCTCTGGGGCCAGCGCGCCGGTGCGGCGTGGAACGGAGTTGCCCCGGCCCTGTTGCCCGAGACCGCCCAGCGGCTGGCCGACGGGCCGGACGCGGACGACCCGGCGGCGCTTGGCCGGCTCTGGGACGGAACCGAGACCGACCGCTTCGCCGCGGCGATCGTCACCGGCACGCTGGCGCTGGCGCTTCTGGCGCTGGGGCGCGCCGCGACGCCCGAGGCCGCCGATGCCGAGGCCGCCGTGTTGTGGGAAGCCCGCCACGCCCTGATGCCCGCCTGACTGCCCTTCCGACTGCCCGCCTGAAAGGACCGCCGCCATGAAGACCTTCCCGATGTTCCTGAAGATGTCCGGGCGCAGCGTGGTGATCGCCGGCGGCGCCGAACAGGCGGCGCAGAAGGCGCGGCTCCTGTCCCGGACCGAGGCGCGGCTGGTGCTGCTGTCCCCTGAGCTGGAGGACGAACTGGCCGCGCTGGTCGCCAGCGGCCGGGCCGAGCATCGCCCCGGCCCGGTCACGCCCGACAGCTTCCGGGGCGCCGCGCTGGTCTTCATCGCCACCGGCTGCCCGGGGCTGGACGCGGCGCTGCATGCGCTGGCGGCCGAGGCCGGGGTGCCGGTCAACGTGGTCGACCGGCCCGATCTCTGCGACGCCTTCACGCCATCGGTGGTGGACCGCGACCCGGTCGTGGTGGCGATCGGCACCGAAGGCACCG
>JBGAOK010000133.1:0-7353 GCA_044221805.1 Meridianimarinicoccus sp.
CCGGGGGCCAGCTCGCCCAGCTGGAACGGGCCATAGCTGATCCGGATCAGCCGGTTCACCGTCAGCCCGATCGCCCCCAGCGCGCGCCGGATCTCGCGGTTGCGGCCCTCGCGGATGCCGATGGTCAGCCAGGCATTGGCGCCCTGCTGGCGGTCGAGCGTCACGGCCATCGGCTGGAACCTCTCGCCCTCGACAGTGATCCCGGCGCGAAGAGGCGCAAGATCGACGTCGGCGGGGCTGCCGTTAACCCGCACCCGGTACTTGCGCACCCAGCCGGTCGAGGGCAGTTCCAGCTTGCGCTTCACCCCGCCGTCATTGGTCAGCAGCAGCAGCCCTTCCGAGTTCAGGTCGAGCCGCCCGATCGAGACCACCCGCGGCATCTCGGGCGGCAGCCGGTCGAAGACCGTGGGGCGGCCCTTCTCGTCCTTCGTGGTGCTCACCAGCCCCAGCGGCTTGTGATAGAGCCAGAGCCGCGGCGCCTCGGGTGCGGCCAGCGCCGCGCCGTCGACCGCGATCCGGTCGGCGGGGGTCACGTTCAGCGCCGGGCTGTCGATGCGCTTGCCGTTCACCGTGACGCGGCCCTCGAGGATCAGCTGCTCGGCCTCGCGGCGCGAGGCGCGTCCCGCGCGGGCGATCACCTTGGCGATCCGTTCCCCGGTCCTGTCGGTCTCGCTCATCGCTTGCCTCCCCGGGCTGTCCCCGTGCACCGGGTTTCAACCGGGCCGCCGGCTTGGGCAAGGGCTTTTCGCGGCTTTTCGCGTCGCGGGCCCCGACCGGGGCGCGATGCGGTTGCGGATCCTGCGGGGGCGGGTAGATCTGGCGCGATGACCGCCCCGACCAGCCCCTTTCTCAGCCACATGGACCTAGCGCTGGCCGAGGCCCGCGCCGCGGCCGCCCGCGGCGAGGTGCCGGTGGGTGCGGTGATCGTCGCGCCCGACGGCCGCATCGTGACCGTCGCCGGCAACCGCACAAGGCAGGACAGCGACCCGACCGCCCATGCCGAGATTGTCGCGCTCCGCGCCGCCTGTGCCGCCGCCGGGTCGGAACGGCTGCCCGGCCATGCCCTGTGGGTGACGCTGGAGCCCTGCGCCATGTGCGCCGCCGCCATCGCCCATGCCCGGATCGCCCGGCTGGTTTATGGCGCGGCCGACCCGAAATCTGGCGGCGTTGCCCATGGCGCCCGGGTCTTCGACCATCCCCAGGCGCATCACCGGCCCGAGATCCTGTCGGGCATCGCCGAAGCCGCCGCCGAGGCGCTGCTCAGGGACTTCTTCGCCGGCCTGCGCCGGGGCGGCTGAGCGCGGGGCACCGTCGGGTGCAGCGAAGACCGGCCGCGGCGATGTCGCCGCGCCGCGGCGTCCGGGGCCCGGCCACCCCCCGGCCGCCCGAACCAGACACCTGTCAGCCGGCGCGTTTCGCCCTTTCGCCTCTGCGGCAACCATGCAATAGGGACGCGCCAAACGATGTTCCCGCTGGAGAGCCACATGGAGATTCGCGAGGCGCTGACCTTCGACGATGTTCTGCTCGTTCCCGGAGCAAGCACGGTGCTGCCCTCGGAGGCTGACACGCGCACCTTCGTCACCCGGTCGATCCGCCTGAACATTCCGCTGATGAGCTCGGCCATGGATACGGTGACCGAAGGCCGGATGGCGATCGCCATGGCCCAGGCCGGCGGCGTCGGCATCATCCACCGCAACCTGAGCATCGCCGAACAGGCCCTCGACGTGCGCCGGGTGAAGCGGTTCGAAAGCGGCATCGTCTACAACCCGATCACCCTGACGCCGGAGCAGACGCTGGGCGACGCCAAGGCGCTGCAGGCGCGCTACAAGATCACCGGCTTTCCGGTGGTAGACGCCAGCCGCCGGGTGCTGGGGATCGTCACCAACCGCGACATGCGCTTTGCCATCGACGACGCGACCCCGGTCAAGGCGATGATGACGGCCGACAACCTTGCCATGCTGCGCGAGCCCGCCGACCTGGACGAGGCGCGCAGCCTGATGAAGGCGCGGCGGATCGAGAAGCTGCTGGTGGTGGACCGGGACGGCAAGCTGACCGGCCTGCTGACCCTGAAGGACACCGAACAAGCGGTGCTGAACCCGCAGGCCTGCAAGGACGAGCTGGGCCGGCTGCGCGTCGGCGCTGCGACCACTGTGGGCGATGCCGGCTTCGAGCGCGCCGAGGCGCTGATCGACGCGGGCGTCGATCTGGTGGTGGTGGACACCGCCCATGGCCATTCCGCGGCGGTGGCCGCGGTGGTGGAACGGATCAAGAAGCTGTCGAACGCGGTGCAGGTGGTGGCGGGCAACGTCGCCACCGGAGAAGCCACGCGGGCGCTGATCGGCGCCGGGGCGGACGCGGTCAAGGTCGGCATCGGCCCGGGGTCGATCTGCACCACGCGGATGGTCGCCGGCGTCGGCGTGCCGCAGCTGACCGCGATCATGGATTGCGCGAAGGCCGCCGAGGCGGCCGGCGTGCCGGTGATCGCCGACGGTGGCATCAAGTTCTCGGGCGACTTCGCCAAGGCCATCGCCGCCGGTGCCGCCTGTGCCATGGTCGGCTCGATGATCGCCGGCACCGACGAGAGCCCGGGCGAGGTGATCCTCTACCAGGGCCGGTCGTTCAAGGCCTATCGCGGCATGGGCAGTCTGGGTGCCATGGCGCGGGGCTCGGCCGACCGCTATTTCCAGAAGGACGCCGCCAGCGACAAGCTGGTGCCCGAGGGGATCGAAGGCCAGGTGCCCTACAAGGGGCCGGCTTCGGTAGTGATCCACCAGCTGGTGGGCGGGCTCAGGGCCGCCATGGGCTATATGGGCGCCGCCACGGTCGAGGAGATGCGGCAGAAGTGCCAGTTCGTCCGCATCACCAATGCCGGGCTGAAGGAAAGCCACGTCCACGACGTGCAGATCACCCGGGAAAGCCCGAACTACTCGGTCTGAGGCCGGCAGGGCGGGATCGGAGCGGGATCGGGGGCGGCGCGCGGCGTCGCCCGGCCCGGGTCAGACCCGGGCCTTCCAGGCCGCGGCGCGGGCGCTCGCGCCGTTCCTCAGGATCGCCACGTCGATGTCCACCGCGGTGAACAGCGACCCGGCCGCCACCGCCTCGGCCAGATAGCCGTCATCGAGTGCGAGGAACCCGGCGGGCTTTCCCGCCGCCCGGATCCGGCGCAGGGCATCGGCCACCGCCGCGCGCACCGCGGGGTGGTGCGATTCGCCCGGATGGCCAAGGCTTGCCGCCAGATCGGCGGGGCCGACGAACAGCCCGTCGACGCCTTCGACCGCGGCGATCGCCTCGATCCGGTCCAGCGCGTCCGCGGTCTCGATCTGCAGGATCAGGCAGATTTCCTCGCGCGCCCGCGTCGCATAGTCGGGCACCCGGCCAAAGCGCGTCGCCCGGCTGATCCCCGAGACGCCGCGGATCCCCGCCGGGGCATAGGCCACCGCGGCTGCGGCCAGTTCGGCCTCGGCGACAGTCTGGACATAGGGAACGACGATCGACTGCGCGCCGATGTCGAGAAGCTTCTTGATCTCGGCCACGTTCAGGTTGCTCGGGCGCACGACCGGGCTGACCGGATAGGGCGCCACCGCCTGCAGCAGCGGCAACAGGCTGGTCGCGTCCAGCACCGAGTGCTCGCCGTCGAACAGCATCCAGTCATAGCCGGTTCCGGCCAGCATTTCGGCGATGTTGGTGTCCGAAATCTGGCACCACAGCCCGATCTGCGGCCGGCCGGCCCGCAGCGCCGCCTTGAAGGCGTTGCGCGGCAGCTCGGCCGTGGTCACGGCGCCGCCTCGGACTCGACCGGCCCCAGCAGCGAGCAGACCCGGCGCACCGCAAGCTCATAGCCCTCGATCCCGAAGCCGGCGATCACGCCGTCGGCGCGGAGCGAGACATAGGAATGGTGCCGGAAGCTTTCGCGCTTGTGCACGTTCGAGATATGCACCTCGAAGACCGGCCCCTCGAAGGCGTTGAGCGCGTCGAGGATCGCGACCGAGGTATGGGTGAAGGCGCCGGGGTTGATCACGATCGCCACCGCCGCGTGCCGGGCCTCGTGGATCCAGTCGATGATCTGGCCCTCGTGGTTCGACTGTTCCAGCCGGATCCCGTAGCCCGGCGCCGCCACGGCGCTGCAGTTGCCGGCCACGGTCTCCAGCGTGTCATAGCCGTAGATGTGCGGCTGGCGCTGGCCGAGCAGGTTCAGGTTGGGTCCGTTCAGGACGAAGATGGTCCGGCTCATCGCGGCTGTTTCCGGTCTGGCGGAGAAAGGCGGCGGACCGTTGTCGGCCGGGCGCGGCAGGGCGGAAGGGGCCCGGGGACGACGGGACGTGCGGGCTTCTCCCGGTGGCGTGGTGGGGACAAGACTAGGCCGCGGTCCGCCTGTGCCGCAACGGGAAAGTGGCCCTCCGGGGACAGTCGGGCGCGGGTTCGGCGGAACCGCGGCGCCAGAGCGCGCGCTGCCTTGACAGGGCGCGGCCCGGATGCGGGAAAGGGTCACGCGACGCGCGTCCGCCGTCGCGGCCCACGTCCCCAAGCCACCGGGCAGGCCATGACCGCAGCGCTGATCCCGCTTTTCACCCTGATCGTGCTGGGCGCCCTGGCCGCCCGCACCGGCTATGTCCCGGCGGCGACGCTTGCGCCGCTGAGCACCTTCGTGGTGCGCGTCGCGCTGCCGGCGCTGATCTTCACCGCGGTGACCTCGGCGCCGCTGGGCGAGTCGATCAACCCGGCCTTCCTGGGCGGCTTCGCCCTGGGCTGCCTGATCATGCTGGCGGCCGGGATCACCATCGGCCGTCTCGTCTTCGGGCTGACGATCAACCAGGCGGCGGCCTTCGGGCTGGGCATGGCGAACTCGAACAGCGGCTTCATGGGCTATCCGATCGCCCTGTCGCTGATCGGGCCGGCGGCGGCGCCGATGCTGGCGCAGGCGATGATCGTCGAGAACGTGCTGCTGATCCCGCTGGCGATGACCCTGATCGATTCCCGCGGCGGCCGCGGCGACGGGGCCGGGCGGCTGGCGGCGATCGCGGTCTCGGCGCTGAGCAACCCGGTGATCATCGCGGTGGTCGCGGGACTGGCGGTGGCGGCCAGCGGCTTCGTGCTGCCCGACCCCCTGCGCGAGGCGGCGCTGATGCTGTCCCGGGTCGCGGCGCCGCTGGCGCTGTTCGCGGTCGGCACCACGGTCGCCACCGCGCCGCTGGGCGGTGTCGCGGGGATGCTCGCCGTGGTGGTGATCGGCAAGCTGGTCTTCCACCCGCTGGTGATGGCCGGGTCCATGGCGCTGATGCCGGGGATCGATCCGCTGACCCTGGGCGGGGGCATCATCTTCGCGGCGGTGCCGATGCTGTCGATCTATCCGCTGATCGCGCATCGGGCCGGGATGCATGTGCTGGCGGCCTCGGCGCTGCTGGTGGCGACGACGCTGTCCTTCGGCTCGCTCTGGGTGGTCGTCCACCTGATCGCGCCGCTGATCGCGCCCTGAGCGGCGCCGACGCAACGTCGCGGCCCCCGAGGGCTTGCAGCAGACCCGGCTTCGCCCCCCAATGGGGGCGCGAAGCGGAGGAGACGCCAGCCATGACCATGCCGAATGCCCTGGACGGCCGCTTGCGGCTGCCCGCCATCGTGGCGCCGATGTTCCTGATCTCGGGGCCGGATCTGGTGGTGGAATGCTGCAAGGCGGGGCTGGTCGGGACGTTTCCGGCGCTGAACCAGCGCAGCACCGAAGGGTTCCGCGGCTGGGTGCGTGAAATCCGCGCCCGCCTTGCCGACCATCCCGGCGCGGCGCCCTTCGGCGTCAACCTGATCGTGCACCGGTCGAACCCGCGGCTGGAAGCCGACCTGCGGGTCTGCGTCGAGGAACAGGTGCCGCTGGTCATCACCTCGCTGGGCGCGGTGCCGGAACTGGTGGCGGGCGTGCATTCCTATGGCGGCATGGTGTTCCACGACGTGATCAGCCTGCGCCACGCGAGGAAGGCGGCCGAGGCCGGGGTCGACGGCATCGTCGCCGTCGCGGCGGGGGCGGGGGGCCATGCCGGCACGCTCAGCCCCTTCGCGCTGGTCTCCGAGATCCGCGGCATCTTCGGCGGCGCCATCGCCCTGGCCGGCGCGATCAATACCGGGACGCAGATCGCCGCGGCCCAGATGATGGGCGCCGATCTGGCCTATATGGGCACCCGCTTCATCGCCACGCAGGAATCCCTCGCGCTGCCCGAACAGAAGCGGATGATCCTCGACGCTGTCGCGGCCGACATCCTCTACACGCCGCGGATCAGCGGGGTGAACGCCAACTTCCTGCGCCCGAGCCTGGTTGCGGCCGGGCTCGACCCCGACAACCTGCCCGACCACGGCAAGATGGACATGGAGGGCGAGGCGAAGGCCTGGCGCGACGTCTGGTCGGCGGGCCAGGGCGTGGGCGGCATCACCGACCTGCCGGACGTGGCGACGCTGGCGGGCCGGCTGGTCGACGAGTATCGCGCCGCGCTGGCGGCGGCCGGCGCGAAGGCGCGCGCCTTCGCCTGAGATCCGCTGCCGCGGCCGGGCTGCGGCTGCGGCGCAGGCGTTGCCGCGGCGCGGCCAAGGGGGCATCATGGGCGGACGGAAGGAGCGCCCATGACGGAACCATCCAACCCCTGTGCCGGGCATCGCCACGGTCCCGGCTGCGATCACGGCCACGACCATGGCCACAATCACGATCACGATCACGGCGCCGCAGCAGGTCATGGCGGGCACGCCCACGCCCACGCCCCCGCAGTCTCGGCGTCGAACGAACGCCTTGTCCTGATCGCCTTCTTCATCACCGCGGGCTTCATGGTGGTCGAGGCCCTGGGCGGGCTGTTCGCCGGATCGCTGGCGCTGGTGGCCGATGCCGGGCACATGCTGACCGACGCGGCGGCGCTGCTCTTGGCCTGGGCCGGGTTCCGCTTCGGCCGGCGCGGCAGCGACGCACGGCGCACCTTCGGCTATGCCCGGCTCGAAATCCTCGCAAGCTTCGTGAACGCGCTGGCGCTGATCGCGCTGGTGGTCTGGATCACCATCGAGGCGGTGGGCCGCCTGATGCATCCCGGGCCGGTCATGGCCGGGCCGATGTTCGTCATCGCGGCGCTGGGTCTGGTGGTGAACGTGGTCATGTTCCGCATGCTGCGGCAGGGCGACCATGACCATGTGAACATGAAGGGCGCGCTGCTGCATGTGCTGGGCGACCTGCTGGGCTCGGTCGCGGCGATTGCGGCGGCGGTGGTGATCTGGCTGACCGGCTGGACGCCGATCGACCCGATCCTGTCGGTGCTATTGTCGGCGATCATCTTGCGCGGGGCCTTCGGGCTGCTGTCGGCCTCGCTGCATGTGCTGATGGAAGGCACGCCC
>JBGAOK010000015.1:0-47501 GCA_044221805.1 Meridianimarinicoccus sp.
TGCGGCGGCCAGATCCGCCTGCAGCCGGGCACGGTCCTCGGTGGCGGCCTCAGCCAGCGCGTCCCGCTCGCTGCGGGCGGCGAGGGCGGCGGCTTCGGCCTCGCCGCGCGCGAGGTCCAGTTCGGCCGCCACTGCGCCAAGGCGCTGGCCGGCATGGGCAAGCTCGGCCTCGTAGCGGCCCTGTTCAGCGGCGAAGCGGTCCTGATCCTCACGCCGTGCCAGCTCGAGGGCGTCGCGTTCGGTCTGCGCAGCCTGTGCCGCCTGGGCGGCTGCCTCGGCCGCCGCGCGCAGGTGCTGCAATTCGACTTCTGTCCGGCCGATCTGCTGGGTGGCGGCCGCAAGCTCGGCCTGCTGCCTGGCATGGCTTCCGGCCAGCTCTTGGTGGGCCTCCCGGTACTGGCTGGCCTCATAGCGCCATTCCTGCCCGCGCCGGGCAAGACCACCGAAGCTGTCGGTGGCCGCGTCGAGCTTTTCGCGCAGCTTGTCCAGCCGGGCGCGATCCGCGGCACGTTCGCCGCCGACCGCCCAGGCGTCGAGGATCTCGTAGGTCTTGCGCACCAGCGGCGGCAGGGTGGCGGTCGAGGCCCGCTCGCCCGAATTGCGGTGGAAGTGCAGCAGATCGCGGCTGAGGAAATCGTCGACCACCGGCGCCACCATCGACAGGGTCCTGGGCCAGGACAGGCCGAGCCCTTCGCCGATCCGGTCCACCTCGGCGGCCCAGTCGCGCATCAGCGCCTCATAGCTTGTGAACACCCGGCGTTCGCCCCGGGTCTCGGCTTCGGCATCGAGGACATGGCGCAGCCACATCAGCAGGCCGTAGTCCGGGTCGTACCCCGCCCGATGCTCCAGCGAGGCGGCGACGTCGCGGGGATGGCGGTGGGTGTGGACGACCAGGGGCTGGCAGCCAGCGTCCTTCAGGACCGGCAGCCAGAACGGCGCCAGCCGGCAGATCCGCGGATCCTTCAGCACGAACAGCGCCGAGCCGCCGTATTCCGCCGTCAGTTCGCCGGCCGCCCGACGGGCGAACTCGCCGGCCTTGGGCGAGGTGAACCACGCCGCCGGAAACCGCCGGCAATCCCACCAGGTGAAGCCGGCCGAGGCCAGCAGATCCTCGTCGAACTGGGTGATGCGATTGGATTCGAAGAAGCCCTTGGCGTTCATCTCCGACGACCCCATCAGGTCGTTGGGCAGGTCGGCCCCCATGTGGCCGATGACCCCGGTCAGGGCCGAGGTGCCCGAGCGGTGCATGCCCACCACCAGAAGCGCTGTGCGGAAGAGAGATATGGCGTCAGTCTTGTGGGCGCCCATTACCGAGTACTATCTGCAAGACGTTCAGCAATTTTCTTCTGAAGTGCGGCGACCTCTCCGCGCACCTGCTTGAGCTCTTCGGTCAGGCCGAAGATCAGCTTAAGTAGCATCTGATCCATTTCCCAAGGCGAAGGGTGTACTGTTTGCCGAGGCGGGCTGTCAAAGGAGAGCAACGGCTCGCCTGTACGGGTGAGAAGGGCATTCACTTGGGCAATATCTAATTCGCGATCATGTACCATGGCTGCAAGCGTCTCTACCGAAGGGAACAGGCGGTCGAGTGGAGGTAGTTGCACCCCGTTTTCGTCCAGCTTTGTTGTGAATTGCAGCATCCTGTTGAATTCTATCGGCTGGACTGCGCCCTGCTTCATCGAATTGTATACCGCCTGAGCAGCAGTAGTGGTCGAGTCTGGCGACACGTTCTCTAATATGCTCGGAACGTCTGTTATGCAATTTGCCGACAGGAAATGCTGGACGACATCTCCTGCTGCATCAAAGTTGAATACTCGTAGGTCTTTCCCGAAGGCTGCGTCCCATGTCGAGAGACCCCTGGCAAAAATAATATCTCGTTCGCCAAAGGTTGGCAGCCAAGATTCGAAATCACGGATCGGTCCGAGATACCTTTTATCTTTTACTCCCCACTGTGCGTAGGCGCTTTGTGCCCATTTGTCGTGTCTTCGCACATAGCACTGGATTTCGATTTGGAAGCCGCGGAACCTTAGATCCTGCAGGGCCGGAAGCACCCATGCTGAGCGCGAAAACAACCACTCGTTGCTCCAGATCGCACACTCGATTCTATCCGCTTTTAGGCGCCGAAGCTCGACTTCCATGACATTTAGAAGTTCCGCATTTGCAGCATCGGGCAAGTAATTTCCAAAAAACAAGTCGGATCCTGTCATCTTCTGCCATTCTGGACGCTGCGTGTTGCGCGCATGCTCCAGCATGATGCCAAGATACTTAACTCTTTGTGCCAAAAGCTGTGGCGCGGCCTCGAGGAGACTTTGCTGAATAGAACTTGAACCGGTTTTCCCATGTCCGACGTGGACAATTAGCTTTACCAAATCTTACACCCTCTGCTCGTCCAGCTTGTGCAGGAACACCGCCTCAAGCCCGCATTGCGCCGCCATGGCCGGCCAGAGCCGTTCGATCAAGTGGAACTCGGTGCCGTCATTGGCGATGGGCTCGTTCGGCCACGGATAGTCCGGTCCGAACAGGGCATTCATCGCCTCGACCACGGGCCGCCGCACCCAGAACATGTTGCCGACCGGGAAGACCAGCGGGTTGACGGGCAGGGGTCCCGCCAGTCGGTCGGCGAAGCGTGGCAGCAGTGACCGGGACGCATTCCACCCGACATGATGGGGCTCGAACGGCGCCACAAGTCCGACACCAGGATCTCCGATCCGGGTGATCGCTTCGGAGATCTCCTTGTCGTTGCCGAGGAGGATCCGCAGCAAGAAGCGGCGCCAGACATCGCCCGGTCTCGTCGAGCCGACCGACCGCTTCTGGTGGATGTGACACCAGACCTCGTCCTTGCCGGCGGCACCGCCCGGCGCGAAAAGCTCCATGAACGGCAGGATGTCGCGTCCGCGATTGGGCACCAGCAGGATGTTCGGCTTCAGGCCTTCGGCGCGCATGATCCGGTCGATCTCGTCGGCCTTCTTCTCGGTGTCGGTGGTGATGACAATCCGCTGGGCCAGCCGATAGGCACGCCGAGCCTTCGCGTCGGCAGCCAGGTCATCCGTGTAGAATCCGTGGACGTGCAGCGCGAAGGACGGCACAGCCGACTCCTGCGCCGCAGCATAGGGTGCCAGTCGGCACTGGCGGTGGATCCAGTTGCCAGATGTTGCCAGAGCCATCTTCGCTTCGGCCACATTCCGCCACACCATCCGCCGACGATACCGCATCAACTTCTCACGTTCGCGGATTCTCAGCTCGCGGTCGCCAGGTTGCGTGGTGAACAGGATCGGAAGGTCGATCTCGCTTTCTCCACGAACGAAGTAGCGTTGGGAGGCCAGCCGGTCATGCAAGTCTTGCCGAAGTCTCTCGAACAGGACGGGCGACTGTGCGACGCGGGACTCCCCGTCGGCTGGGCTGACTGCGGTCTTGCGCGGCAACGACAGAAGCGCAACCGACGCAGCCTCAGGATTCGCATACTCCACGGTCTTGAACGCGTTACAGTTGCGATAGACCGCGTCACCGAAGCCGGTACCGCCGTCGAACAGGACCACGTGGCAGCCGTTGGCGAGCGCATCGAAGACCACGTTCGGCAAAGGGTCGATGCGCGAGGAGAGGAACATTGCGTCGGAAGCCGCCAGAACATCGGGATAGGCCGGACCCGCAGGCAGCAGGAACAGGTTACTGTCCGGCCGGTTTGCTCCGATCTGGCGCAAGTGATAGTCCATCCAGACGCCGAAGCTCAGGTCTTCGGCATTCAGGCCGTCGCCGATCCACAGAAAGACGGTATCCGGATCACGATTGCGGCAAATCTGGGCCGTCATCGCAAAGATGTCAGTCCCCTTGCGCCATTGCAGGTGGCCGGCGCCGCAGATCAGCCTCACATCTGTCAGGTCGCGCCCGACCTGTCGAGACAGACGAGTCCGCGCGGAAGCCACCTGCGCGGTCGGCATGCTGCCGTTGACCAGAGGCCGCTGCGGCAGGACCATGCTGTCCCGGTCAATGTCGAAATTGAAGTCCTGCAGGCGCCCCTCCCACGAAGCACGAACGTGGTCGGATGAGAAGACCAAGAGATCCGCGAAAAGCGCGGGGTGGGAGCCATCGTATACGGGAAAGGTGTAGTCCGCATACTCATGGACATAGGAAACGAACGGAATCTCGCGCGCGACTAACATGGTGACGAACGGGTAGCTCCCCACCGAGTTCAGGATTGCGAAGTCGACACGTTCAAAGGCCGGCCCGGTCAGATAGGGAAACTGTTTATGCGGTTGGTCAACAATAACCACGTCGCAGGCCAATTCTCGGAACGCCTCGAGAAGCGGACCACCACGCAGAGCGGCCACGATGACATTATGGGTGCGCGCAGCCTCACGGACCAAATCCAGCCCGACAACCGGCGCACCCGTCCGAGACATCTCGTGGACGGCGATCAGACAGGTCGGGAGGTCGGCCGCAAAGGGACGCTGGCCGGAATGGTGGGATTCCCGGATATCACGCAGCGAGCGCCGGCCGGTCTCCCTCACCCCGTGACACAGGTAGTGCATCAGGGGATCCAGGCGCCCCTTGCCGATGTCCGGGTTCAGTTCGATATAGGCTTTCATCGAGAAGTTCGAGATTTCAGCATCCACCGGATCACCGAGGTGGATGAGTTCGAAGGCCAGTTCGTGGCATTCCCGTTCGCCCGACCGGATCATCTCGTGCAGGCGGGGCTCGATCACCAGATCGGCAAGTACGGCGTCGATTCTCGGATCGTAGTTGCGCACTTCATGGTAATAGTTTCTCGTGTACCCGGCGGCGGCACCGTACTCGCGATAATGGCGTTCCAGTTCGGCCGGATCGCGTGGCAATGTGGTGTGGCGGGCGCCATAGAAGTCCGGGTCGAAGCGGAAACTCTGGCGCCGCTCGAGAATGCCGGCAGAGCCCGCATATTTCGTCCACAGTTTGTCAAGTTCCGGCATGTCTAGACTGCGTCGAATGTTTCGGCGAACAGCGCGACAAAGGTCCGGTCATCCACCGGCCGGTCGCGCAGGAAACCCAGGAAGGCCGGCAGAAGCGGACTTGTTGCAATCGCCTCGCCGATGCGCAGCAGGCTGAGCCGGTCGTCATCGGCAAACTCGGCATGAATCTTCCCGGCCTCGGCCCGGCCCTGGTCGGCCAGATCCGCCAGCAGCACCGGGTCGACCGGCCGGTCGATGTAGAGGATGGGCTGTTCGTTCCGGCCCAGATGCGGCTTCAGCCATCGGGACAGGTCACCGAACAGGCTCGCCACGCCCGGGACAGGCTGGAGGTAGTCTGCCACCACCAGATCACCCTCGTCGTCGTCGCCCAGCCTGGACACCGGGATCCTGTTCTGCGGCTGCAGCACCAGAACTCTTGTGCCGTGCCAGTCAGGCGGGCTTCCGGTCGATTCCATCGCAGAACATGTGAAAATCATCATTGCAATCTCTTCTTCTGTCCGTGCCGCCGCCGGTGCCCGGAACCGGGGCGACCAGTCCCGTGGTGTGGCGGGCTGAGGGCGATCCTAGGCCTGCAGGGGCAGAGGCCGCAACCCCATGACGACCATCCTGCGGGCGACCGTGCCGGTCTAACCGGCTTGGGTGGTGGCGCCCGGCCGTCAAACCCCGGTGGCGGCAGGCTGGATCATTCCGCCAGCGCGTCCGCCGGCAATTCCATCCCGAGGATGCCCCGCCGCAGACTGTCCTTGTAGTTGGCGACCGACAGCCGGTCGCGGGCGAAGGCGAGGCCGCCGGCGGACAGACGGGCCCATTCCGCGGCGTCTCCATGCAGCTGGACGATCTTGGCGGCCATGTCCGCCGCGTCGGCGCCGATCAGCACGTCGCGACCGTCTTCCAGATCCATCCCCTCGGCGGCGACCGCGCTCAGCACGCAGGGCAGGCCGGCGCAGAGGCTCGAGGCGACCTTGCCCTTGGCACCGGCGCCGATCCGGAGCGGCGCCACCGTCATCCGCAGCGATTCAAGCCAGCCGTCGATGCTGTCGAGAGTGCCCAGATAGCGCACGTCTCCGGGTGCGCCTTCCAGCAGCTCACGCGGCAGGGCGGAGCCGACGATCTCGAAACGGATGCCGGGATCGGCGGCATGGACCAAGGGCCAGACATCGGCCAGGAAATGCCGGAGCGCGTCCGCATTTGGCTGGTGCTCAAAGCCACCGATGAAGCCGATCCCGGTCCGCGCCGCGAATCCGGCGCGGGGCGGATGGATCGCGCGCGCCAGCGGCAGCACCAGCGTCCGGCATCCGGGCAGCGAGGCCTGCAGGATCTCCTCCTCGATCGAGGAGACGACAAGGGTCAGGTCGGCGCGGGCCACCAGGAACTCCTCGCGGTCGCGGGTGCGTTCGGCGGCTTCCAGCGCCGCCGCGTCGCCCGACAGGCGCGCCGCCCGGGCCTCGCGGATGTAGTGCAGGTCAACGGTGTTGAAGACGATCTTCGCTTCGGGACGGTTGTGCCGGATCAATTCCAGATAGACGCCACCGGCGCTGACCCGGGACAGCACGAACAGATCGACCAGCGCCCCGTAGCGCTCGATGAAGTGGATGATGTCCGGCGCGTCCTCGCCGGTCATCGGCCGGACCCCGAGTGCGCGCAGGTCGTCGAGATAGCGCGGCTCCTGCGGGCGGGTCGTGCGGGTGGCGAAGACCACGTGCCAGCCCATCCCGACCAGGCCGGTGATCATGTTGACCGCATCGACCGAACCCGAATCCCGGTCAGGCTCCGGGCAGCGGTCGTCGATGATCATCACGACCGGCGCGTCGGAGCCGACAAGGCTGGGCACCGCGGCGCGGATCGCACGGATCTCGGCCTCGGTCGCCGCGGCGGGAAGGACCGAAACCTGCGGCGCCGGCCGTTGCTTCCTGCCGTACTTCTTCCCCAGCTTCTGGCGGAACTTCCGGGTGAACGGGCGCTTGATCTCGCGCACCAGCTTCTGCCACAGGGAAAGCCGCGGCTTCTTCCCCCGCCCGCCATTGTTGGTCTTGTCGTCCATGTCGGGGTTCTCCGCAGCCTCTTCCGGCCGAGCTTCTACTGGACCGCGGGTTCAGTCGCGGCCGAGGCCAGATGTGCCTCCATGGCCTCGATCATCGCCTCGGTCGAGAACTGCCGCGCCATCGACACACAGGATTGCCCGATCCGCTGGGCAAGCGCCGGTTCCGCCACCAGCCGCAGCACGGCGCCGGCCATGTCGGCGGCGTCGCCCTTGCGGCACAAGAGCCCGGTCTCGCCATCCGCTACGATCTCGACGTTGCCGCCGGTGGCCGACGCGACCGTCGGGATCCCCGCCGCCAGCGCATGGATCAGCGTCAGCGAGAAGGGCTCGTAATAGGACGGGAACAGGTAGACGTCATGGGCATCGAACAGCCCGACAAGGTCCGACGGCGCCACCCGGCCGACGAAGTCGATGGCGTCGGTGGTGCCATCCGCCGCCGCGATCTCGCGCAGGCGGGCCATGTAAGGCTGGTCGCGGCTGTCGCCGACCACGCTCAGGCGCCAGTCGGTGCCCGGATCGGCCCGGCGCAGGGCGCCAAGTGCCTCGATGGCGGTATGGGCGCCCTTGATCTCGACCACCCGTCCGGCGAACAGCAGCCGCACCGGATCGGCAGGGGCCCGCTGCCGGCGGACACGGGGGGCGTCCAGTTCAGGGGCCAGGTTGACGCCGTTGTGAATCACCACGTCGCGCGCAAAGCTCAGCCCCGCCGCGGCGTAGAAGTCGCGCATGAAGCGCGCCCCGAAGACCGCCGAGACATTGGCCGGCAGCCGCCGCGCCAGCCCACCGTTGTCGGGCCAGGGTGCCTTGGGCGTGCCCAGCACATGGTCGCTGAAATAGGCCCCGACGAAGTCCGGATTCTCCATCGCGGCCAGCCAGTTGTCGGTCAGCATCACGACCACCGGCAGGCCCGTCGCGGCCAGCGCGTCGAAGAAGCTGCGGTCGAGCCCGTAGAGATTCCAGCAGAACACCACATCGGGCGCGAAGCCGCCGGCGACGCGCCCCAGCGCGGCCACGTTCTGCATCTTCAGGATGGCGCGCCGGGCCGGCGTGCCGTCGAAGCCGTCATAGATCGTCCGGCCCACGATCAGCCGCAGCGACTGGTGCACCGTCTGGCCGGCAATCCGGGACGCCTGCCCGCCGTAGCAACTGGTCAGCACGGCAACCTCGTGGCCCTTGGCGGCGAAGCGCGACGCGACCTCGTGGCAGAGCTCCTCGTAGCCGCCGACCACGTTCGGGGGATAGAGGTTCGAGACGAACAGGATCCGCATCACACCACCGCCATCATCTTGTCGCGGAAGCCGGCATCCGCCATCAGCGCGTCATCGACCCGGGCGCTGCCCCGGGCATTCAGGGTCTTCAGCGCCACCGCCACCGCGCGGGTCAGGCTGTGCTTCGTGAGGATCGCGTCGATCTCCTTCGCCATCCCCTTCGGCAGCGGCGGTTTCGTGTCGGCCTTCAGCTTCAGGAACACCGCGGCGCAAAGCGCCCATTCCAGCCGCACCCCGGCATGGTTTTCCGAAATCGTGTTCGCGCCGTGGAAACGGTAGCGCATCAGCGGCCGGTCGATATAGGCCAGCCGCACACCCATCGCGGCGGCGCGCAGGGCGAATTCCATGTCATGGGCATAGCGCAGCGGCGCGAAATCGCCGATCCGCGCCAGAAGGCTGCGCCGCATCAGGAAGTTCGACGTGGTCATCAGGAAGTTGGCGTCGATCAGCGCCGGCCCCAGTGCCCGGCGGGTCTTGTAGGTGTCCAGCGCCTGCGCGAACCAGGGGTTGGCGATCGGCTGGCTGTCGCCATCCATGAAGGCGATCGCCGAGGCCGCCAGATCCGATCCCGGATCCAGATCCAGCGCCCGCACCAGCGCCGCGAAGCGCCCCGGCAGATAGGCGTCGTCCGAGTTCAGGATGGTCACGAACTCGCCCGTGGCCATGGCGAGGCCACGGTTGATCGTGGCATGGGCGCCGCTGTTCTGCTGGGTCAGGACGCGGATCCGGTCGTCGCCCGCGGCCAGCTCCGCCATCACCGCCGCAGAGGCGTCGCGCGACCCGTCGTCGATCACAATCAACTCGCGCAACAGCGGACCCTGCTCCAGCACGCTCGCGACCGCCTCGGCGATATAGCTCGCGTGGTTATAGAGCGGTATGACGACGGAAACTCTGCCGCCCTGCATCGATCTGGCCTTGAAACCGGTTTCCTGCTCGGCCTTCCAGCGCCCGCAGCAGGCTTGCATGCCCGGTCGTAGACCCGCCCCACGAGACTGTCAACTGCGGGCGCCTGCCGCCCCTGACCCCTGCGCTGCAATCGCCAAACCAGAGACCGGAAAACTCCGTGTCAACGCGACAATCCCCTAACATTCGTCACGAGACAGGTCCACCCGTCATGCAACGGAACAACCCCGAACATGCGCTCAAGGGCGTGCAGCATCGTACCGTCAATCGGCAGCGGCTCGGGTGGGTAATCATCATACGTATACCCTAAATCCACGAAACGCCGCAACACGGCTTGGCGCATCCAAAACATTGTGCCGACCGGAAAGTTTATTCCTATATCGAGGGTAGGAATAGAAAGCCGCGACGCAATCGTACGGGCATGGCCAAGATTCAGAGTCCAGCCGACAATCTGCGGATCGTCCGGATAGACCATGCCGACGAGACGGTCTTCTCGCATCGCCCCTAGAATCTGGTCAATTGCGGCACCCGCGTACGCTCCTCCAACGACATTCTCGTAAAGGAACCGATTCCAGTCATCGACAACCAGAGAATCCTCCACATGCGGACTCTTTTTGACGTGGATGTGACCAATGAACTCATAGTTCTCAATCAAGTCCTTGCCGAAGTCGGAAAGGAACGGGCCGATGTCGCGGCCCCGGTTACGCGTAACCCTGATCTCGCGCACGGTTCCCCTGTAGTCCGACAGAGACTGTTCGGCTGAGACTCGCCCGATCTCGTCGGCAACGCTGACAAACAAATCCGGCAAGTTGCAGTTCCGGTGCAAACGGTCGATAAGGGCGTCAAGCCCATCCGTAAAATAAGCGTGGATATGCAATGCGCAATCAACCAAGTCGTCCGGAGGAAAGTCCGCGCTGACTGCCCGGCTCGAAGACAACTCGACCACAGGCATGAACCACGGTCCCTCCGGACGCCCCATCCGGATGAATTCAGCGTACGGATCGGTCTCCTGGATACCCAGACGTTCGGCAAAGACCAGAGGATGGAAACCGGGCTCCGGTTTCCGAGCGCCCGCTGCCGAGGTAAGCGAACGGACAAAGCTCTCCACCATTTCCACTTCACTGTGGAATGTGAGGTTCCGCGAACAGTAAAAATCGGGCCTGAAACTGCCGGCCTGCAAAATTGTCTCGATATCACTCTTACGGTTCCGCAACCGCGCCGCCGCGGCCAGACCGATCGACTCGATCCGAGTCGCGTACCGCCCGAAATCGAAGGAAGCTCTTGCAATCTCGGCTGATGCCTGCCCGACTGCCGACGCCAATCCGAAGTCATTGGCGAGGCGTACAATTTTAACAGCTGCGTCGTGGCAATCCAAGTATCGTGCAACACACTCGCGCTCGAGGTCACCCGCCCGCAAAAAATCGGCCACGCCGTTGGCCTTGTCGAAACAAACTACCGGCAACCCGAAAGAAAGCGCATCGATTGCAACATTCGGCAAAGGGTCGAGCCGGCTGGACAGGAGCAGGCAACTTGAAAGCGCGTAAACATGCTCGATCTCACTGCTAGGGAGCAGAATCTTTACCCGATTCGCAACTCCGGCCCGCTCGATCTGATCCTTCAGATAGACCGAATACGAGAAATCGACTTCAGGGTAGTAATTTCCGCCGACCCAGTTGAAATGGATGTCTTCTCCACCGGCCATCAACGATACCAATCGGGCAACCTCAATGAACAGATCTACGCCCTTGCGAAACTCGACCATCCCCGCACCAAGGACGACGAAACTTTGCCTGCCACCGGGCCGAAATTCCTCTTCGATGCGACGCAACTCGAGCTCCCTGCTGACCCCATTTCCTTTACTCTGCGGGACTGCACATTTTCCCTGTGGCACAACATGCACAAGCGGCTGGCTGGACAAGGGAACAGTCGCGAACGCGTTTTCCAGGGTCAACGGTGACGAGAAAACCACCTGGTCGGACCAGGTCAAAGCTTCCCGAAATGAACTCTTCGGCGCGATATTCGTCGCAAACTCATGGATCAAGGTTACGCTTGGAACACCTTCCTGCTGAAGGGTGAAAAGCACCGGACGGGAGACGACAGAGTTAACTATTGCGAATAGAGGCTGGTGCTCAAGACATATTCGACGCACCAAGTCGGCGTATTGACCCGGATCCGCGTGAAGCCCGTTGCCAACGTAGGTCACCACCGATGCCTCGATGAGATCATCCAGAAGTTCTCCGCCCCGCAACGTAAGTGCCGCCACATTGTATTTCTCGCGCAGAAACTGCATCAGATTAAGGGCCAAAATCGGCGCACCGGTCCGACTGGCTTCGTGGCTGACGACAAGAATACTTGGTTTGCTGGAATCAAATCTCAGCGCACCGGAATGCTGCTCCGGCACAGGACCGCTGGGCGAAAGCATGGCTTCCTGGTGCGCTATGGCCTTGCCAGCACCTTCCATTCGTCTCGGGTCACGTTTCAGCGCAAGCTTGGCGTAACGGTGTCGCGCTGTCTTGGAAATCGGACTTGAGTCCCGCGACAGAGCGGAGAAAAGCTGATACTCGAACTTCCTTTGAACCTGCCGCCAAGGTCGAACGCGGGCCCGAACAAGATCTCGCTGCAATTGAGCTGACAGTGCCGTCAACCAGCTATTCTGTTCCCGCAGACCTGCCACCTCGCCTTCGGCTGCTTCAGAGCGCCGGATCAAGTTCTTAATTTCGGAATTGAAGCGTTCTATGATGGCAACGTTCCGGCCCGCAGAGTCATTATCTGGCGCGGGCTGACTGTGCTGCCAATTCATCCGGCCCTGATTGTCCAGATCATCCGTCATTCCGATCTTTTCGCCATCGCATACTTGAGCCGGACGCATGTCGGCCTGACGGATCGCCGTCAGAATGATGCCAAGGCTCTGGGCAATTCGTCCCCCGATCGCCGCTCCGGCAGTCAATGCCTCGGCGATCAGGCGCTCAATTCTTCCGGATGTCTCATCTGAAACAGGATGAGACGCCTTCAAAATGATGATTTGTGCCAGACCGTCGATGATCGGGCCGGAAATTGCCTCGAACCTGTCTTGCGATACGATGAAGGATTTTTTGAATTCACGGGCCATTTCTCGGTCATTGACCGTTCGATCATCGCGCCGCGCGATCCCGAATTCTAAAGGCGGTTCTCCATTGCGCTGGAGAAGTTCGTTAATCGCCTGGCGATCTGCCTCGCAGGACGTGCGCAGTTGGACCAGGTCGTAGGCCGTTGGCATCAGACGATCGGTCTCAAAGAGGTCTAGGTAGGAATCGGGGACAGCACGGATTGCGGAAAGAGTCTGCTCAAACTCAGCCGGTGATGTCCCATCGAAAGAGCGGTGGTTGTAGAGTGCCCACAATTCGATTTCCGCCGGTGACGGCGTGGCATTTTCCTTCAAGCTGGGGAGGTTGGGAAGGGAATTTGACGTTAGAAAGTGCACGACAACATCGGGCTTGGCATCATAATTAAAGACGCGCAGCCGATCCCCGAAACCATTCGCCCAAGGCGCAAGTGCATCATGGAAGCGCAGTGCGGCTCCATTATGGCGCTCTTCGATCCAGACCGCAAAGGGCTTGATAATTCCATATTCCTGCCTGTCCTTTACACCCCACTGAATATAGGCGCTCTTTGCCCATCCGTCGTGCACCCGAACGTAGCATTGAACCTCGATCCGATAGCCTTCGTCGACGAGACGTGCGAGGGTCGAAACGGCATGATTAGCATGATCGAACAGCCATTCATTGCTCCAGATCAGTGTCTCCCGGCCTTCGGTTTCGGCGATATCGAGTTCGGCCTTCAGAACGTCGTAGAGTTGAAGATTTGCCTTGAGGGCGTCACAGCCGTAAAAGAACTTGTCCGAACCGGTTCGGGTCTGCCAAGGCTTTCGAGAGGCGTTCTCAGCATGCTCCAGCATTATCCCAAGGTACTTCATGCGGTTCTGCAGCAGTATCGTGCGCCCGGTTTCCAGTACCGCCTGAATTGACGACGAGCCGGTCTTTCCGCTGCCAATGTGAACTATGAGCTTGACTTTTGGCATCTGACAATCCTCGTGATGCTGGCGCGGCGGAGTCGAGTCGTTCAGTACCCAGACACCGTGCGACCCGCAAGCAGGAACCTGCTGCAGCGGGGCAGGCAGATGGCTGTGCTGACCGGATTCTTGGCCTGCGCCGAAGGTCGGCTGGCCACACGGCGATCAGATTTTTCGTAGGTTGATCTCGGATCAAGGGGTAGCAATGCATCAAGAAGCAGGTCGCATTTACAGCCTTCAGTGGCTTCGATTTCTGGCGGCAGCATCGGTCTTGGTCTATCATGCGTCAGTTTATCTGCAGCTGATGCGATCTGATCCGGTTGCGGCCAATGTCGTTCCATCATGGCTTGGCGCCCTGGGTGTTTCGACCTTCTTCGCCTTGTCCGGCTTTCTCATGGCAGGGGCAATGTTGCGTCAGGAGGCCGCGACGTTCTTGCTCCACCGTATTACTCGAATTTATCCGGCATTTCTTTTTGCAGTGGCGCTGTTCTATGCTTCATTCATGTTTTCTCCAATCCGGACGCCGCTTGATTGGCGGGCACTGTCCCTAATGCCGGCAGGCGAGGCAATCTATCCGCTCGGCGTGGAATGGACTCTCGTGTTCGAGGTAGGATTCTACGTCTTTCTGTTTGTGATCATCGCGATCGGTCGGACGAAGGATGTCGCTCCGATCATGATTGGATGGCTGGGGCTGATCTGTATTCATAACATTCTTTGGCCGGACGACCCTTCCAAAAATCTGTTCAGCCCGTTGACCCTTCCGTTTGTTGGGGTTAATGTCGCGTTTGCCTGCGGCGTACTGATGAACGCCTCCTGGAGTCGCCCAATTCATCCGGCTCTGGCAGCGATTCTAGGCGTCGCTTTTTGGCTTCTTGGTTCGCGACTTCTGGGTGTGATGGGCGCTCGATGGGGAATGGGTTTCGGCTCGGCATTGCTGGTTGTTTCGGTTGCCCGGTATAGAGGGGCGCGCTTTCTGGTCGGTGAAACCGCGTTTGGGCGTCTCGGCAACAGATTGGGCGACTATAGTTATGCACTCTATCTCGTTCATGTACCGGTCATCCGTACGATTTACGCTCTGCTGCCGGACGACATCGGCGGGGTCTACCTGTTTTGGACAGCACTTGCTTTGGCGCTGCTGTTGGCGGTTCCATTGGGGGAAGTCGACATGCGCCTCTACCGCTTTCTCAAACGTCGAATCGACGGGATGGGCGTGTGGTCCAAGCAGCTGATCGCGCTTTTTTATGCGCTGGCTTTTGCGGCGATGTGCGTGGTCGGGATCACTGGATAGTGGCAGAAAGGTGTTTCCGGATGCCCGGGCGGGGTGTTCCGGCTTCAGGCCGGGCCGCCGGGCGGCCTGAAGCCGTTCTGGTATTGGGCCATCTAACCTATCCAAACCTTGGTCGGGGCAGGGTCGGTATTCGGCTGGGCGGGCCGCGGTCGGACACCGCGGCGATCTGGACTTGGCCCGTCGGGGGAATGTGGCATTCCAGCCGTCGGGACAGACCTCCTTCCATGTTCCGGACAGGGCAGCAGACGAAGTTCAGGCGTATCGCCAGATCGCTCAGTACCCGTATCAGTGCTGCCGCCCCCACGGCGCGGATCGCCGCCGGCAGCGGCAGCTCGGTCCAGAGAAACCCCAGATTGGCCGAGAACCTCACCCGTCGACACCGGTCATGCACAATCCTCCCGAAGGGTGATCCGTCCCGCGCTGCCCAGCCGCGACCGGATCGCCGTCGACAGCGCATCGGCCCCGGCGGTGACCGCGCCGGCGACCACCAGCAGGACCAGCGCCCGGTCGAGCCTGAGCTCGGCCACCGCGCTGTCGATGTAGAAGCCCAGCGTCATCACGCCAAGGATGCCCATCACCGCGGTTTCCCGCAGGATGATCTCCCAGCGATAAAGACACAGCGCGACGAACCGCCCGAACAGCCGTGGCGCCAGTTCGTGGGACCAGAGCAGCAGCCCCCGGGGCGCGTCGCGGCGCAGGCCGGCCACCACCGGCTCGGCCTCGCGGCCCAGAAGATGGCCGATGATCGCGCCGTTGTGCAGCCCCAGCGCCAGGATGGCGGGCAGCATCGAGGGGCCGAAGACCTGCAGGAACAGATAGGCCAGCATGTATTCCGGGAAGGACCGCAGGATCACCAGCCCCAGATGCCCGGCCAGCCGGCCCACCCGCCCGGTGACCCGAGGCACGATCATGCCGAAGCCCAGGAAGGCCAGAAGCCCGCTCAGCACCAGCGCGATCTGGCCGACGATCAGCGTCGCCACCACCCCCGGCAGGGCTTCGGTGCTCATCAGGCGCCACAGCCAGGGTTCCAGCGCCTCGATCCCGCCGCCGTTGCGCAGCGGCGCGGGCACGATGTCGATGGTCAGAAAGCGCCACAGCGCGCCCGAGCCCATCGGCGGATGCGGCAGCGCCCATAGCCACAGCGCCGCCGCCAGCAGCCAGACCGGCGCCCAGCTGAGACGCATCCAGATCCGCATCGTCGCGATCATCGCCAGATAGCAGATCATGATCGCGCTGGCGGCGCCGTAATCGCCCTGTCGGAAGAAGGCGTCCAGCTGGAAGCCCAGCGTCGGCAGGCCGATGAAGCCCAGCACCGCCGAGGATCTGAGCCCGCATTCGATCCGGTAGAGCGCATAGGCCCGCATCGCCGGCGAGACCAGCGGCAGCCGGGCATAGAGGAACCGCGACAGCGGATCGGTGCCGGGGGGCAGGATCGCGGCGGGGCGAGGGTCAGCTTCCTGAATCTGCTCGGCGAAGACCTTGGCGAAGATCCCGGCATAGGGCAGGGCGATGGCCAGCACCCCGGTTGCCGGGCTGATCCCCAGCACCTGCATCAGGATCAGCGCCCAGAACAGCTCGTGCACCGAGCGCAGCGCGATCGACAGGGCGCGCACCGGACGCCGCGACCAGAACGGCGCCAGGCAGAACCCGGCCGCGCCGCCGATCGCCACGCCAGCCACCGCAAACATCACCGTCGAGACCAGCGCACGGCCGAAATCCTCGACCGCGCCGAAGTCGGGGTGCAGGAACCCCAGCGCCATCCGCCCCAGCACGGCCCAGGGGTCGTGGCCGCCAAGGCCCAGCTGGGCGAAAGGCAGGCAGACCAGCGCCAGCAGGGCGAAGGCCCCGGCCACCGCCGGCCGGGACAGCCGGTCAGGCAGAATAGAGCGCATCCAGCGTCCCGGGCGCCAGCGCCGCCGGGGCGCCCTCCATCACGATGCGGCCCTGCCGGATGCCGACCAGCCGGGTGGCGAAGCGGCGCGCCAGCGCCACGTCATGCAGCGCGACCACCGCGGTGGGAAAGCGCGCCTGCATGAGGTCCATCAGCGCCGCCGCCTGCCCGCCATCGACGGCCGAAACCGGCTCGTCCGCGACCAGAACCTCGCCGCCGCGATAAAGCGCGCGCGCCAGCGCGGTGCGCTGCTTCTGCCCGCCCGACAGCGCCTCGACCGGCTGGTCGATCTGACCGGAAAGCCCGACCTCGGCTAGCAGCGCGGCCACCGCGTCCCGGTCGGCCCGGCGCGGGCGGATCAGGTTGGTCAGGTTGTAGACCGCGCCGTGGTCGTCCAGCCGGCCCATCAGCACGTTTCTGAGCACGCTCAGTTGCGGCACCAGCGCATGGTCCTGGGGCGCCAGCGCCACCCGGTGTCCGCCCGCCGCAAGCCGGTCGTGGAAGGCGTTCAGCAGGGTGGTCTTACCGGCGCCGCTGCGACCCAAGAGGACCAGCCGCTCGCCCGGGGAAAGGGTCAGGCTGACCTCTTCCAGGACGGTGCCGGCGCCATAGCCCAGCGTCTCGCGGCTGAATCCGGCAAGGCTCATTCCCGGCTCATTCCAGCAGACCCAGCTCCCGCGCGGTCTGCTCGATCGGGTCGAAATCGGCATTGGCGGCCGGAATGAAGGCCTCGCGCGGGAAGCTCGCCAGAAGCTCGGGGTCGCTCATGCCGATTATGGCGGCCTGCACCCTGTCGGCGAAGCCGGCGCCGAAGCGGTCGTCCACGTCGCCCCGGATCACCCAGTTGTAGTCGGGATAGGGCGGCGTCTTCCAGATCACCTTTGCGGTCTCGACCTCGGGCGCGCCTTCGGCCACGGCCTTGTCGTAGACGGTGTAGTTCAGCGCACCGACCTGATAGGCCCCCGACGCCACCAGCCGCAGGGTCTGGGAATGGTCGCCCGAAAAGCCGACCTGCGAGAAGAAGGCCTCGGGCGCTTCGCCGGTTTCCTTTCGGATGTAGAATTCCGGCATCAGCCGGCCCGAGGTCGAGGTCTTGGCGCCGAAGGTGAAGCTCATGCCCTTCGCCGCTTCGGGGAAGTCGGCGCTTTCGGTCAGCCCGGTCGCGGTGTTGGCGATGAAGTAGCTGACGAAGACCGGGTCTTCTGCGCCTTGCGCGATCGAGCGCGCGCCGGGGCTGGCCAGCCGCGCCTGCACGCTGGTCAGCCCGCCGAACCAGGCCAGTTGCACCTGGTCGTTGCGGAAGGCGGTGACCGCGGCGGGATAGCTCTTCACCGGGACGAATTCCACGTCGACGCCCAGCTTGCCCTCGAGATAGTCGGCGACCTTCGAGAAGCGGGCAACCAGCGCGGTTTCGTCCTCGTCGGGGATGGCCGAGAAATACAGCGTCTGGGCGCCGGCGGCCGAGGCAAGCAGCAGGCCGGCACAGGCGGCCAGCAGCGAACGGAACGGGGTCATGGATCCTCCACAGACGGGCTCAAGCTCGCCCCAGCCATAGCGTGCCGGTGGTGTCCAAGACAGTGGAATTGCGCCGGCACGGGCCGATACCCAGTCTGGCGCGCAGGGCGAACACTCCCCGGCCGCAAGTCCCGGATGCCGCTGCGCCCCTGCCGTTCTTCCGGCTCGACCGCCCCGGGGAGCCGCCGGACGCGCTGGCGGCACTGGTCCCCGGTAGATCTCCACTGCCGGTGCGGCGACCGGGACGGTCCCGACCCGGTTCCGGGCACCTGACCCCGGCCTCAGCGGGGGAAGAGTTCCAGATGGGTCTCGGCGGTGCGGCCGAAGTAGAGCACCCGCGCCCCCGGGAACGAGACCATGTAGCCGGCGCAGCCCCGCGCCGTCACCTTCCGGCAGAAGCCCGCATAGGTATAGCCCGGCGCGTTGGCCTGAGCCTCGCGCACGCAGGCGGCGACGCCTTCCGCGTCGAAGCCCGCTGCGACCGGGCCGCCGTGCGCCGGCATGTCCAGTGTCACGCTGTCGCCATCGGGCAGGTAATAGGTGGAGACATTGCGGCGATAGTCGACGGTATAGCCTTCGAACCCGGCTCCGATCAGGGTGCCGACAATCTCGGGGAAGGTCAGGGTGGCGTCCTCGGCGGCACTCAGGCAGCGTTCGGCAACGGCGATGCGGGCTGCGTCCATGGGGCAGTTCCTTCGGTTCAGGGGGAGGTGGGTCGGGGTGCCGGCCGACCGGCCGGCAGAGCGGGGTCAGTCGACCGGCATGGTGGTCAGTCCATGGGCCCGGGCAAGGAAGCGCAGGATCGCGTCCAGCGCCTGCCGGTCGGCCGGGGCGAGGACGCCGAAGAAATCCGCGTCATTCCCGTCGGCGATGGCGGCAAGGGCCGGGACCTTCTGGCGCCCCGCCGCGGTCAGCGACAGGGTCTGGCCGCGGCGGTCGTCGGGGTTGCCGGCCCGGGCGACCAGACCGCGGGCCGCCAGCCGGTCGCCCAGCTTGGTGATCGCGCCCCGGGTCAGGCCCATCCGGTCGGCCAGAACGCTGGGCGCCAGTCCGTCCGCATCCAAGAGCGCGCGCAGGAAGACCCATTCCGCGACCGAGACATCCTCGGCCGCCAGCCGGCGGGCAAATTCCTGCGACACCGCGTTCGAGACCGCGCGCAGCCAGTAGCCGAGATGGCTTTCAAGATCCGGGATGGAGTGGGTGTCGGGAGTTTCAGGGGTCATCGGGCTGCCACAGTTGGTTGACGAGGAAACTATACCGGACAGTTTCCATGTCAACCATTTTCGGCGCGCGCCCGCCTGCGCCTCAGCCCAGCCAGGGCGGGCGCTCGCCCAGGGCATCGGCCAGATGGTCGACGAAGGCACGGGTCTTGGCCGGCATCGGCCGGGCCGGCGGCCAGACCGCGCTGATCGGCACCGGCAGGGGCGGGACCTCGGGCAGGACGCGCAGCAGCCGCCCGTCCGCCAGCGCGTCATGGACGATGAACAGCGGCAGCAGCGCCAGCCCCAGCCCGGCCAGCGCCATGTCGCGCATCGCCTCGCCATTGTTGGCGCTGATCCGCCCGGGGCGCGGCGGCGCCACCTCGCGCCCGAAGGTCCAGACCTGCCCCAGCCGGACGTTCAGATAGCTGATCGCCTCGTGCCGGGCTAAATCCTCGGGTGCAAGGATCGGGCCATGGGCGGCCAGATAGCCGGGGCTGGCCACCACCACCCGCGGATCCTCGCAGAGCTTGCGCGCCATCAGGGTGCTGTCGGCCAGCGCGCCGACCCGGATCGCCACGTCGAAGCCGGCGGGCGACAGCGCGGTGATCCGGTCGTCATAGTCCAGCACGATCTCAAGCCCGGGATGCGCCCGGGCAAAGGTCGCGATCGTCGGGCCCAGATGGCGGATGCCGAAGCTCATCGGCGCGGTGATCGCCAGCCGGCCGGCCAGACCGGTGCCGCCCCAGCCCACCGACTCGGTCGCGGCCTTCATCTCGGCCAGCGCCGGGCGCAGCCGTTCGGCCAGCGCCAGCGCCGCCTCGCGCGGCCGGATCCGCCCGGCATGGCGCACGAAAAGCGGCGCCCCCAGCGCCAGTTCGAATTCGCTGATCCGCTTCGAGACCACCGATTTCGACAGGTTCGCCCGCGCCGCGGCCGCCGAGATGCTGCCGGCGTCGATCACCGCAAGGAAGGTCTCGATCTCGGCCAGGGTCCAGCGCATGGCGGAACTCTAGCGCCCCCGCCGCCGTTCGCAAATCGAGAACGCCGGGTTGGCGCATCGCCCCCTGCACCCTTGCGTGCCGCGCGCTTTCTTTGGGAGCAGAGAAAGGAGGTCCCTCATGAACCTCGACGGACTTCATCACCTGACGGCGATCACCGCCAATGTTCAGGACAACAACCGCTTCTATACCGGCACGCTGGGCCTCCGGCGGGTCAAGAAGACCGTGAACCAGGACGATACCAGCGCCTATCACCTGTTCTTCGCCGATGGCGCCGGCAGTCCGGGCAGCGACATCACCTTCTTCGACTGGCCGGTGCCGCGCGAACGCCGCGGCACCCAGTCGATCAGCCGCACCGGGCTTCGGGTCGACGGCAACAGCCTCGACTACTGGGCCGGGCGGCTGCGCGAGGCCGGGATGAAGCTCGGCCCGGTCACCGAGATCGCCGGGCGCGCGACGCTGGATTTCGACGACCCGGAAGGCCAGCGCCTGCGCCTGACCGCCGATGCCGGCGGCCCCGCCCATCCGTGGGAGAGAAGCCCGGTCCCGGCCGAGCACCAGATCCGCGGCCTGGGCCCGATCACCCTGTCGGTGGCGGACCTGACCGGGACGGACCTTGTGCTGACCCGCGTGATGAACATGCGCAAGACCGGCGAACAGGCCTCGCCCGATGGCGAAGGCAGCCTGCATGTCTACGAGATGGGCCCGGGCGGCGCCGCGGCGGAACTGCATGTTGCCGTCCAGCCCGGCCTGTCCGAAGCCCGGCAGGGCGCCGGGGCGGTGCATCACGTCGCCTTCCGCACCCCGGATGCCGGCACGATCCGGGACTGGGCGGAACGGCTGCGCGACTTCCGCATCCCGAATTCGGGCGAGGTCGAACGCTACTACTTCCGCTCGCTCTACTTCCGCGAGCCGGGCGGCAACCTGTTCGAGATCGCCACCGACGGGCCGGGCTTCGACGTGGACGAACCCCGGGACAGCATGGGCGAGGGCCTGTCGCTGCCGCCCTTCCTGGAACCCCGCCGGGCCGAGATCGCGGCGCGGCTGAAACCGCTCGACTGACCGTGCGACAGGCCGGGGCCCTCGGGCTCCGGCCTTTCCGTGTTGCGGCACGGGCCGCGGCGCCCCATTGCGTGACAGCCAACAAGGAACCCTGCCCATGACCCACATCCTCGGCCTGAGCGGCAGTCTCAGGACCGCCTCGTTCAACACCGCGCTGCTGCGCGCGGCCACGGGGCTGATGCCCGACGGCGCCACGCTGGAAGCCGGATCGATCGCCGGGGTGCCGCTCTATGACGGCGACCTGGAGGCGCGCGAGGGGCTGCCGGCGACGGTCCGCCACCTGCAGGCGCGGCTCGCGGCGGCGGACGGGCTGCTGCTGGTCACGCCCGAATACAACAACGGCATTCCGGGCGTGTTCAAGAACGCCATAGACTGGATGTCCCGGGGCGAGGGGCTGAAGCTCTTCGTCGGCAAGCCGGTCGCCGTCATCGGCGCCTCGCCCGGCCCGTTCGGGACGACGCTGGCGCAGAACCACTGGCTGCCGGTGCTGCGCACCCTGCGCACGAAGCCCTGGCTGGAAGGCCGGCTGATGGTGTCGCGCGCCGGCGGCGTCTTCGACGGCGACGGCACCCTGACCGACGACGCAACCCGCGAGAAGCTGCGCGAATTCCTTGCCGGCTTCGCCGCCAGCCTCTGACCGTCCGGGACCTCCTGTCGGCCCGGAAGACCAAAAGGCCGCCGGTCCCGCAACGGGTCGGCGGCCTTCCTTTTCTTGTCCGGCCCGGTCGGTCAGGCCGCGTCCGCGGCCACCCGGTCGAGCCAGGCCTTGGCCCGGGTCAGGTCGGCACCGCTGATCTCGTGCCCGGCAGGCAGGGTCTCGGCGGTCAGATCGGCCCCCTGCGCCCTGAGCCAGGCGTCGAGCCGCGGCGCATGGACGCCATAGGGATCCCGCGCGCCGCTGAGGCTGAGGACCGCGGTCCCGGCCAGATCGACCTCGGGCAGGTCGTCCAGCGCCGGCATGGCGCGCAGAAGGATCGCCCGCCGGATCGCGCCGGGATAGAGCCCCATCACCGCCGCCGCGAAATTGGCGCCGTTCGAGTATCCCAGCGCGGTGATCCGGTCGCGCGCAAGCCCGTAACCCGCGACCGCGCCGTCCAGGAAGGCGACGAAGGCCTCGGCCTCGGCGCGGATGTCGGCCTGATCGAAGCGGGTCATCTCCAGCCGGCGGAACCAGCGGTTGATGCCCTCCTCGGTCGACCGGCCGCGCACCCCGAGGATCGTCGCCCGCGGCGCCAGATGGCGGGCCAGCGGCATCAGGTCGGCCTCGTCGCCACCGGTGCCGTGGAGCGTCAGGATCACCGAGCCGTCCGGATCCTCGGGCCGGTGGAAACGGTGGATGAAGGGCAGGTCGCGCATCGGTATCCTTTCCTCGCCCGGGCGGGCGAATTGCGGCAGGTGCAGGGCCAGATCCCCGGCCTTGGCCATATCATCGGGCGGCACCATCAGGCGCCCGCCCAGGGTTTCGGGGGTTTCGTCCACCGCCATGCCGGGGCCGTCGGTGGCCAATTCGATCAGGGTGCCCGCCGGTTCTCGGACGTAGAGCGAGTGGAAATAGTGCCGGTCATGGATGGTGACCGGGCCGAAGCCGTCGCCGGCCAGCGCCGCCTCGTGTCGGGCCAGCGCCGCCGCATCGGGGACGCGCAATGCCACATGATCGGCGATGCCGGTCCCCGGCACGCCGGCCACGAACCCCGCCACGTCGCGGATGTCGATGGCATCGCGGTCCGAGAGCCAGCGGCGCACCGTCCCCTCGACCGGCCCCGGCCGATAGCCGAAGCGGGTCAGGAAGGCTGCCGTCGCCGGCGCATCCGCGGACCAGATCGTGACCGAATGCAGCCGCGCCGGCGCGTCCTGCCACGGCACCGCCGGGGCGGCGTCGCTGCCGACCAGCTTCACCACCACCCCGTCGGGATCGCGCAACCTGAGCACGGTCTCGCCGAAGGCGCGCAGCGGTCCCTCGACCGGGATCTGGCGGGCCAGCGCCCGGGTCAGCCAGTCGCCGATGGCGGCCTTCGGGATCGCCAGCGCGATCTCGGCCACCTGGCCGTTACCGACCCGGCCGCGCGCGCCATCTTCCCAGACCAGGAAGCTGACCAGCGACCCGGGCGTGCCCGCGCCGTCGCCATAGAACAGGTGAAGCTGGCGGGCATCCTCGAACCCCGCGGTCTGCTTGACCAGCCTGAGGCCCAGGAAGCCGGCGTAGAAATCGACGTTGTCCTGCACCCGGCGGGTGATCAGGGTGACGTGATGAAGACCCGCGGTCATGGCAGTTCCTTTCCCGGCCCGAACTGATCGGGCCGCGCTCGCCCAGAGATCGGGCCCGACCCCGCCCGGCAACAGCCGCCGCCTGCGGAACCCGGCGTTCGGGATTCGCGAACGCGGGCCGCACCCCGGAACGGAACGGGCCGCCCGGTGGGGCGGCCCGCGGCCGATCTCATTCCGCCGCTTCCAGCCGGCCGGGCGGTGCGCCGCTGCGCTGGCTTTCGACCCGGTCCAGCCGGTCTTCCAGCGCCGCCAGGTCGCCGCGGGTCTCGGCCAGGCCCGCCGCCAGTTCGGCGGGCTCGGGGATGACCGGCTCGGCCTCCTTGCGGCCGACGATGCCGCTGAACAGCCACCCCAGCAGGCGCTGAAGATCGTCCATGATCAGGAAGAAGGACGGCACCACCACCAGGCTCAGCACGGTCGACACGACGATGCCGCCGATCACCGCAATCGCCATGGGCGAGCGGAAGCTGCCGCCTTCGCCCACCCCCAGCGCCGAAGGCAGCATCCCCGCCGACATGGCGATCGAGGTCATCACGATCGGCTGCGCCCGCTTGTGACCGGCCTCGACCATCGCCTCATAGCGGTTCAGGCCGCGGTTGCGCATCTCGATGGCGAAATCGACCAGCAGGATCGCGTTCTTGGTGACGATCCCCATCAGCATCAGGATGCCGATCAGCACCGGCATCGACACCGCGTTGTTGGTGACGATCAGGCCCGCCGCCACGCCGCCGATGGCCAGCGGCAGCGAGAACAGGATGGTGAAGGGCTGCAGCACCGAGCCGAACAGCAGGATCAGCACCGTCAGCACCAGCATCAGGCCCATGATCATGGCATTGCCGAAGCTCTGGGTCAGCTCGGCCTGGACCTCGGCATCGCCCGCCTCGGCCACCCGGACCGAAGCCGGAAGCTCGGTCTGTTCGACCACCTCTCTGAACCGCGCGGTGGCGGTGCCAAGGGCGACGCCCACCGGCAGGTTCGCGCCGATGGTGGCCTGCCGTTCGCGGTCCTGGCGTTCGATCGAGGATGGCCCCTCGGACAGCGTGACGTCGGCGATCGCCGCCAGCGGCACCGTCGCGCCCGAGGCGGTCGGCACGCGCAGCGCCTTCAGCCGGTCCAGATCGGCGGTCACCCGATCTTCCAGCTGGACCCGCACCGGGATCTGCCGGTCATCGATCGACACCTTGGCCAGTGCCGCGTCGAAATCGCCGATGCTGGCGACCCGGATCGTCTCGGCGATGCCGGCGGTGGTCACGCCCAGTCGCGCGGCCTCGGCCTTGCGGGGCGTGATCTGCACCTCGGGTCGGGGCAGCGCGCCTTCCGAGGCGACGTTGGCCAGCAGCGGGTCGCCCCTGAGCGCCTTCTCCAGCAAGGCAACCGCCTCGTTCAGATCGGCCTCGACCGGCGACAGGATCGAGAACGAGATGTCCCGTTCGCCCCGGTCGTTCAGTTTGTAGGCATGGATGTCGGGGATCGCCTGCAGCTTGGCGAAGATCTCGGACTCGATCACGTTCTGCGGACGGGCACGGCCGCGGTTCTCGACCTCGGGCACCAGCCCGCCGATCATGGGGATGTCGCGGCCCAACTGCGACAGCTTCAGCAGAATCGAATGGTCGAGCTTGTAGAGCAGCACCGTGACCGAGGCGCGGCGAATGTCCAGATCGCCGGTCGGGGACGAGCCGCCAAGGACGAAGACATCCTCGACCCCGTCCACGCCGCGGATGAGGTCGACCATCGCCTGGGTGGCACGGTCGGTATCCTCGAGCGTCGAGCCCGGCGGCAGTTCGACCGAGATCGGGATCCGGCTCACATCCTCGGGCGGGATGAAGCTGCCGGGGATTTGCACCATGAAGTGCAGCGACACGATCAGCGCGCCGATTGCGCCCAGAAGGGTCAGGTAGCGGGCCGGGACAAACCACACCCGGCCCTGAGTCGTGGTGCGCACGACCCACATGTAGCCGCGCATCACCGCGCTGTCCTTGCCGGATTCGTGGTCGGCAAGCGCGTCCTTGCCGCGCATCAGGTAGGCCGCCATCATCGGCGTGATCAACCGCGCCACCAGCAGCGAGAAGAACACCGCGATGGCCACGGTCAGGCCGAACTGGCGGAAATACTGCCCCGGGATGCCGGGCATGAACGACACCGGCACGAAGACGGCGACGATGGTCATGGTGGTGGCGATCACCGCCAGGCCGATCTCGTCGGCCGCATCGATGGCGGCGCGGTAGGGCGACTTGCCCATCCGCATGTGCCGGGCGATGTTCTCGATCTCGACGATGGCGTCGTCGACCAGGATGCCCGTCGCCAGGGTCAGCGCCAGGAACGACACCAGGTTCAGCGAGAAGCCGATCAGGTCCATGATGTAGAAGGTCGGGATCGCCGACAGCGGCAGCGCCACCGCCGAGATCAGCGTCGCGCGCCAGTTCCTGAGGAACAGCAGCACCACCAGCACCGCCAGCACGGCGCCCTCGATCAGGGTGTGCAACGCCGCCTCGTAGTTGCCGTAGGTGTAGAACACCGTGTCGTCGACCGGGGTGATCGCCACGTCCGGGTACTGGCCGCGGATCCCGGTCAGCTCGGCCTCGACCAGTTCGGCGACGCTGACCTCCGAGGCGCCCTTGGCGCGGAACACCGCGAAGGTGACCACCTGGTCGCCGTTGAAGCGCGAGAACGACCGCAGTTCCTCGTAGGTGTCCACCACCTCGCCCAGATCGCTCAGCCGCACGAACCGGCCCGAGGGCAGCGCGATCGTCGTCGCCGCCAGTTCCCCGGCCGCGGCGGCGTCGCCCAGCACCCGGATCGCCTGCTCGGACGAGCCGATCTCGGACCGGCCGGACCCGAGGTTGGCGTTGGTCGCGCGCAATTGCTGGCTGACCTGCGCCGCGGTGATGCCGAAGCTGTCCAGTTTCAGCGGGTCGAGCACGACGCGGATCTCGCGGTCGGCGCCGCCATAGCGGTCGATCCGGCCGACGCCGGCCTTGCCCTGCAGGCGGCGCTTGACCACATCCTCGACGAACCAGCTCAGTTCCTCGATCGTCTTCTCGGGCGAGGACACGGCGAAGGTCATGATCGCCTGACCCTCGACATCGATCTTGGTCACGATCGGGGTCTCGACGCTGCCCGGCAGGTCGCCGAGGATCTGGTCGATGGCATCCTTGACGTCCTGCACCGCCTGTTCGGTGGGCACCTCCATGCGGAATTCGACCACGGTGGTCGAATTGCCGTCGGTGATGGTCGAGATCACCTTCTTGACCCCGGTGATGCCGGCGACGGCGTCCTCGATTTCCTTGGTGACCTGGGATTCCAGTTCGGCCGGCGCCGCGCCCGACTGGGCGACGCTGACCGCGACCAGCGGCACGTCGATGGTCGGGAAGCGGGTGATCGGCAGCGCGTTGAACGACTGCCAGCCCAGGAACATCAGGATGATGAAGGCAAGGATCGGGGCGATCGGGTTGCGGATCGACCATGCCGAGAAATTCATGGCGCCGCTCCCTAGTTGGTCGCCGGACCCGGATCCGCGAGGACCGGGTGGATGTGATCGCCGTCGCGCACGAAGGCACCGGCACGGCTGACAATGGTGGCGCCGAGCGCCAGGCCCGAGCGGATTTCGACCAGCCCGCCGTCGCGGATGCCGGTCTCGACACTGACACGGGTCACGATGCCGTCCTCGACCTTCAGGGCCGAGCCATCGGCCGAGATCGCGGTCACCGGCGCCGCGAGGGTCTTGCGTTCGGCGACGAGGATGGTCGCCTCGCCGAACATCCCGTCCCGGACCAGCCCGGAATCGTCAAGCCCGATCCGCACCCGCCCCAGCCGGGTGTCGGCATCGACTGTCGGTTCGACCAGCCGCACCGTGCCGGTGATCGGATCAGGGCGCCCGACCACCCGGAGGGCGACCTTTTGCCCGGCCTCGATCCGCAGCAGATCCTGCTCGGCCACGTCGGCGTAGAGTTCCAGTGCGCCATCGCGGATCACCGTGAACATCGCTTCGCCCCCGGCCGAGGCGATGCCACCGACCCGGGCGTCGCGCTCGACGATGACGCCGGAAACCGGCGAGGCGACATTAGTGCGGCTCAGGTTCAGGTCCACGTCGGCAAGCTGGGCGTCGATCAGGTCGATCTGCGCTTCGGCAGCCCCGAGCCCCTCGACAGCCGCGTTCAGCCGCGCCTCGGCGGTGGCAGCCTGGGCCTCGGCCTGTTCCAGCGAGGCGGTCGAGGCGGTGCCCTGTTCGCTCAGCTTGCTGGTTCGCGCCCAGGTCCGCTTGGCATCGTCGCGCAGCGCCGTCGCCTCGGCGATCTGCGCCCGTGTCTGGGCGATGGTGGCGATGGCGGCGGCGCGGCTGGCATTCAGCTGGCTGCGCTGGTGGGTCAGGGTCCGGTCCGACAGGCGGGCCAGCACCTGCCCGGCCTCGACCCGGTCGCCGACGTCGGCATGCACCTCCTCGATCGCCTGGCCCTCGATCTGGGGCTGGACGAAGACGGTATCGGCCGGCTGGAAGATGCCGGTGGCGAAGACCGCGTCGCGCAGCACCGTCTCGATCACCGGTGTCACGGTGATCGCCGGCAGGCTGGCCTCGGGCGGCGCCGCCGGGGCCGGCGGTTCGGCTGCGGTCGCAGCGGTGGCAAGCACAAGAAGCGCGGCAGCGAAAAGGGACGTACGGAACATCGCTCAGCTTTCCTGGAATACGGGCGGGACCGCGGTTCCCGGCACAACGGCAGGGGACCGGGGCAGAAGGTGGTCGATCACGGAAATCGTCAGGTCGATCAGCGCCGGATCCTCCTCGGGCTGCATCGCGGCCCCCTTGAACAGGATCAGCATCAGGTTGGCATGGGAGGCATAACGCCGTTCGGATTCGTCTTCATCGATGCCTACGATCAGCGCGAAGGTGCGGATCAGGTAGCGCGCCACCTCGCGCTCGATCCGGCAATGAATCGCCGAGATCTCGGGCCGGCGGGCGGACGCGGCCTCGATCTCGGCCCAGAGCGGCCCGTCGCAGGCCTGCCGGTGCTGCGAGATCTCGTGCCGGAACCCGGCCAGAAGCGCCGCCCGCGGATCGGGCGAGGCGATGATCTTCTGGAACACGTCGCCCACATCGCCCAGATCCAGCGCGACCATCGATTCGATGATCGCGTCCTTCGAGGGGAAGTAGCGATAGAAATTGCCCGCGCTCATCCCGGCCGCCCGAGCCAGATCCTGCATCGAGGCGCCGTCGAATCCCTTCTGGGCGAAGACCGTCTTGATCTTGCCAAGGATTTCAAGGGAGCGCGGATCGGGGGCGGTGGTCGTGTCCATCAGGGCAGGGGCTTTCCGGTCGGATCGTGGGGCGAGAATGAACGTTCATTCATTATCCGCTTTTGACCCTCCCGTCAACTGTCCCGGACCCGCCTGACGCTGGGTCGCGACGCCGAAGCCGACCAGCGCGCGCCATAGGACGAAGGTCGGATTCCCCCGGCCCCGAGCGCTGCTAGGCTGCCGCGAGGTCCGGAGGAACCACCACCTTGCTACGTCGTCTCGCCCTGTGGCTGCTGCTGCTGGCGCCCGTTCTGGTCACCTTGGTGCCCGGCCCGGCGCGCGCCGGGCTGGACCGCGCGGCAGTCGCGGCCATGGTGCTGCCACCCTATTCGGTGGCCGACGAACCGGGCCCCGACGGGGTCTGGACCCTGCTCAACTCGGGCGGCGCCCCCGCCGGCTATGTGTTCGAGACCGAACCGCTGGCACCGTTGCCCGGCTTCTCGGGCGCGCCGATCAACATGCTGGTGGTGCTGGATCTGGACGCGCGGATCCTCGACGTGCGGCTGATCCGGCAGAACGAGCCGATCTTCGTCTCGGGGCTGGGCGAGGCGCCGTTCCTCGCCTTCCTGGAACAGTATCGCGGCCATTCGATCCACGAGCAGATGGTGGTCGGCACCCCCTACGGCGACAGCGGCGGCGGGGCGCTGGTGCATCTGGACGGGGTCACCAAGGCGACCGCCTCGGTCCGCATCGCCCATGAGAGCATCCTTGCCGCCACGCTGGCGGTGGCGCGCCAGAAGATGCAGGGCATCGCCGCCAGCCCGCCCGCGGTGCCCGACCCGGACCATGACGAGGCCCTCGACTGGGCCGGGCTGCTGCGCGAGGGGCTGGTGACCCGGCTGACCGTCAGCAACGCCGAGGTCGACGCCGCCTTCGCCGGCACCCGCTGGGCCGACGACGACCCCGAGGCGGCCGAGGATCCGGACGGCGCCTTCCTGGACCTCTGGCTGATCGACCTCGGCCCGAAGTCGATCGCCCGGGCCGCGCTCGATCCCGGCAGCTTCGCCGAACTGCAGGATTTCCTCGCGATCTCGCCCGATGCCGAACCGATCCTGGTGATCGACACCGGCCGGCACGGCCTCGTCTCGGCGGATTTCGTGCGCAACACCGCGCCGGACCTTCTGGCGGCGGAACAGGACGGCCTGCCGGTGGCGCTCAGGGACGCCGACCTGATCGTCGAGCTTGCGGCGGGCGCGCCGCAGGACGGCACCGCGATGATCCTGCGGACCGACCGGCGGCTGGGCTTCGACCCGACCCGGCCCTGGGATCTGATCGTTACCGCCGAACGCCGCCACGGCATTTTCCAGCCCGAGGCCGGCAGCGCCAGCTTCCGCGCCCGGCACGTCACCGACGGCCGCTTCTTCCTGCGCCCCGAAGTGGCAACGCCCGTGCCGCCCTGGCGCGCCGCCATCGCCAGCCGGCGGGGCGACCTGATCGCCGCGGCAGGATTGCTGGCGCTGCTGCTGCCGGCGCTCTGGCTGGGCCAGAGCCGGCTGGCCGGGCTGGCCAGCTTCACGCCGCTGCGGCTGGGGATCCTCGGGCTGGTGCTGGGCTTCGTCGGCTGGTGGGGGCAGGGGCAGTTGTCCATCGTCACCGTGCTGGGCACGCTCCACGCGGCGCTGACCGGCGGCAGCCTGGCCTTCCTGCTCTACGACCCGTTCTCGCTGCTGTTCTGGGCAGCGGCGGCGGTCGGTTTCGTGCTGTGGGGCCGGGGGCTTTACTGCGGCTGGCTCTGTCCCTTCGGCGCGATGCAGGAATTCGCCCACTGGATCGGCCGGGCGCTGCGGATCCCGCAGGTCACCGTGCCCGCGCGCTGGGACCGGCGGCTGAAGGGGGTGAAGTATGTCCTTCTTGCCGGGCTGGTCGGCATCGCCGTCTTCGCGCCGGCGGCCATCGACAAGGCGGCCGAGGTCGAACCCTTCAAGACCGCGATCACCGTGCATTTCCGCCGCGAGTGGTCCTATGTCGCCTATGCCGGGCTGTGGCTGGTACTGGGCCTGTCGGTGTTCAAGGGCTTCTGCCGCTATGTCTGCCCGCTGGGCGCGGTGATGGTGCTGGGCGGGCTGGTCCGCGGCCGGGACTGGATCCCGCGCCGGGCCGAATGCGGCAGCCCCTGCCAGCTCTGCAAGGTGCGCTGCCGCTATGGCGCCATCGAGAAGACCGGCCGGATCGACTATGCCGAATGCTTCCAGTGCCTGGACTGCGTCACCATCCACGACAGCCCGACCCAGTGCGTGCCGCTGATCCTGGCCGGGCGCGAGGGCCGCAGACTGCGCCCCGCGCCTTCGGCCCCGAACACCGGAGTGCCTGCCGAATGAGCCTGCCGCGCCGCCGCTTCCTGAAGATCGCCGCCGCGACCGCCGGCGCCGGCCTGCTGCCCCGCGCCGCGGCGGCGGCAGACTGGCAGGGACGCGCCTTCGGGGCCGAGGCTGCAATCACCCTGAAGGGCGGCGACCCGGACCGGGCCGGGGCGGCGATCGCGGCGGCGCTGGCGGAACTCCGCGCCGTCGAGGCGGCGTTCTCGCTCCACGACCCCGGCTCCCAGCTGGCGCGACTGAACGCGACCGGCCGGTTGCGCCCCTCGCCCCTTTTCACCGCGCTTCTGGCCGCCTGCGACCGGGCCGTGGCGCTGACAGGGGGGATGTTCGATCCGGCGGTGCAGACCCTCTGGCCCGGTGCCAGCGGCGCGGCGCGGATCCTGCCCTGGGACCGGATCGACCGAAGCCGGCCGGATCTGGTCGTCCTTGCCCCAGGCCAGAAGCTGACCTTCAACGGCATCGCCCAGGGCTTCGCCAGCGACCGGGTCAGCGCCGCGCTGCAGGCCCACGGCTATGACCGGACCCTGGTCGACATGGGCGAGATCCGCGCCGAAGGCGGGCCCTGGCAGATCGGCCTCGCGGACCCCGCCGCCGGCCTTTACGGCAGCCGCACCCTGACCTCCGGCGCCCTGGCGACGTCCAGCCCCGCGCTCCTGATGCTCGGGCCGACCCGCAGCCACATCCTCGACCCCTTCGACCCCGACCGCGCGCCGCTCTGGTCCTCGGTCACCGTCGAGACGGACACCGCCACCCTCGCTGACGCGCTGTCGACCGCCGCCTGCCACATGGACCGGGCCGCGCTGGCGGGGCTTCTCGACCGCGCCCCCGCGCTGCGTGCGGTGACCCTGGTCGATGACCAGGGCACCGTCGCCACGCTGCGCCGGGGCTGACCCGGCACGGCGCCCATCCCTCCCCCTGTGCCTCACCGCACCGGCGGCTCGAAGGTCAATCCGTAGGACGCGAAGATCGCCGCGATCCGCCCGTCGGCCAGCGCCGCGGCGATGGCGTCGTCGATCGCATAGGCCAACGGCTTGTGGCTGAAATGCACGCCCACCCCGAGGGTCCAATCGGCCTTCGCCAGCCCCGGCAGCAGCGTTCCCTTGACCACGATGTCGCCGGTCTTGAACGCCTCCAGCTCGGCCCGCGGCCCCATCGCCACCTTCACCTCGCCAGCGGCCAGCGCGGCCATCTGTTCCTCGGGATCGGCATAGCGGTGGATCATCGGCTGCAGCGCGCCGTTCGCCATCCCCGAGAGATAGAAGTCCGACAGGGAATCGTTCTGCACCGCCACCGGGTCGAAGCGGAAATAGGCCGGGACGGGGGGCTTCTCGGGATAGTCGCCCGGGTGATAGGCCATCACGATCTGCTCGTCGAAATACTGGCCCGTGAACGTCACCTGCTCGACCCGGCAGGCGAAGTCGCTGTCATAGGGCACGTGCATCATCACGTTCGACACCCGGCGATCCACCGGATCGCCCTGCCAGACGTGATAGCGCAGGTCGGCATCCAGGTTCTCGCCGGCCTCGACCACGACGAAGCGCGGCTCCACCCCCAGGGCTTCGGCGATGATCCGGCCGACCTCCACATCGACCCCCTTCGGGGTCTCGCCCTCCAGCCAGGAGAACGGCTTGAAATCGTCATAGACCGCGATGGTGATGAAGCCGCGCGCCACGATCGCTTCCAGATCCTGCCCGACGAAATCGCGCGAGGCGTTCTGCGGCTTCGGCCCCGGAACGACGTCGGCGCAGCGGGTCTGGGCGGCGCAGGGCAGCGCCAGCACGAGGCCGAGGATGGCGGCAAGAGTGGCGGATCTGATGGTCATGGCTCCCCCCGGAACGGAAATGGCGCCCCGGCGAAACCCGGGACGCCAGTTTATCTGGGCCGCTGCAGCGACCTTGTCACTGGGCGTCGGAGAGTCCGACCGTCAGCAGATCCGCGGCCGCCTTGTACGAGGCCGGCGTGCCGTCCAGAATCTTGCCCGCCCGCCGGGCGATGCTGTCGGACACCGGCGCCCCCGACAAGGTCGGGATATTGCTTGCGATCTCCAGCAGTTCGACCTTCAGCGCCTCGGGATCGCCGCCGCCCGAGGCTGCCATCTCCTCAAGCTGGTCGCGGATCTCGTGCAGGCGTTCGGAATGTTCCGCCAGCACCTCGTCATCGGGGCGGCTCTCGAAATAGGTGCGGATCGCCCAGCCGGCCTTCTGGCCCAGGACCTCGCCGAAAGCCGGCATCTTGGTGGTGCCGTCCTGAGTGTAGCCGAGCGTGAAGCGTTCGACGAACCACTCGTCGCCATCGGGGCCGTACTCCAGATAGCGCAGGTCGGGCGCCAGACCGCCCGAGACCGCCCCAAGCCCGTGGCAGCGGGCGCAGTTCTGGTTGAAGCCCGAGTCGCCGGTCTTGACCGCCGTCTCCCAGACCGCCTCGCCCGCCGCTTCGGCGGTATAGGGGTTGGCTTCCAGCCATTCCTCGCCCACGTCGGGAAGCGCATCGGTATTCAGCGGTTGCGGCGCCACGTCGCCGTGGCCGTAGGCAACAGTCGCGGCAGCGGCCAGAAATGCAGCTGCCAGCGGCCCGCGCAGTCTTCCCCCCATGGTATCCTCCTCAATCACGCTGTGAACCTCAGTCTGCGCAATTCATTAGCCGCAGCCCCGGCACCGGGCCATTCGACCTTGGTTCAACTGCGCCCGTCCCGGCGTACGACCATGGTCGTGTTCCCATCGCGCGCCCGCAGGAGGAAAGTTGCGGTCGGAGCCGAAGCCGGGGGAGGATCGGTCGATGCGCCTTTGCGCCCTTGCCTGCGCGGTCGGACTTGCCGTCGCGCCCGCCGTGGCCGAGACGGCAACGGCCCAGACCGGCGTGGCCCCGACTGCCAGTGCCCAGTCTGCTGTGGCCCAGTCTGTCGTGGCCCGGGCCGCCGCAGCCAGGACCTCCGTGTCGGTGACCTATCTGCGCGAGGTGCAGCCGCCCAAAGCGGTGCTCTCGAACCTCGACCCGGTGCCCGCCGACCTGGGTCTGGCCGGCGCCCGGCTGGGGCTGGCCGACAATGCCACCACGGGCCGCTTCCTGGGCCAGGACTACAGCCTGGCCGAGGTCGAGGTGCCCGAAGGCGGCGACGTGGTCGCCGCCGCCCGGACCGCGCTGGCCGAAAGCCCGTTCCTGGTGCTCGACGCCGCGGACGCGACCATCCTTGCGGTGGCCGATCTGCCCGAGGCGAAGGGCGCGCTGATCTTCGATGTCGCCAGCGCCTCCGACACACTGCGCGAGGCGGATTGCCGCCCGAACGTCCTCCACACCGCGCCGACTCGGTCGATGCGCGCCGACGCGCTGATGCAGGTCCTGCAAACGCGCCGCTGGACCGATCTGGCGATGATCGCCGGCACCTACCCGGACGATGTGGACTTTGCCCAGGCGATCCGGGCGTCGGCGGAGAAGTTCAACCTCAGCCTCGAGGGCGAGAAGACGTGGGCCTTCGATGCCGACATGCGCCGCTCGGCGGCGCAGGAACTGCCCGTCTTCCTGCAGGACCTGCCCGACCACGACATCCTGATCGTCGCCGACGAGACCGACGACTTCGCCCGCTACGTCGCCTACAACGGCTGGACCCCGCGCCCCGTCGCCGGCAGCGAGGGGCTGACCCCGGTCGGCTGGTCGGGGTCGATGGAACAATGGGGCGCAGCCCAGCTTCAGGTCCGGTTCGAGGACGGCGCGGCGCGCGAGATGGCGCCGAAGGACTATGCCGCCTGGGCCGCACTGCGCAGCATCGGCGAGGCGGTCACCCGCACCGAAGGCGCCGATCCGGCCGCCCTCAGGGCCTACATGCTGTCCGACGCCTTTGCCCTCGACGGGTTCAAGGGCCGGCCGCTCAGCTACCGGGCCTGGAACGGCCAGTTGCGCCAGCCCATCGCGGTCACCGCGCCGCGCGCGGTGGTGGTGATGGCACCGCTGACGGCTTCCTGCATCCGGTCAGCGAACTGGACACCGCTGGGCCGGGACGAACCTGAAACCGCCTGCACCGCCTTCAGGGATTGATCATGCGCCCCCATCTCATCGCCCTCCTGATCGCCGCCGTTGCCCTGCCCGCGCTCGCCGGCGAGATCTGGGTCACCAACGAGACCGACAACACGATCAGCGTCATCGACACCGACGCCTCGAGGTAACCCCGACCATCCCGACCGGCGAACGCCCGCGCGGCATCACCTTCGCCCATGACGGATCGGTCGCCTATGTCTGCGCCTCGGACAGCGACACCGTGCAGGTGATCGACCCCGAGACCGGCGAGGTGCTGCACAACCTGCCCTCGGGCGAGGATCCCGAACAGTTCGTGCTCGCCCCCGACGGCAAGCATCTCTACATCGCCAATGAGGACGACGCGATCACCACCGTGGTCGACGTGGAAACCCGCAAGGTGGTGGCCCAGATCAACGTCGGCATCGAGCCCGAGGGCATGGCGGTCAGCCCCGACGGCAAGATCGCCATCACCACCTCGGAAACCACCAACATGGCGCACTGGATCGACACCGGGACGCAGGCGCTTTTCGCCAACACGCTGGTGGATTCGCGCCCGCGCCACGCCGAATTCGCCAAGAGCGGCACCGAGCTCTGGGTCTCGTCCGAGATCGGCGGCACGGTGACCGTGTTCGACGTCGCCACCCAGGCCGAGAAGGCGAAGATCCGGTTCGAGATCAAGGGCGTCCACCCCGACAAGATCCAGCCGGTGGGCTTCGAGTTCGCCGACGACACCACCGCCTTCGTGGCGCTGGGACCGGCGAACCATGTCGCCGCGGTCAATACCGAGACCTACGAGGTCGAGGACTACATCCTCGTCGGGCGGCGGGTCTGGCGCATGGCCTTCAACGCTGACAAGTCCCAGCTGTTCACCACCAACGGGGTGTCCGGCGACGTGACGGTGATCGACGTGGCCAGGCGCGAGGCGGTCAAGTCGGTCAAGGTCGGCCGCTTCCCCTGGGGCGCGGCGCTGCGGCCGGACGGCACGGAAGGCTCGGGCGAGGGTTGAGACGACCCGGGGCAACCCGGCAGGAAGGTTCCATACCAGAGACCGGGGAGGTCCGATGCAAGTCCGATCGAAGTCCGACCGAAATCCGCTGCCGGCCCGTCGGGTCGCCGCACTGATTCTGGCCCTCGCGGTGCTGCCCGCGGCGCCGCTCGTGGCCGCGGAACCCGAGGCGGAGACCGAGGAATCTCTCGGCACGCTGAACCCGCTCGACAGCGGCATCCCGATGGCGCTGGAACGCGCCCGGCGCGGCGAGGTCGACATGATGACCTGCGCCATGGGCTATTACATCACCAAGTCGGGCCGCCATTCCGCCGCGCGTGAGCTGTTCACCGCCTGCGCCGAGGCCGGCTATTCCCAGGCGATGACCTGGATGAGCCAGTTGGAAAACAACGGCTTGGGCGCGCCCGAAGACCCCGACGCCGCCGCCGGCTGGGACCGCCGCGCCGCCGAGGCCGGCGATCCCGTCGGCCAGTTCAACTATGGACTCGACTTGATGCGCGGCCGCGGCGTGCCCCAGGACGAGGCCGCCGGCCGTGCCATGGTCGACGAAGCCGCCAGGAGCGGACTTGCCATCGCCCGGCACCTGCAGGACCAGGGCTACGACCTGGAACTGGTCACTCCTGACGCCGACAACTGGAAATACGCCCCGGTGTTCTGACCCCTCAGACCTTCGGATCGGTTGGACCACCCCGACCCGGGCGCTACCTTGCCGGAACCCCGGGTCTACCGGGGCACCGGGACAAGGAGGGGGAGGGGAGGCCCCGCCGGATGCCAGACGGCAATGCCATCACCGAAACCGCGGGGGCGGGCGACCGTCGCTCTGCCGAGATCGCCGCGTGGATCGCCGGCGACAGCAGCGGTCGTTTCACCCTGCGCCGGCTGCAGATCTTCTGGACGGTGGCGCATTTCAGCAGCCTGACCAAGGCCGCGAAGCAGCTTGGCCTGACCCAGCCGACGCTCTCGCAGCAGATCGCCAGCCTCGAGGAGGTGGTGGGGACCCCGCTGTTCGAGCGACGCTCAAACCAGCTGCACCTGAGCGAGGCGGGCAAGCACCTTCTGCGCAAGGCGGTCGAGGTGGTGCTGGACGGGATCCAGTCGCTGGAGGACAGCGCCGTCGATATCGGCAAGGGGCTGCGGCAGACCGTCAGCCTTGCCGGGCTCGACTCGGTGGTGCGGGTGCTGCTGCCGCCGGCCATGGCGATCCTGTATGGCTCTTCCCGCGGTGGACGACATCCACGAAGCCGCCCCCGCCGATGTGGTCGAGATGCTCTATGGCCGGCGCGTCCAGCTCGGGCTGGTCGCCGCCAACTCGATCGCGCCAGCCAGTACCGGCTTCCGCGAGGTGCCGGTCTATGCCGAACCCTATGTGCTGGCGGTGCCGGCGACGCTGGACCTGGACGGCGTCACCGATCCGCTGCGCGACCTCGCGCCGGACGATCTGGCCACCCTGCGCCGGTCGATCCAGTTCGTGTTCGGCACCCAGCATTCCCATCGGGTGCAGGCCTGGTACGATCAGATGATCCCCGGCAACTGGCCCTTCGCCCGGGTGCGCAGCTTCGAGCTGGCGCTCGCCATGGTGCGGGCCGGGCAGGGGGTCTGCCTTGCCCCGGCGCTGTCGGGCCGGGTCGGCGAGGGGCTGATGGACGGCATCCGCTATTACCGCGTCACCCTTCCGGCGCGCGAGATCGTGGCGCTGCTGCCCGCGCGCAGCGCCGACCAGCAGCCCCTGGCCGCCCTGGTCGCGGCCTGCAGCAGGTCGGCGCGGGCCTGACCCCGCCGCAACTCCGGGACATCCCGCCGTTCCTGCGGGGCTGACACGGGGGCCGGCTCGTCCCTTCACCACACGGTTGCAAGGCCGATGGCGTCGTCCGGCCACAGGCGGGATCAAGGGACGGGACACGCGGGTTCGGTCCCCGCCGCACCGGATGGCCGGGCAAACCCGGGCCTGGACAGCGCCAGCTTGGCCGAGATCCGCAGCGGCAGCGATTCACCCGGGCGCCGGGATCACCCTGCCGAAGGCGCCGCCGATGCCGTGCCGGCATCCTCGGTCAGAATGGAGAAGACGGTCAGGCGACCGGCGGGTCGGGCCGGTCGCCTGCTCCTGTCAGCGAAGCCCCGGTCCGCGAAGGCCGACGCCCACCCCGTGGTAGCCCACACCGACGCCGCCACCGACGCCGATCCAGTCGATGAAGAGCGCGGTTTCGCCGCCGGTGGCGGGCAGCTTGCCCTCGATCCGCTTGAAGCCATAGACGATGTCCTCGCCCTCGACCTTCGGATCGAGGATCTCGACGATCGCCACCGTGCTGTCGGCGGCGCCGGGCTCGTAGACCGACAGCGCAGCGTTGGGGGGATCGGCGGAGAAGTTGTTGGCCCCCGCGCTGGCGGTCCATTCCTGAAGGAAAGCGTCCATCCGGACATGGCCGGCCAGACGGTCGGGCCGGTCCGCGAAGTAGAGCGTCTGCGGGCTGACACCGACCAGCCGCAGGGTTCCGGCGGCCTCGTCGATGGCAACGCCGCGGGCCACCTGGACGAACATCAGCATGGGTTTGTCGGTTTCGGCTCCGGCTTCGCCGGCGGGCAGCAGCAGGGCGCCGCCGCCGAACAGGGCGGCCGCCCGGATCAGGCCTCGGCGCGTGGTTGCGCCGCCGTCCGGGCGGGCGCGGTCCTGGGTAGAGGGCATCGTATCTCCTTCACGAATTCAAGCGGGTGCCCGGCGCGGAACGGTCCCACGCCGGTGTTCTGGCCTCACGGCTTGTAGGTGCAGGCGGTCTCGAAGCAAGCGTCGTAGCTGTTTTCCAGCTCGTCCTGGACCAGCCGCGCCTTGCCGTCGACGGCGTTGATCGTCAGATCCTCGTCCAGCACCTTGACCCGGTAGGACCAGCCCGGCGCCGGCTTCAGCCGCTTGGCCAGGGTCGAGAGATCCTCATAGGTCAGGGTCGGGTCGACGATCTTGCCCCAGGCCTGCATCACCCAGGGCGTGCCCTCGGGATCGTCGAGGATGAAGACCGGTTTGCCCTTGCCGAAGGTCATCGTCGACTTCCGCTCCACCGTCAGCGGTTTGTAGGCGCTGGCGCCCTTGATGTGCGGGTTGACCCCCTTGGGGATGGTCGGCCGCGCCATCCAGCGGCCCTGCCAGCCGTCGAAGCTGGTGACCTCGCCCACGGGAAGCTCGATCCAGTCCATCGTCCAGCCGCGCGGCCCGTTCTTCCACACCCCGAGCACGTCGTGCTGCTTGGCCAGCGCGTCGGAGTCCACCTTGTCCCAGACATCGGCGGGGCAGGTGTTCATCTTGTCCGCCGAGTTGTTGAGGCCCGACGAGTTCCACATCTCGGTGTAGAGGGTCTCGTTGGCGAGGTCGGCGTAGATGAAGTTCAACTCGCAGTACTGGACCCCGCGCAGGTCGTCGAAGCGCATCGGCTTGGCCGTCGCGGCATAATCCGGCGGCGGTGTCATCCCGGCGGTCATCACCGTCATCACTGCCTCGAAGCAGGGCGGCGAAAGCTGGGTCAGGTTGTCCTGAACGCAGGCCTTCAGACCCTCGCCGCCGAGGATCTGGTCCGAGCAGAGCGTCTTCACGTCGCCGAAGCAGGCCCGGACCGCATCGAGATCCTCTATGATCCGGCTTTCCGCCTGCGCGATGCCGGTTGCCGCCACAAGGGCGGCTGCAGCCAGAATTGCCATGGGTGGTCGCATGTTCTTACTCCCGATAGGGTCCTGAAAATCCGGTTCCGGTGACGGGCCAGGCGGCCGGCCTCTGGGGAAGCCGCCGCGCTGCGGCTGGTTCTCGTCATTCGATCTTCCGCACGGGCGGCAGGTGATAGCTGCCGTCGAGCGCCGCCGCCTTCGGCCAGAAGATCCGCACGGTCATGTTGAACGGACCCGGGGCCGGCGCCGGCAGCCAGTTCGGCTCGCGGTCCGGGCCGGGCGAGGTGGCGCCGATCCAGATGTCCAGCGAACCGTCCGCGTTCCACTTCATCGGCATCCAGGGCGCCAGGTGATAGCGGTCCAGCGGATTGGGCACGTACCAGCCGTCCGGATCGTGGATCGACACCGACCAGGTGGCGTTGCTCGGCGGCGTCTCGCCCTTGTCGAAATGCAGGACATAGGAACTTGCGGCGTCGAGCGGCCGGTTCTCGCCATCCCTGAAGGTGGTCGGGCATTGGATATCCTCGGGCCAGATCGCCCCGAGGCCGATCAGCGCAATGCCGGCGCGGTTCACGTAATCGGTGCCCCAGCGGGCCATGTCCCCGGGCATCACCATCCAGCCCTGATCCGTCCTGCCCTTCGTCGCGCCCCATTCGAGCAGGCCGAGAAGCCGCATCGAGGTCCGCATCGCCCAGGCCTCCGGCCCGCCGATCCTGTCCGGATCCACCGGCTTGCCCGGCTCCACCCCCAGCCGCACCAGCCGCGCGACCGCGGCGGCATCGGCGGGGGCGGGGGGATTTTCGGCCATCAGCGCGGCCAGCCGGCCATAGAACGCCCCGGCATCCATCGCCCGGATGCGCGCGACCGGCGGCCCCGCCTCGGCGACCGGCGGCACCGGAACCTCGGCGGGCGGCGCCCAACCCGTGCCCCACCGGCTCAGCGGCGTCAGCCGGTACTGCTTCTGCAGGGCGATCACGGCCGCGTAGTCGCCGGGCCCGTCCGCCTGCATCTGTCCGTTGACCCAGACCCAGCGCGTCGGCGCGCGGTAGACCTGGCCGATGTTGTCGGGCACCACGCCGTCCCAGCCGGGTCCGGCGATCAGATAGGCCTCGGCCCCGGTGCCGGCCGTCCGCTTGCCGATCGAGGCGAAGACGTTCGACCACATGTCGAACAACGCGATCACGTAATAGCGGCCATCGGTATCGGGGACCGACAGCACCAGCGGCTCGGCATCGAGGTCGGCCCAGGCGGTGGCGAACAGGGTGTCGAGGCCGGTCCGCGGCACCACGCGAAAGCCCGCGTCGGGATATTTCGTCATCACCGCGAACTGGTTGACCGGCGCCGCGAATGCGCCCGCCACCGGGACCGCGACGGCCGCCGCGCGGGTCAGGTCCATCACCACCAGCGGCAGGCCGAAGACATAGCTCTGCGCCGCATCCGCCAGCGGCCTTCCATAGCGCCAGCCAAGGGTACCACCGGCGGCGAGCATGACAAGCAGCGCGATCAGCAGCCCGCGCCGGATCGGGCGGCGGCGGTGAAGGGTCGGGCTCGGTGTCGCCATCGGCCGGCCCTACCGTGCGACCGCGACCGCCGGCGGGGTCCAGCTGCCGTCGAGGATCGAGGGCGGCGTCGCGGCCGGGTCGTAGAGCCGCAGCACCAGGTTGAACTTGCCCTTCGGCGCCGGCAGCCAGTTGGCCCGCTTCTCGGGCCCCGGATCCTCGGCCTGCAGGTAGAGCTCGATCGACCCGTCGGGTGCGGTGACGAAGCGGTTGCGCAGACTCAGTTCATACCGGTTGATCGGGTTCGGCACGAAGAAGAAGTCGCTGTCATACAGCGTCAGCGACCAGAACGCCCGCGCCGGCGGCAGCGCGCCCTTCTCGAATTTCAGCACATAATCGTGGCTGGCGCCGTCATAGGCCGCGCCGGCGCCGTCCTTCTGGCTCAGCGGATAGACCGCGTCCTCGGGCCGGTTCCAGCCGGGTCCGAGCAGGTTCGCCATGCCGCGGGTCAGATAGTCGGTGCCCCAGGTGCCGACGCCCTTGGTGAAGTAGAGCCAGCCGGCCTCGGTCTTCTGCCGCTTCAGGTGCAGGCCCATTTCGAGAAGCGCAAGCTTCGGCACCAGCTGCAACGCCTCGCGGTCGAGGAAATCCAGCGTCTCCGGGTCGAAATCCTGTCCGGGGACGATCCCGATCCGGGCCATCGCGGCCACCATCGGTGCATCGGCCTCGGTCGGCGGATTGGCCGCCATCAACGCCGCCAGCCGGTCGAAATAGGCCTCGGCCTCCAGTCCGTTGACCTGCTTGCGCACGGCGGTGGTCATGTCGACCGTCGGGTCGACCGGGCCCTCGGGCGGCAGCCAGACCTTGCCCCAGGCGTCGCGCGGCACCAGCAGGAACCGGTCCTGCAGCGCATGCACCGCCGCATCATCGGCCGGGGTGCCGTCGGCGTAGATCCGCCCCAGCATCCAGACCATGCCTGTCGGCGACTTCAACTCGGTCACCCCGTCGGGAAGGTCGCCGGACCAGCCGGGGCCGGTCACCGCATAGGTCTGCGCGGCACCGCCGTTCAGCGGCTGGCTTGCCACCGCGAAGACCTCGGACCAGCCATCCAGGAAGGGCATGATGTAGTAGCGATCGCCCATGTCCGGGATCGCGAAGATGTAGGGCTTGCGCGAAACGTCGAGCCAGGCTTCGGTATAGAGCGTGTCCGCGTTCGGCGCCGCGCAGCAATGGTTGTCCGCCGCCGGATAGCTGCGCATCAGGATCATCTGGCCCATCGGCGCGTGTTCGGCATCCGGAACGGCAACGTTGGTCTGCTGCTGGCGGACCATGTCGAAGGTCACCAGGGGATAGCCGTAGACATAGGCGTCGACGGCGATCTTCAGGGCCTCGACCGGCCCCGGCGCCTCGGATCGGGCGAAAGCCGGGTCCCCGGCGCCCAACGTGCAGGCGACGAGCCCCAGGATGAAGACACCTGACGCTGCATGTCCTCGTCTCATTGCTTCTCCTTGGCTGGCAAAAGAACAGGACGATCAGGTCCAGCGCGCTTGCCTGGATGAATTCAGGTTGTCCGGGACCCCGACTAATGGTTGCGGGACGGGGCGTTCTTTCTTTACGTGCCACGACGATCGCGGCGTCGCGTTCTGCGAGCCGCAGCAAGGGCGGGCCCCGGCGATGTCTCACGTGGTGCCACTGATCCGGGCCGCAGGAATGGTTCCGTTCCTGCGCTGGATGTACGAGGCGGACCGGCCGGTCGAGCGGTTGCTCGAGGATGCCGACCTGGCCATGCTGCCCTTTCTCGACCCGGTCCGGCCGATCCCGGTCTGGAGCGCCGCAGCCTTTCTCCGGGGGCTGAGCCGGCAGGAGGGTCCGGACATCGGCTGCCGCGTGGTCTCCTCGGCCAGCATCCTGGAACTGGCGACGCTCGGGCGGATCGCCCTCGGGGCCCGGACGCCGCGCGAGGCCCTGGCCCGGTCGATCGCCGCGCTGCATTTCCACTGCACCCACGAACACATCACCCTGGGCCGGGGCAAGGGCGGCACGGTGGTCCGGCAGGTGATCACGCTTCCGTTCGACGCCGAGACCCGCCATGTGGTCCAGCAGTATGTCGCATCGATGATCCGCGCGCTCTGCGCGATGACCGGGGCGCCCGACCCGCTGTTCCGCCAGGCTGCGATCGTGCCGCACCCCGAAAGCGGCCTCGCGCATCTCGAACCCTGGCTCGGCGCCCCTGTCGTTGCGTCGACCACAGGGGGCCTCGTACTGCGCATCCCCGACAGCGTGATGGACCGGCCCTTCCCGCTCACCGCCGGGGTTCGCCGCCGCGGCCCGATCCCGGCCGGCTGGGGTCCCCTGCGCGGCGACGGCAGCTATACAGGCTCGGCGCGCCGCGCGCTTGAATCGATGCTGGGCGAGCCGACACCGACGGTCGAGCGGCTGGCCGCCGCCGCGGGCGTCTCGATCCGCACCCTGCAACGCCGGCTGGGCGCCGAGAACGTGACCTTCTCGGCACTCCTCGAGGATGTCCGCCGCGCCGAAGCGCTGCGGGAACTCGGCCGGCACGGCGCCACCATCGGCGAGATCGCCGCCCGTCTCGGCTATACCCAGCAGACGTCGCTGACCCGGGCCGTGCGGCGCTGGACCGGCGTCCCGCCGCGCCAGCATCGCGCCCGCGAGATGAACTGAACCGGGCGGAACCGGGCGGAACCGGCGCCCGCCGGACACAGCGCATCGGCACCCGACGGTTCGCGCGGGGTGCCGGGGGCTACGCAAGGCCAAGACGCAGCGCCGGCGCCGGCAGGCCCAGCCCGCCGCGGCACCGGATGCGAACGGGTCCCGACGGCCGTCCTCGACGCCGCTGGGACCGGTCCGGACAATACCACAGGGTAAGGGCCGGGCCGCGTCGGCGACAGCTTCACCGCGCCTCCGTCGATCCCACGGCCCCGCCGCACTCTCGCCACCGACAAGAAGACAGGCCGGGCCGGCACGTCGATCATTGGCCTCGGCGCCGGTCCCGCCTTCTTCTTGGGCCAAATCCTCCCGCCGGAGGCGCCGCGCGCACCGCGCGCGGCCCGGCCCAACGGGATAAGCTGCCGCGCCAGCGGCGGCGAAGACGGGCGGGAGCCGCCGCTTCCCTGGCCGGGTGAAACCCTAGACTTTAGGGGGACTATGCCAGCCATAGATTGAAGCCGCCTCCTGCCGCTTCCTAGTCTGGGGTCCGGGCAGCCGATCCGCTGCCGGCAACCTGTAACGGGAGGAACACCCTGATGGCCTGGACTGCACCCAAGATCGACGAGATCCCTGTCGGCATGGAAATCAACATGTACGCCTGCGCCCAGCGGAAGGCGTGACATGCTCCTCCGCCTGCCCGGCACCGGGGCGTGCCCATGCTGACGGTCATCGTCCTCGGCGGCGCGGCAGGCGGAGGCGTTCCGCAATGGAACTGCACCTGTGCGACCTGCCGGGCGGCCTGGGCTGATCCGGCGCTGCGCGACGGACAGGCTTCGGTGGCGGTCAGCGCCGACGGGCGGCACTGGTTCCTGATCAACGCCTCGCCCGACTTGCGCGCGCAGATCCTCGCCACGCCCGACCTGCACCCGCGCGTCGACAGCCTCAGGAACAGCCCGATCGCCGGCGTCATCCTGACCAACGGCGAGGTCGACGCGGTCGCGGGGCTTCTCTCGCTCCGGGAAGGCACGCCCTTCGGCCTCTACGGCCATGGCCGCGTGCTCGACCTTCTCGACGCCAACCCGATCTTCAACGTCCTCGACCGGACCCTCGTCCCCCGCCGGGCGATCGCGCCGGGCATCGCCTTCGAACCGGACCTGCCCGACGGCACGTCCTCGGGCCTGATCGTCGAGGCCTTCGAGGTGCCGGGCAAATCCGCGTGGTATCTGGAATCGACCGCCACCGGCCACCAGCGCGACGTCCCCGGCGACACGCTGGGCCTTCACATCCGCGCCGCCGGCGATCCCGGCCGGAGCTTCTATTTCATCGCGGCCTGCGGCGGCGTCACCACGGCCCTGGCCGAACGGCTGGCCGGCGCGGGTCTGGTGTTCTTCGACGGCACGCTCTGGAGCGATGACGAGATCCTTCAGGCCGGGCTCGGCACCAAGACCGGCCAGCGCATGGGCCATATCTCGATGTCCGGGCCCGAGGGCGCCATGGCGGCGCTGGACGGGCTCGGGATCGGCCGGCGCTTCTTCATCCACATCAACAATTCGAACCCCGCCCTGCTTCCCGCCTCGCCCCAGCGCGCCGCGCTGGACGCCGCCGGATGGGAAGTGGCAAGGGCCGGCGAAAGGGTCAGCGCATGAGCCTCGACAATCCCCCGCAGCGCCCGGCGGCCTTCGTCGCCATCCCCGAGACCCCGCTCGACTCCGCCGAGGCGATGGAGGAGCGCCTGCGCCTGATCGGCGCCACCCGCTATCACGACCTGCACCCGTTCCACGACCTCCTGCATGGCGGCAAGCTGTCGAAGGGCCAGGTGCAGGCCTGGGCGCTGAACCGCTACTACTACCAGTCGTCGATCCCGCTGAAGGACGCGCTGGTGATCTCGCGCTTCCGCGACCGGGACATCCGCATCGAATGGCGCCACCGGATCGAGGATCACGATGGCGCGCCGGGGTCGGAAGGCGGCATCGAACGCTGGCTCAAGCTGACCGACGGGCTGGGGCTGGACCGGGACTATGTCCAGTCCACGAAGGGCATCCTGCCCGCCACCCGCTTCGCGGTCGATGCTTATCTGGATTTCGTCGCCACGCGGACACCGCTGGAAGCCATCGCCTCGTCCCTGACCGAGCTGTTCGCGCCCTCGATCCACGAACGGCGGATCGCCGGGATGCTGGCGAACTACGCCTTCATCGATCCCTCGATCATGACCTATTTCCAGACCCGGCTGACCCAGGCGCCGCGCGATGCCGCCTTCGCGCTGGATTACGTCCGCCGCCACGCCCACACCCCCGAGGAACGCCAGGCGGTCTGCGACGCGCTGATCTTCAAGACCAACGTGCTCTGGGTGCAGCTCGATGCGCTTTATCACGCCTATGTCTCGGGCTTCCCGCCGCCGGGCGCCTTCGTCCCCGAAGCCGGAGCGGCGGCATGACCGCGACCGCCGAGCGCCTGACGGTGGGGCCGGCGAGCCGGCCCGTGCTGCCGCGCCATGCGAGGTTGCGCTTCGACAAGGCCCGAGGGCTCTGGATCCTGCTCGCCCCCGAGCGGGTGCTGATGCCCGACCCGATCGCGGTCAGCGTGCTGCAGCTCTGCGACGGCACCCGCAGCGTGACCGATCTGGCCGCAACGCTCGCCGAGACCTTTGCCGCGCCGGTCGAGACCATCGCGGCCGACGTGGCGGCGATGCTGCAGGATCTGGCCGACAAGGGCTTTCTGGTCGACGCGGGGGACGGACAGGCATGACCGAGGCCTTCCTGTCCCCCCGCCCGGCCGCCTCGGTGATCCCCGAGACCGGGCGCAGCCACGGCCTGCCGGTGGCGGTGCTGGCGGAACTGACCCATCGCTGCCCGCTGCAATGCCCCTATTGCTCGAACCCCCTGGAACTGGACCGGCCGAAGTCGGAACTCAGCACCGCCGAATGGCAGCGCGTGCTGGCCGAGATGGCGGATCTGGGCGTGCTCCAGGTACATTTCTCGGGCGGCGAGCCGGTGATGCGCCCCGACCTGACCGATCTGGTGCAGAGCGCGACCGTGGTCGGGCTCTATACCAACCTGATCACCTCGGCCGTGGGCTTAAGCCGCGAGCGGCTGTTCGAACTGGCCGATGCGGGCCTTGCCCATGTCCAGATCAGCTTCCAGGCGAAGACCGAGGCGCTGTCGAACCGGATCGGCGGCTATCGCCACGGCCATGCGAAGAAGCTGGAGGCCGCCCGCTGGACGCGGGAGGCTGGGCTGCCGCTGACGGTGAACGCGGTGATGCACCGGCAGAACCTGCACCAGCTTTCCGACATCATCCAGATGGCGGTCGATCTCGATGCCGACCGGCTGGAAGTCGCCAACGTGCAGTATTACGGCTGGGCGCTGAAGAACCGCGCCGCGCTGATGCCGACGCTGGCGCAGATCGAGGAGACCAGCCGCATCGTCGAGGAGGCGCAGGCGCGGCTCAAGGGCGTGCTGACCATCGACTATGTCGTGCCCGACTATTACGCGCTGCGGCCGAAGAAGTGCATGGGCGGCTGGGGCCGGCAGTTCTTCAACATCTCGCCGGCCGGCAAGATCCTGCCGTGCCATGCCGCGGAAAGCATCACCGGCCTCGAATTCCTCTCGGTGCGTTCCAACCATTCCATCGCATGGATCTGGCAGAACT
>JBGAOK010000016.1:0-47328 GCA_044221805.1 Meridianimarinicoccus sp.
GCGCCGACATAGGCCCCCGCCGGGGCGAAGGCGAACATGCGCTCCATGTACCAGCGCTGGTAGCCCATGGCGTGCTCCTGTTCGGCGCGTTCGAACGGGTCCATCCGCAGGTTGGTCAGCAAGGGCGCGCGCAGCACCTTGAAGGGATCCTGCCAGACGCGCAGGCCATGGGCTTCCTGCTCCAGGAAGGTCACCTTCCAGTCGTCATAGCGCAGCGCCGCCACCGAGCCGTCATCGGTCCAGTAGATGAACGAGCGGGTCGGCCATTCGGCCTCGCCCTTCAGCGCGGCGCCAAGGTCGTTGCCGTCGATGTGCGACTTGTAGGTCTTGCCGCCAAGCTCCATCCCGGCGAGAAGCTGCTGCTTGACGTCAGGCACGCCCGCCGCGGCGACCAGGGTCGGCAGCATGTCCTCATGGCTGCCGATCTCGTTGATCACGGTGCCGGGTTCGATCACCCCGGGCCAGCGGATCAGCGTCGGCACGCGATAGCCGCCTTCCCAGTTGGTGTTCTTCTCGCCGCGGAACATCGTGGTGCCGCCGTCGGGCCAGGTGAAGGTCTCTGCCCCGTTGTCGGTGGAATACATCACGATGGTGTTGTCCTTGATGCCGAGCTTCTCGATCTCGGCCAGGATCTGTCCCACCATCCCGTCATGCTCGGCCATGCCGTCGGCATAGATGCCATAGCCGGTCTTGCCTTCGGATTCGGGCTTCAGATGGGTGAAGACGTGCATCCGGGTGGTGTTGTACCACAGGAAGAACGGCTTATCCGCCGCAACCTGTCGGTCCATGAAGTCCAGCGCCTTGACGGTGACTTCCTCGTCGATGGTCTCCATCCGCTTGCGCGTCAACGGGCCGGTGTCGGTGCATTTCTGGTTGCCCCAGGCCCCGAAGCGGGGATCGGGCGTCTCGGTATCGGCTTCGGTCGCGATGCAGTTCAGTACGCCCCGCGGGCCGAACATCGCCTTGAAGGCCGGGTCCTGCGGGTAGTCGGCGTTCTCGGGCTCTTCCTCGGCGTTGAGGTGATAGAGGTTGCCGAAGAACTCGTCGAAACCGTGGACGGTCGGCAGATGCTCGTTGCGGTCGCCCAAGTGGTTCTTGCCGAACTGCCCGGTGGCATAGCCCTCGGCCTTCAGGATCGTGCCGATCGTCGGGTCCTCTGCCGGCATGCCCTCGGGCGCGCCGGGCAGGCCCACCTTGGTCAGGCCGGTGCGGATCGGCGATTGCCCGGTGACGAAGGCCGCGCGCCCGGCGGTGCAGCTCTGCTGGCCGTACCAGTCGGTGAACAGCGCACCCTCGGCGGCCAGGCTGTCGATGTTGGGGGTGCGGTACCCCATCATGCCGCGGTTGTAGGCGCTGATGTTGAAGCCGCCGATGTCGTCGCCCCAGATCACCACGATGTTCGGCTTTGCCGCATCCTGGGCCATGGCTGACCCTGCAGCCGCCACACACAGCACTCCGGCAGCGATCAGTCCGCGGTGCGGACGTCTGATCGAGATCATGCCATTCCTCTCCTGTTCATCGTTTCGTATGGTTAAGGCATCCCTGACGGCTACGGCCGCCGGAACGCGCGAAAGTTCTACCACGACGTTAATGCACGAACGGAAGCGACAATGGTTCATCTGGCCAAATCGGCGCAGAAATTTCGGCAGGGGCTCGCGCCGCTGGACCGGGTCGGCTGGCTGGCCCGGCAGGACAGCGACCTGCTGGACTGGTTCGCGGACCACGGGCGCTGGCGGACCTATGCCGCGGGCGAGATGATCTACCTGCATGGCGACGCGGCGGACGGGATCTATGGACTGGCCCATGGCGGCATCGAGCTGCAGTTCGCCCCGGTCGGGGCCGAGCCGGTGACTCTGCACCGGGCCGAACCGGGCTTCTGGATCGGCGAAGCCGCCGTCCTCTCCGGTACGGAGCGGGTCGTCTCGCTTTTTGCGGCAACGGAATGTCGCGTATTCCGGGTCAATGCCGCCGCCCTGCGCCTGCTTGTGGCGGAACAACCCCGCCACTGGCGGGCGTTCTACGAACTGACCCAAAGCAACACGCTGCTGGCGCTGACGCTTCTGTCCGAGGCCCTGTCGCTGACACCGCGAGCGCGCCTCGCCCGGCTTCTGCTGCGGCTGTCCCAAGAGGGCGCCGAGATCCACGCCAACCAGGATGACCTTGGCCGGGTTCTCGGCATGACCCGGTCCAGCCTGCGCCGGTCGCTGAACGTGCTGATCGCCGAGCGGACGATCGCCACAGGCTATGGCCGCATCACCATTCTGGACCGCAACCGCCTGACGATGCTTTGCGACGAGGCCTAGAACGACGCTGCACTGCCCCCGGTGAGGGGACCGGGCGGACGGGACGCGTCACATGCCGTCTTTAGCGAGAGGGGATGGCGCGCTGGGGAGGATTCGAACCCCCGACCCCTTGATTCGTAGTCAAGTACTCTATCCAACTGAGCTACCAGCGCGTGAGGCGGCTCATTAGCCCTGCCTCCGGGGGACCGCAAGCGGAAAATCAGGCGGCGGGCTGGGCCAGCACGCTCACCCCCTTCGGCAGGCGGATGCGGAAGGCGGTGCCGGCGGTGTCGCTGCGCAGCAGCTCCAGCTTGCCGCCATGGCCGCGCACCAGTTCGGCCGAGATCACCAGCCCCAGCCCGATCCCGCCCTTGCGGAAGCTGCCCTGGAACGGCGAGAACAGGTGCTCGCGCGCCTTGGCGGGCAGGCCGGGGCCGGTATCGGCCACCATCAGGGTCCATTCGCCGTCGGTTTCCTCGGCGCCGACCGTCACGCTTCCCGCCTGGCCGGTCGCCTCGATCGCCTGGCGGGCGTTGCGGGCCATGTTGGCGATCACCCGGAAGATCTGGTCGGCATCGCAGCGCAGCACCATGCCGGGCGGCACCGCGTTGACGAACGCCACCAGCCCGCTGTCCGAGGCCAGGCGTTCGTTCTCGAACACGTCCTCGACGATGCCGGCCAGAAGGTGGCGGCCCAGTTCGGGCGGCGGTTCCTCGGCCTTGCCGAAAGCCAGCGTCGCCTCGCACAGGTGAACCGCGCGCCGGATCGAGTTCACCAGCTTCGGCGCCGATCGCTTCACCCGCGGATCCTCGCTTTCGGCCATGCCGTCGGCAAACAGCTGCGCCGTGGCCAGGATGTTGCGCAGGTCGTGGCTGATCTTCGCTACCGCGCCGCCCAGCAGCGCCAGCCGTTCCTTCTGGCGCAGCGCGCCGGTCAGGTCGGTCTGCAGCGACTGGAGCGCCAGTTCCGCCTCGCGCAGTTCGCGCACCCGGGTGGTCGGGCGGATGATCGTGCGCACATCCTCGGGCGCGGCGGCATAGGTCTTCATGTAGGCGACCACGTTCTTGATCGGGTTCACCATCATCATGCGCACCGCAACGAACAGCAACGTCGCCGTGACCGCCGAGATCAGCGCCGACAGGATCAGGATGCGAATGCCATAGTCGATCATCGCCCGGCGCAGCGGCTCGGACTCCATCGTGACTTCGATCAGAAGCCCGGCGTCCTTCGTCGGGTTGCCGATCACCCGGATGATGTGGTTGCCGGGCTGCACAAGCTGCAGCATCGCGTCCCGCATCAGGGCCAGAGCCGTCGGCGCGCGCAGGTCGTAGGTCGCCGTCACCGGCTCGGGGATCGGCGAGGACAGCGCCAGCTGGCGGATCTCGTCCCGGCGCAGCACCACGTTGTAGACTTGGGCGTTCCGCAGCAGTTCGGCCTCGACGTCCGGGGCGAGCATGTCGTCGGCCAGCAGCGCCAGCGAGGCGATCTGCGCCCGGTCGAGCCGGGACAGAAGATAGCTTTCTCGATAGCGCGCCACCGACGGCACGAAGATCAGCACCTCGGCCAGCATGACGAAAAGGATCGTGAGAATCAGGAACCGGCCTGAAAGCGAATTCAACATGCCTGTCCCTTGCAGGCTCAGGGCAGGATGCGTTGAACCAGCCCGACCACCCGCTTCACCATCCCGTTGTCGAACAGCCTGGGACTGAAGTAAGCACCCGCCGCCCGTTTGCCAATCTCGCCAAGCGTCGGATAGGGCGCAACCATATTCGCCACCGCGGCAAGCTTCAGCCGATTGGCCATGACAAAGGACCAGAGCGCGACGATCTCACCCGCCTCGGCGCCGGCGATGGTGACGCCCACGGGCCGGCCGCCGACCGCCATCACCTTGATGAAGCCGTCGGTCTGCCCGCCGGCCTGGGCGCGGTCGTTCTCGGCATAGGGAAAGCGCAGCACTTCGAGCCGGGCGCCGTGGGCCTTCTGCGCCTCGGCCTCGGTCAGGCCGATCTGGGCCAGTTCCGGATCGGCATAGGTAACGCGCGGAATGTGCCCGGTGGTGGCCCGGGCCGGCAGGCCGAACAGGATCTGCCGGATCACGATGCCGGCGTGATAATTCGCCAGATGGGTGAACTGCATCCCCCCAGCCGCGTCGCCCACCGCATAGACCCGCCGGTTGTTGCTGCGCAGCCGGGCATCGACCCTGACTCCCCGGTCGTCGTAGGCAACCCCGCCCGCCGCGGGGTCGAGCCGCCCCAGATCGGCGTGCCGCCCGGTGGCCACCAGCAGGTGACTGCCGCGCAGCACCCCGTCGGTCGTGGTCACGGCGATGTCGTCGCCAACCTGCGCCACCGAACCGACAGCGCTGCCTTCCCGGATCGCCACGCCCTCGGCGCGCAGCCGCGCCAGCACCAGCGCCGCCGCCTCCGGGTCCTCGCGCCCCAGCGCGCGGCCGGCCTCGATTACGCTCACCTGGGCGCCGAGCCGGCGGAAGGCCTGCGCCAGTTCGATCCCGATCGGACCGCCCCCCAGCACGATCAGGTGCGCCGGGCAGGTGGTCAGGTCGAACACCGACTCGTTGGTCAGGTACGCCACGCCGTCCAGCCCCGGAACCGCCGGGATCCGCGGCCGCGACCCGGTGGCGATCACGAAGCGCCGGGCGGTGATCGTTTCGCCGCCGGCCTCGATGGCCTCGGGCGAGACGAAGCGCGCCCAGTCGCGGATCACCCGGACGCCGAAGCCTTCGTAGCGGTCCTGGCTGTCCACCGGCGCGATGGTGGCGATGACCCGGTGCACTTGGGCCATCACGGCGGCGAAATCCACATGCGGCTCGACCGGGGCGATGCCGAAGCGGGCGCCCTCGCGCATCGTCTGCGCGTGCCGGGCGGCGGCGATCAGCGCCTTCGAGGGCACGCAGCCGGTGTTCAGGCAGTCGCCCCCCATGGCACCGCCTTCGACCAGCACCACCCGCGCGCCCAGACGCGCGGCGGCATAGGCCACCGACAGCCCACCCGACCCGGCGCCGATCACGCAGACATCGGCGTCGAAGCGCACGCGCCCGCCGCCCGCCATCAGTTTCCGCCCCGGCGGCGCGCGCGCACCACCATCGACAGGACCGCCAGCGCGCAAAGTCCGAGGATCGGCAGGGCCACCGGCGCGGTCAGCACCACGCCCGGGTCCGCGGCGCCGCCCTGGTCCAGCACGGTCCCCAGCCCGGCCCCGACCGAGGTATAGACCAGCGCGGCGGGCAGGATGCCCAGCATGGTCGAGACCAGAAAGCGGTGGAACGGCACCCCCACCAGCGCCGGGATCAGGTTGGCGACGAAGAACGGCACCAGGGGCACCAGCCGGATCAGGAACAGCATCTCCCACTGGTTACGGTCGATGCCCTGCTTGATCCGGTGGACCCGGCCTTGCGCGGCGTCGATCCGCGCCGACAGCCGCGTCCCAAGGCCCTGGCGTACGGCAAGGAACAGCAGGCACGCCCCGACCGTCGCCCCGGCCACATTGTAGAGGACGCCGGGAAAGGTCTGGAACAGGAAGCCTCCGGTCAGCGTCGCCACCGTGGCGCCCGGCAGGCTGAGCGCGGCCAGCGTCGCGTAGGCGGTGACGAAGCCCGCCACGGCCAGCAGATAATGGGCATCGCGGAAGGCGATCAGCCGGTCGTGATGGCGCGCCAGCGCCTCGAGGCTCAGCCGGTCGCCGAACAGGACCGCGCCGCCGAGGGCCAGCACGGCCACCGCCAGAAGCGGCAGCAGCCGGATCAGCCCGGCTTGCCGTCCGGCATGGGTCGCGTCGGTCATCCGTTGTCCTTCCCCGGCTCGACCCGACTATGGCGACGAAGACCTCTCCGGGCCAGCAGGACCGCCACGGATCACGACCGATTGATCCCGGCGGAGGGGGCCGGCAACCGCGCGCGGGACCGGTGCCGCGCCCACCCCCGTGACCGCAGGGACAACCTTCTCCGCCGCGGGCGTCAAACGAATTGACGGCACAGGGAATAGTCCCTAAAGGCGGGGCTTCGAATTGACCGGCTCGCGAATCCGTATGCGCAGGGCCGCAAGGAACGGAGACGGAGCGATGAAACGCACCTACCAGCCCAGCAATCTCGTGCGCAAGCGGCGCCACGGGTTCCGCGCGCGCATGGCGACCAAGGCCGGCCGCAACATCCTGAACGCCCGGCGTGCCCGCGGCCGGAAGAAACTGAGCGCCTGATCGGCACGCCATGACGGCCGGGACCACGGGATCCGCGCTGGCCTTTGCGGTCATGCCGGGGGCGGTTCAGCCCGGGCCCGCCGCGGCGCCCGATGGCGTGGCGCGTCGCGCCGGTCGTTCCGGATCCGTGGCCGCCGTCCGTGCCATGACCACGCTGACCCGGCGCGCCGATTTCCTCGCCGCGGCGCGGGCCCGTCGTGCCTCGATGCCCGGCTTCCTGCTGCAGGCGCGCCAGCGTCCCGCCGCGGATGGCGGCGCCGATGCCGTGCGCGTGGGCTTCACCTGCTCGAAGAAGGTCGGCAACGCCGTGGCGCGCAACCGCGCCAAGCGGCGGCTGCGGGCGCTGGCACGAGCGCTGCTGGCCGCTCGCGGTCGCCCCGGCTGGGACTATGTCCTGATCGGCCGCGAAGGCGCGACCGCCACCTTGGACTTCGCCCAGATGCACCGCGACTTGTCCGCCGCGCTCGACCGGGTGCATGGCGGCGCCGGCGGAGACCGCCGGCCGGCGGGATGAGCCCGCTCGCCCACGCCGTCGCGCTGCCAGTGCGGGCCTATCGCCTGATCCTGTCGCCCTGGGTCGGGCACTCCTGCCGCTTCCAGCCCACCTGTTCCGCCTATGCGCTCGAGGCGCTGGAGAAGCACGGCGCCCTGCGCGGCGGCTGGCTGACCCTGCGCCGCATCGCCCGCTGCCATCCGTTCGGCGCCTCGGGCATCGACAACGTCCCCGACTGAGCCGCAAGATCGCCCAACCGGCTTGCCTGGGGCGGCCTTCGGCGCTAGGCCCGGTGCCATGCTGGACGATGACGCCGACGACATTCACCCGCTCTTCCACGGCGCCCCCGGGTCGACCGAATTCCGCAAGCTGCGCAAGCGGATCGTGCGCGAGGTGCGCGAGGCGGTCGAACACTACGGCATGATCGTGCCGGACGCCCCTGCCGCCGCAGGCGGGCGCGGTGCGCGCTGGCTGGTCTGCCTGTCGGGGGGCAAGGACAGCTATACCCTGCTGGCCGCCCTGACCGAACTGCAATGGCGCGGGCTGCTGCCGGTCGAGATCCTCGCCTGCAACCTCGACCAGGGCCAGCCGGGCTTTCCCGCGACCGTGCTGCCCGATTTCCTGACCCGGATGGGCGTGCCGCACCGGATCGAATACCAGGACACCTACTCCATCGTGATGGACAAGGTGCCGGCGGGACGGACCTATTGCGCGCTCTGCTCGCGGCTGCGGCGCGGCAACCTCTACCGGATCGCCCGCGAGGAAGGCTGCTCCGCCGTGGTGCTGGGCCACCACCGCGACGACATCCTGGAAACCTTCTTCATGAACCTGTTCCACGGCGGACGGCTGGCGACGATGCCGCCGAAGCTGCTGAACGAGGACGGCGACCTCTTGGTGCTGCGCCCGCTGGCCCATGTGGCCGAGGCCGATTGCGACCGCTTCGCCCGCGCGATGAAGTACCCGATCATCCCCTGCGACCTCTGCGGCAGCCAGGACGGGCTGCAGCGCCAGCAGGTCAAGGCGATCCTCGACGGCTGGGAGGCGCGCAGCCCGGGCCGCCGGCAGGTGATGTTCCGCGCCCTGACCAACGCCCGCCCCTCGCACCTGCTGGATCCGAAGCTGTTCGACTTCGCGGCGCTGGCGGTTGGCAGCCGGTCCGGCGAACCGCCCGAATTCATCTAAATTTATCAAGGAAAGCCGCGGCTTCCGTTAACTCACGCCTTACGGGAAGCGGATAAGGCTGGCGTCATTCGACCTGCGAAAGGCGCCCTCCCATGGCTCGGCACTGGCCCCTGTCCGTCCCTGTCCGTCCCGTCGCCGGCCTCCTCGCCGGCCTGCAGCCCGCCCACCTGCTGGCGGTCCTGCCCGTGCTGGCGCTGGCGGCGCAACGGGGGCTGGGGGAATGGGCGCTGGTCGCGCTTGCCATCCTCGGGCCGGTTGCCGCCTATGGGATGCAGACCGCCCGGGCCGGCCTCGCCATGGCCCCGGCGCCCGACCACCCCCGCGCGCGGGTCGAGACGGCCCTCGACTCCGCGCTGGCCCGGCCGGGCCAGACCGCGGCCTGTCTCGTGATCCACGTGGACGACATGGTGCGCTTCACCGAACAGCTCGGTCCCCGGGCGTCGGAGGGCATTTCCGACGCGATCCTCCAGCGGCTGGCGCGGGCGCTGCGCGAGGCCGACCGGCTGGAGCGGCTGGACAGCGGCAACTTCGCCGTCGCCCTCGCCCCCGCCGTCCGGTTCGACCTGGAAGGCCTGATCCAGATCGCGGCCCGGCTTCAGGTCGCGGTCCTCGACCCGATCGAGCTCGACGCGACCACCGTCCGCATCAGCCTGTCGATCGGCTTCGCCATGGCCGACCGGCTGTCCGATCCCACCGGGCCGGGCCTGCTGGCCGCCGCCGAATCCGCGATGCTCGAGGCGCGGGCGGCCGGAGCGGGGTCGATCCGCGCCCACTCGGCCGAACTGCAGATCCGGCGCGAGACCCGGGCGGCGCTGACCGGCGATGTCCGCGTCGCGCTCGAGACCGGGCAGATCCGCGCCTGGTTCCAGCCGCAGATCTGCACCGACACCGGCAAGGTCAGCGGGTTCGAGGCGCTGGCGCGCTGGCAGCACCCGACCCGGGGTCTGGTCCCGCCCGGTGAATTCCTGCCGGCGATCGAAGCCGCCGGCCGGATGGAACAGCTGGGCCAGGCGATGCTCGCCCAGGCGCTGGCGGCGCTGTCGGTCTGGGACTGCGCCGGCCACGACGTGGGCAGCGTCGCGGTCAACCTCTCGGCGGCGGAACTGCGCGACCCGAACCTGCCCCACCGCATCGCGTGGGAAATCGACCGCCACGACCTGACCCCCGACCGGCTGACCCTCGAGGTGCTGGAATCGGTGATCTCGGACGCGCCCGACGACATCATCAGCCGCAACATCGCGGCGCTGGCGGATCTGGGCTGCGGCATCGACCTTGACGATTTCGGTACCGGCCATGCCTCGATCACCTCGATCCGCCGCTTCGCGATCAGCCGGATCAAGATCGATCGGTCCTTCGTGTCGCGGCTCGACACCGACCGGGAACAGCAGCGCATGGTGGCCGCGATCCTGACCATGTGCGAACGGCTCGACCTCGGCGCGGTGGCCGAAGGGGTCGAAACCTCCGGCGAACACACCATCCTGGCCCAACTCGGCTGCGGCCATGTCCAGGGCTTCGGCATCGCCCGGCCAATGCCCTTCGACGAGACCCTGGCCTGGCTGGAACGGCACAACGCCAGCCGGACCGCTCCGCCCGACGTCTGCCGCCGGATCGGCTGAGCCCGCCGCCCCGTCCCAGCGACGCCGGGAAAACCGCTTGACCTTCCCGGCCGCGGCCTGTTGAACCTGCCCGGAATCTGTGCTCCCGAGGCGGTGCCCTACATGGACGATCAAAACAAGAACCTGCTCCTCGCGACGCTGCTGAGCTTCGTCGTGATCGTGGGTTGGTTCCTCTTGTTCCCGCCGCCCGAACCGCGGACGCCCCCGGCGGCGACGACGGTCGAACAGACCGCGGCGCCCGGCGGCCAGTCCGCCGCGCCGGCCGCCACCGGCACCGCCGCCGCGCCCACCGGCACCCTGACCCGCGACCAGGCCTTGGCCACATCGGGCCGGGTCAGGATCGACACCCCCGGTCTGGAAGGCTCGATCGCGCTCACCGGCGGGCGGATCGACGACCTGCTCCTGCGCGGCTACCGCGAGACGGTGGACCCGGCGAGCCCACTGGTGCGGCTCCTGTCCCCGCTCGGCGCGCCTGACGCCTACTACGCTGTCTATGGCTGGGCGCCCGGCGGCACCCTCGACTACGCCCAGGTTCCCGGGCTCGACGCCGTCTGGACCGTGGAGTCGGGCGAGACCCTGACCTCGGCGACCCCGGTCACCCTGCGCTGGGACAACGGCGCCGGGCTGGTGTTCCGCCGCACCATCAGCGTTGACGATCATTTCATGTTCACCATCGCCCAAAGCGTGGAGAACCTGACCGGCGAGGAACACCGCCTTGCCCCCTACGGCATCGTCGCCCGCCACGGCGCGCCAAGGACGCCGCAGTTCTTCGTGCTGCACGAAGGCGTGGTGCGGATGTCCGACGGCCAGTTGCAGGAGATCAAGTTCAAGAGCATCCCTGATCTGGACGTGTCCGAACGCGAAGGCACGCCGGCCGACGCGATCCAGGTCGCCACGGACGGCTGGATCGGCTTCACTGACAAGTACTGGATGACCACCCTGATCCCGATCCCGGGCCAGGCCTTCGAGTCGGTCGCCAAGTACGTTCCCGGCAGCGACGTGTTCCAGACCGAGACCCGGCTGCCAACCCAGACCATCGCGCCGGGCGAGACCGTCGAGGTCAAGTCCTACCTGTTCGCCGGCGCCAAGGAATGGCAGACCATCAAGGACTACCAGAACAACCTTGGCGTGCAGCGCTTCATCGACTCGATCGACTGGGGTTGGTTCTTCTTCCTGACCAAGCCGATCTTCTGGGTGCTGCACCACCTGCATGCCCTGATCGGCAACATGGGCTGGTCGATCATCGCCCTGACCCTGATCCTGAAGTGCCTGCTGCTGCCGCTGGCCTGGAAATCCTATGCCTCGATGGCGAAGATGAAGGAACTCCAGCCCGAGATGGAGAAGCTGAAGGAGCAGTGCGGCGACGACCGCATGAAGCTCCAGCAGGAGATGATGGCGCTCTACAAGCGCGAGAAGGTGAACCCCGCCGCGGGCTGCCTGCCGATCCTGCTGCAGATCCCGATCTTCTTCTCGCTCTACAAGGTGATCTTCGTCACCATCGAACTGCGCCAGGCGCCGTGGTTCGGCTGGATCCGCGATCTGTCGGCGCCCGACCCGTCGTCGGTCCTGAACCTGTTCGGCCTGCTGCCCTGGGCCGCGCCCGAGGCCGGGTCGATGCTGGCGATCCTGTCGCTGGGCGTGCTGCCGATCGTGCTGGGGATCTCGATGTGGCTGCAGCAGAAGCTGAACCCGGCCCCCACCGACCCGACCCAGGCGATGATCTTCAACTGGATGCCGTGGATCTTCATGTTCACCCTGGGCAGCTTCGCCTCGGGGCTGGTGCTCTACTGGATCACCAACAACATGCTGACCTTCTCGCAGCAATACATGATCATGCGCAGCCACGGCTACCGGCCCGACCTGATGGGCAACATCCGGTCGACCTTCAAGAAGACCGACGCGACGCCGAACGGGAAGCCATGACGGCACGTCTGGTCGCGATCTGGCGGCACCCGATCAAGGCCCATGGCCGCGAGGCCATGGACAGGGTGCGCCTGAGCGCGGGCCAGACCCTGCCCTGGGACCGGACCTGGGCGGTAGCGCACGAGGCGGCGCGGCTGAACGGACAGGACTGGGTCCCCTGCGCCAACTTCACCCGGGGCGCCAAGGTGCCGGCGCTGATGGCGATCACCGCGCGCCTCGACGAGGGGCGCGAGGAAGTCACCCTGCGCCACCCGGCGCTGTCCCCCCTGACCTTCGCCCCGGATCGCGAGGCGGACCGTTTCCTTGACTGGATCGCGCCCCTGATGCCCGAGGACCGTGCCGCACCGGTGGCGATCGTCCGTGCCGCCGGCGCCGGTTTCACCGACAGCCCGTTCCCCTCGGTCAGTGTCCTCAGCACCGCCTCGCTGGCCGCGCTGGAGGGCCGGGTCGGCCGGCCGCTGTCGCGCGACCGCTTCCGCGGCAACTTCTGGGTCGACGGCTGGGAGCCTTGGCAGGAATTCGATCTGGTCGGCCGCCACCTGCGCATCGGCGACGCGATCCTGTCGGTCGAAGTGCGCACCGGCCGCTGCCTCGCCACCGCCACCGATCCCGAGACCGGCCTGCGCGATGCCGACACGCTCGGCGCGCTGGAAGCCGGCTGGGGCCACACCCAGTTCGGCGTCTATGCCACCGTGGCCGAAGGCGGCGCGGTGGCCGTTGGCGACCCGGTCGAGGTGCTGGCATGACCGCCCTGCCCTTTCCGGTCGCGCCGGAACCCGACGCGATCGCCCGCGAGCGTGGCCGGATGCTGTTCGCCGCCGAAACCACCTTCCTGAAGGGCGTCGTCGCCATGGACGGGCTGCCCCCGGCGGACCGGATCGAGGTCTGCTTCGCCGGCCGGTCGAACGTGGGCAAGTCAAGCCTGATCAACGCCCTGACCGGGCGCCGGGCGCTGGCGCGGGCGTCCAACACCCCGGGCCGCACCCAGGAGATCAACTTCTTCAGCCGCGGCGATCTCTATCTGGTCGACCTGCCCGGCTATGGCTTCGCCGAGGCACCGCTGAACAAGGTCGAAACCTGGCAGCGGCTGCTGAAGGCCTATCTGGCGGGCCGGCCAACCCTGCGCCGGGCCTTCGTGCTGGTCGACGCACGCCACGGCATCAAGGCGGTGGACGAGGAGATCCTGCGGCTTCTCGACACCTCGGCCGTGCCATTCCAGACCGTGCTCACCAAGGTCGACAAGCTGAAGGCCAAGGACCGCGAGCAGGTGCTGGACCAGGTCCGCGGCGCGCTGGCCAAGCACCCCGCCGCCTATCCCGAACTGGTCGTCACCTCGGCCGAGACCGGCGAGGGCATCGCCACGCTCAGAAGCCTGATCGCGGATCTGCTGTCCCCGGCCTAGCGCCCCTTCACACCTGCGCGCACTGCCTGTAACACGCCGGCACGCAGACCCTGGAGGGACGAGGCCCGTGAAACCGCAGACCGCCATGACCCGCGACTGGATCGCGACCGCCCGGACCCTGTCCGAGGCCCTGCCCTATCTGCAGCGCTATGACGGCGCCACCGTCGTCATCAAGCTGGGCGGCCATGCCATGGGCAGCGACGAGGCGATGCGCGGCTTCGCCCGCGACGTGGCGCTGATGAGCCAGGTGGGCGTGAACCCGGTGATCGTCCATGGCGGCGGCCCGGCGATCAACGAGATGCTGGACAAGCTGGGGATCGAGTTCACCTTCGTCAACGGCAAGCGCGTCACCGACGCCCGGGTGATGGACGTGGTCGAGATGGTGCTGGGCGGGCTGATCAACAAGCGCATCGTCGCCGCGATCAATGCCGAGGGCGGCCGTGCCGTCGGCCTGTCGGGCAAGGACGCGAACCTGATGGTCTGCAGCCTGGCCGACCCGGCGCTCGGCTTCGTCGGCAAGCCCGAGAAGGTCAATACCGAGGTGCTGGAGACCCTGTTCGCGGCCCGGATGATCCCGGTGATCGCGCCCCTGGGCGTCGGCGAGGGCGGGCAGAGCTACAACGTCAACGGCGACGCTGCCGCCGGCGCCATCGCCGCGGCGCTCGGCGCCCGGCGGCTGCTGCTGCTGACCGACGTGGCCGGGGTGAAGGATGCCTCGGGGCAGGTGCTGACCGAACTGACCGCCCCCGACATCCGCCGGATGGTCGCCGACGGCACCATCGCCGGCGGCATGATCCCCAAGACGGAAACCGCGCTGGCGGCGCTGGATGCCGGGGTGCGGGCGGCGGTGATCCTTGACGGGCGGGCGCCGAACTGCTGCCTGCTCGAGCTGTTCACCGACCACGGTGCCGGCACCATCATCCGTCTTGCCTGACCGCGAAAGGTCCACGCCGATGCCCCGACGCCTGATCCTCATGCGCCACGCCAAGTCGAGCTGGGCCGACGACAACGCCGCCGACATCGACCGCGTGCTGAACGGGCGCGGCCGCAAGTCCTGCAAGGCGATCGGGCGCTGGATGAAGGCCGAGGGGCACATCCCCGACCAGGTCCTGTGTTCCAGTGCGGCCCGCACCCGCGAGACCTGGGACCGGGTCGCGGCCGAGCTTCGCAACCCGCCCGCCGTGACCGAAGTGCCCGAGCTGTACCTGGCCGAACCCGAGGCGATGTTCGCGGTCCTGCAGGGCGCCACGGGCCGCGTCGTGGCGATGCTGGGGCACAACCCCGGCATCGGCCTGCTGGCCGGGCGGCTGCTGGCCGCCAGCCCGGACCATCCCGATTTCGACCGCTATCCGACGCTGGCGACCCTGATCGCCGATTTCGACATCGACGACTGGGGCGCCCTTGCCTGGGGCAGCGGCCGGGTGGTCGACTTCATCGTGCCGCGCGCCCTGATCGACGACTGAAGCGGAAGCGCCGGTCGCCCGGCGCCCCCGCCTTCCGGTCTCAGGCCCCGCCCGGTTCCCCGGTGAAGCGGATCACGATATCCTCGTGACGTACGATGTACTGGCAGGCCAGACGATAGCGGGGCGGCATGTCGTTGACCTCGGCCTCGGCGATCTCGGCCTCGGTCAGCTTCTTGATTTCCTTCAGCCGCGCCTTTTCCTTTTCGGTCAGGGCGATCGCCATCTTGCCCTTGGTGTCGAGGTAGATCACCTCGATCAGGCAGGATCCGCAATTGCCGTCCCGGCATTCGAACGGGATCGGGATGTGGTGTTCCTCGGCCAGGCCCAGGATGGTCTTGGTGTTTCCCGCGACCGCATAGACCGTCTTGTCCCGGCGCAGCGTCGGCGAGGTGAATGTGATGTTCGCCATGGGCTCATTCCTTTCCGTTGGCGTGGGATGCGCCCAAGGGGCACACCCGCGGACGCGCAAGGGATCGCGGCAGTCGCCTGCGCCGCCCGGGTCCGCAGCCTGTTGGAAGCAAGTAGCCTGCCATCCCGTCAGGCCGGGAATCGGCCGGCTGGGCGAAAACCGAGGCGGCCGGCCTGTCGCCAACGGGACAGTCGGGCCAACACTGTCGGAAATGGTCTCAAGGCGACGGACGTCTCGCCCTGCTCAGTCCAGGTGCCTGAGATCGAAGAACCGCGCCGCGTCGTGGAAGCCCTGCGCCCTGAACGCCGCCATCTCGGCGGCCTCCTCGTCGTAGCCCCACACGTCCTGTTGCCAGTCCTCGTCGATCCGCGAGGCCGCCCACAGCGCCGCGCGCGGGCGGTCGGTGCGGATCGCGGCCAGGCCGATCACCAGCGACCCGGACAGGGCGACCAGTTCGTGCAGCGCGGTCAGGTCCCAGTGGTCCAGCGCGGCGACGTGGCGGGACAGCGCGGCCAGGCTGGCCTCGGGCTGGGCGATGTGGACGACGCCGTGGCCGACCCGCAGCGGCGCCCCCAGCGTGGCCGCGGCCCAGTCGACCAGCGGATCCCAGCCCGCCGCCTGCCGCTCGGCCAGCGCCACGGGCGCCTCGGCTCGATAGCAGACCAGATCCGTCCCGCCATAGGCAGCGACCAGCGCCGCCACCGCCGCATGGTTCGCCGCGACCGTATCGGCCGCGGAATTGGCCAGCCGGGTCAGCGGCATGGTCTGGGGCTTCACGGCCTCGGACTGGGCGTCCCATTCGGTGGCGATGGCCGCGGCCAGTGCGGCGCTTGGCAGGACCAGCGGCGCCTTCGCCGGGGTCCGGACCGGCCGGCCGTCGAGTCGAACTTCGAAGCCGCCTGCCACCGGCGCGATACCGGCCTCGCGCCAGAACCGGCGCGTCTTCCATTCTGCCATGTCAGAGCCCCAGGGTTTCCGCGACAGTTGCGGCCAGCACGGCCATGTCATGCACCAGCGCGTCCGGCCCGGCAGCCTCAAGACGGTCCACCGGGTGATAGCCCCAGCTGACCGCGATGGTGGCGACCCCGGCCGCCCGCGCCATGTCCATGTCGAAAGCGGTGTCGCCGATCATCACCGCTTCGCCCGGCGCGCAACCGACCGCATCGAGGGCGGCCAGAACCATGGCGGGATGCGGCTTCGACGGGTGGTCGTCGGCTACCTGTGTGGTCACGAAACGCCCGCGCAGGTCGTGCAGGTCGAGGATCCGCTCCAGCCCGCGGCGCGACTTCCCGGTGGCGATGCCGAGGTTCAGCGCGTCATGGCGCGCCAGCACGTCCAGCATCTCGATCGTGCCGGGGAACAGGGGCGCCGCCGCCGCCCCCTGCAGGTCCGCCACCGCCACGAACGCGTCCTTGTAGGCAGCAAGGGCGCGGCCCAGCGTGGCCTCGTCCCAGTTCGGTGCCAGCGTCGCCAGCGCCCGCGGCAGCGACAGACCGATCACCGCGCGGATCTCGGCCCGGGCCGGCACCTCCTCGCCCACGACGGCGAAGGCCTCGGCCATGGCGGCGTTGATGTGGCCCTGGGAATCGATCAGCGTCCCGTCCACGTCGAAGATGGCCAGCTTCACCGTGCTGCTCATGCCTCGTCCTCGAACGGGTCTTCAGGCACATCGGCGGCGCGCCAGTCGAAGGCTTCCCACGTCCGCGCCATGTGTGGCGGCAGCGGTGCGGTGATGGTCAGCCGGGCCCCGGTCACCGGGTGGGTCAGCGCGATCTGGCGGGCATGCAAGTGCAGCTTGCGGCTGATCTCGCCGCCCAGTTGCGCGCCCCAGCCCGACCCCAGGTTCTCCTGCCCGGACCCGCCATACTTGCCGTCGCCGATGACCGGGTGGCCGATCTCGGCCATATGGGCGCGCAGCTGGTGCGTCCGCCCCGTCACCGGCACCAGCGCCATCCATGAACAGCGCCCGCCCAGCCCGGACAGCACCGCATAGTCGGTCACCGCCCGCTTGGCATCGGGGGTCTGGTCCACCAGGTCGGGGTGGATGCAGCGCATCTTCTCGCCCTCGCCCTTGGCGCCATGCCCCGGTGCCTTGACCAGCCCGAAACGGATCGTCCCCATCGCCGGGTGCGGCACGCCGGCCACCGCGGCCCAGTAGATTTTCCGGGTGTCGCGCGACCGGAAGGCCCGGGTCAGCCCCATGGCCGCCGCGCGGGTGCGCGCCAGCAGCAGCACCCCCGAGGTGTCCCGGTCCAGCCGGTGCACCAGCCGCGGCTTTTCCGTGGCGTCGAAGCGCAGCGCCTCGGTCATGCCGTCCACATGCCGGGTCTGGCCGGTGCCGCCCTGGGTGGGCAGGCCCGGCGGCTTGTTCAGGGCCAGGATATGGGCGTCGCGGTACAGCACGCAGGTGCGGATCATCTCGGCATCGGCGTCCGACACGGCGTCCTTCGGGCGCTGCACCTCGGGCGCGGCGCTGTCGGGCAGCGGCGGCACCCGCACGCTCTGGCCCGGCGCGATGCGGCTCGCGGCCTTGACCCGGCCGCCATCGACGCGGATCTCGCCGGTGCGGCACATCTTCTCGATCCGCGCCTGGGTGACATGGGGAAAGCGCCGGCGGAACCAGCGGTCAAGCCGCTGTTCGCCCTCGTCGGCGGTCACGGTCAGGGTCTGCACGCCGCTCATGGGATCACGAACCTTCCAAGCCAGAGCCCGACCGCGATCGCCAGCAGCGACAGCGCGACCGAGGCCGCCACATAGACCAGTGCCAGCCCGGCCTCGCCCCGCGTCCACAGCGTCGCGGCGTCCAGAGAGAAGGCCGAGAAGGTGGTGAAGCCGCCGAGGATCCCTGTCAGCACGAAGGGGTGCAGATGGGTCAGGCTGCGGGCCGCGAAGACGCCCACCAGAAGCCCCATCAGAAGCGAGCCGGTCACGTTCACGAACAGGGTCGCCCAGGGAAAGCCCGGGCCGATCAGGCGCAACGCGGTGACGTTTGCCAGATACCGGGCGCCGGCGCCAAAAGCACCGCCGAGCATGACCTGGACAAGATGGGAGATCGACACCATGCCGGCTATGTCGCGCCTTCGCCCTTCGCGGTCAACCGTCGCCGCGCCGCTTCGCCCGCAGCTTCGCGAAGTAGTCCATCCGCTTGGCCAGGTCGCGCTCGAAGCCGCGTTCCACGGGTTGGTAGAAGCCTGGCCGCGCCATGCCTTCGGGGAAGTAGTCCTGCCCGGAAAAGGCATCCTCGGCGTCGTGGTCATAGGCATAGCCGGCGCCATAGCCCTGTTCCTTCATCAGCCGGGTCGGCGCGTTCAGGATATGCCGGGGCGGCGGGGCCGAGCCGCTGGCTCGCGCCGCGCCCCGCGCCGCCTTGTAGGCGACATAGCCCGCATTCGATTTCGGGGCGAGCGCCAGATAGACCACCGCCTGGGCCAGCGCCAGTTCGCCCTCGGGCGAGCCGAGCCGCTCGTAGACCTCCCAGGCGGCCAGGCACAGGGTCTGCGCCTGCGGGTCGGCCAGGCCGATGTCCTCGACTGCCATGCGGGTGATCCGGCGGGCCAGGAAGCGCGGATCCTCGCCGCCTTCCAGCATCCGCGCCAGCCAGTAGAGCGCGGCATCGGGATCCGACCCGCGCACCGACTTGTGCAGCGCCGAGATCAGGTTGTAGTGCCCGTCGCCGGACTTGTCATAGTTCGCCGCCCGCCGCATCAGCCGCCCCGCCAGCGCCTGCGCGTCGATCGGCGCGTCCAGCCGCCAGCCCTGCACCGTCTCGATCAGGTTCAGCGCCGCCCTTCCGTCGCCATCGGCCATGGCGATCAGCGCCGCCCGGGCATCCGGGGTCAGCGGCAGGGCCCGGCCGGTCAGGGTCTCGGCCCGGGCCGCCAGGGTTTCCAGCGCCGCCGCGTCCAGCCGCTGCAGCACCAGCACCTGCGCCCGGCTCAGAAGCGCGGCGTTCAGCTCGAAGGACGGGTTTTCCGTCGTGGCGCCCACCAGGACGATCGAGCCGTCCTCCATATGCGGCAGGAAACCGTCCTGCTGGGCCCGGTTGAAGCGATGGATCTCGTCCACGAACAGCAGCGTGCCGCCCCCGGCCCGGCGCCGGAGCTTCGCGGCGTCGAACACCTTCCGAAGTTCGGCCACCCCGGTGAAGATCGCACTGACCTGCACGAAGTCGAGGTCGGTCGCATCGGCGAGCAGCCGGGCGATGGTGGTCTTGCCCACCCCCGGCGGGCCCCAGAGGATCACCGAAGTGAGCCGCCCGGCGACCAGCATGCCCCCCAGCGGGCCTTCGGGGCCGAGCAGCGCCTGCTGGCCGATCACCTCGGCGAGGGTGGTCGGGCGCAGCCGGTCGGCCAGCGGCCGGGTGTCGGCGGCAGGCTTCGGCGGGGAAGCGGGATCGGTGTCGAACAGGTCGGCCACGGCTGTCTCGTTTCGCTCTCGCTGAAGACGCGGGGGCGCTGCCCCCACCCGGCCCGACGGGCCGGGTTCCCCCGGAGTATTTGGGCCAAGAAGAAGGCGCAAGGAAGGTCCGCCCGAAGCGGAGCGGCAAAGAAAAAGGGCCCCTTGCGGGGCCCCTCGGGTCGTCGGTGCCGGCGCTCAGGCGTCGGCGTCTTCCATCTCGGCCTCGGCCGCGACCCGGGCCTTGTCGCCCGAGCCCTTGGCTTCGGGATCGCGGTCGACGAATTCGATGATCGCCATCGGCGCCATGTCGCCATAGCGGAATCCGGCTTTCAGGACACGGACATAGCCGCCCTGGCGGTCCTTGTAGCGGGGGCCGAGCACCTCGAACAGCTTGCCGACCAGCGCGTCCTGCTTCAGCTGTGCCCCGGCCTGGCGGCGGGCATGCAGGTCGCCGCGCTTGGCGAGCGTGATCAGCTTCTCGACGATCGGGCGAAGTTCCTTCGCCTTCGGCAGGGTGGTCTTGATCTGTTCGTGTTCGATCAGCGAGCCGGCCATGTTGGCCCAGAGCGCCTTGCGGTGCTCGTGGGTGCGGTTCAGGCGGCGGTATCCGCGGGCGTGACGCATGTCTTAGGTCCTACAGCTTATGCTTTGTCCGGCCTCCCTGCGTAAGGGAAGGCTCTCCTTGGGGCGGGATTGCCCGTTCACGATTTGGCAAAAGCACCGTTTGCACGTTTCCGTTCGCGCGATGTTCCGCCGGGCGGGGGGCGGCCCCGGGTCAGGCCCGGGGCGCCGCAGTCCGTGGGCGGCGCGGCCCCGGATCCGGTCCGGGGTCGACGCCAGATTGCTCAGAACTGGTCTTCGAACTTCTTCGCCAGTTCCTCGATGTTCTCGGGCGGCCAGTCCTCGACATCCATGCCGAGGTGCAGGCCCATGCCCGAGAGCACTTCCTTGATCTCGTTCAGCGACTTCCGGCCGAAGTTCGGGGTCCGCAGCATTTCGGCTTCGGTCTTCTGGATCAGGTCGCCGATATAGACGATGTTGTCGTTCTTCAGGCAGTTCGCCGAGCGGACCGACAGTTCCAGTTCGTCGACCTTCTTCAGCAAGAGCGGGTTGAATTCGAGGCCATCGTCCTCAAGCTCGCTGCGGGCCGGTTCGGGCTCGTCGAAGTTGACGAAGATCTGCAGCTGGTCCTGCAGGATCCGCGCGGCATAGGCGACCGCGTCGTCGGGGCGGACCGAGCCGTCGGTTTCCAGCTTCAGGGTCAGCTTGTCATAGTCCAGCACCTGGCCCTCGCGGGTGGGCTGCACGTCGTAGCTGACCTTGCGCACCGGGGAATAGATCGCGTCGATCGGGATCAGACCGATCGGGGCGTCCTCGGGGCGGTTCTTGTCGGCGGCCACATAGCCCTTGCCGGTGTTCACGGTCAGTTCCATGAACAGGTCGGCGCCATCGTCCAGGTGGCAGATCACGTGGCTGCGGTTCAGAACCTCGACGCCCATGGTCTCGGAGATGTCGCCGGCGGTCACGATGCCCGGGCCCTTGGCCGAGACCGTCACCCGCTTCGGCCCGTCCGCGTCCATCCGGAGCGCGACGCCCTTCAGGTTCAGCACGATGTCGGTGACGTCCTCGCGGACGCCGGCGACCGACGAGAACTCGTGCAGCACGTTGTCGATCTGGACGCTGGTGATCGCGGCGCCCTGGAGCGAGGAGAGCAGCACGCGGCGCAGCGCGTTGCCCATGGTCAGGCCGAAGCCGCGCTCCAGCGGTTCGGCAATCACGGTCGCCATCCGTTCGGGGTCTGGCCCCGGACGGATCTCAAGCTGAGTCGGCTTGATGAGTTCCTGCCAATTCTTCTGGATCATGCCTGTCGCCTCCATGCTCGTTCCCGGCCCATGTCCCAAGTCGGAAACTCCCGAGGGTAAAACGCAAGGCAGGGCCGCGCCCCTAAGGCACGGCCCCGCCCCGATGAGAAAGGGTCAGACCCGGCGGCGCTTGGGCGGACGGCACCCGTTATGCGCAATCGGCGTCACGTCGCGGATCGAGGTGATGTTGAAGCCGACCGAGGCAAGGGCGCGCAGTGCGCTCTCGCGGCCCGAGCCGGGTCCCTGCACCTCGACCTCGATGGTCTTGACGCCGTGTTCCTGCGCCTTGCGGCCGGCATCCTCGGCAGCCAGCTGGGCGGCGTAGGGGGTCGATTTCCGCGAGCCCTTGAACCCCATGGTGCCGGCCGACGACCAGGCAATCGCGTTGCCCTGAACGTCCGAGATCAGCACCTTGGTGTTGTTGAAGGTCGAGTTCACATGCGCCACGCCGGCGGCGATGTTCTTGCGTTCCTTGCGCTTGGGCGCATTGCGGGTGGTCTGACGTGCCATGGTCTCTGCCCTTCCTTACTTCTTCTTGCCGGCGATCGGCTTGGCCGGGCCCTTGCGGGTGCGGGCATTGGTATGGGTGCGCTGACCGCGCACGGGCAGGTTGCGGCGGTGGCGCAGGCCGCGGTAGCAGCCCAGGTCCATCAGACGCTTGATGTTCATCTGCACTTCGCGGCGCAGGTCGCCTTCGACGGTGAAGTTGGCGTCGATGTGTTCGCGGATCGCCAGCACTTCGGCGTCGCTCAGTTCGTTCAGGCGGCGCGAGGCGGCAATGCCGACGGCGTCGCAGATCGAACCCGCGGCGGCCGGGCCGATGCCGTGAATATAGGTGAGGGCGATGGGCACCCGCTTGTTGGTGGGCAGGTTAACGCCGGCAATACGTGCCAAGTGGTCTATCCTTTTCGTTGCGGTTCCGTAGCGCCAGAACCTTTTTTCACAACTTTGGCCGGAACGATCCGGCCGCCGCCTGTCTTCCATACGGCAATCGGGCGGAATCCCCCGCCTGCCGTGCTTGATTCTCACCAGAGAGGCGATCGGATATTTGTAAATCCGCTGGCCGTCAACCCTGATTCCGGTCGGCCTCAGACCGCATCGAGGATGGCGTCGATCTCGCGTGCGACGGTGGCGATGTCTTCCATCCCGTCGACACTGCGCAGCCCGCCCTTGGCGTGGTAGTAGCCAATCAGCGGCGAGGTTTTCTTGTAGTACTCCATCAGTCGGGTCTTCAGCGCCTCGGCGGTGTCGTCGGGCCGGCGGTACAGATCCTCGGAGCCGCAGACGTCGCACTTCCCGGGCACTTCCGGCGGGCGGGTGGTGTCGTGGTACATCTCGCCGCAATCGCGGCAGGTGAAGCGCCCCGAAATCCGGTCCACCAGGGCGGCGTCGTCGACCTGGATCTCGATGACCGCGTCCAGCGCCTGCCCGCTGCGGGCCAGCAGGGCCGCCAGCGCGTCGGCCTGGGCCAGGGTGCGCGGGAAACCGTCGAAGATGAAGCCGGCCCCGTCGGCAGCACTGGCGAGCTTTTCCTCGATCAGGCCGATGACGATCTCGTCGGTGACGAGCCCGCCCGCGTCCATGATGCGCGCGACCTTCTCGCCCATGGGCGTGCCGCTCTTGCGCGCCTCGCGCAGCATGTCGCCGGTCGAGAGCTGGGTCATGCGCCGGGTCTCCTCAAGCCGCTTGGCCTGGGTGCCCTTGCCCGCGCCGGGCGGGCCGAGAAGGATCAGGTTCATCGCCGGGTCGGAAGCTTGCGGGTTGCGGGTTTGCCGGCGCCGGCACCGGTGCGACGGCGGCCGCGCAGCTGGCTGCGTTCGATCAGGCCTTCGTACTGGTGCGCCAGCAGGTGGCTTTGGATCTGCTGGATGGTGTCCATGGTGACCGAGACCACGATCAGCACCGAGGTGCCGCCGAAGTAGAACGGCACCGCCAGACGCGAATGCATGATCTCGGGCAGCAGGCAGACCAGCGCCAGATAGCCCGCACCGACGACCAGCACCCGGTCGACCACATAGGTGAGGTATTCCGAGGTGCGCTTGCCGGGCCGGATGCCGGGAATGAAGCCGTTCTGGTTCTTCAGGTTGTCGGCCACGTCGTCGGTCTTGAAGGCGACGTTGTGGGTGTAGAAGTAGGTGAAGAACACGATCATCGCCGCGAAGAACAGGATGTAGAGCGGCTGGCCCGGCCCGAAATAGGCCAGGATCGTCGACATCACCGGGCCGGTCTGGCCGCCCGAGAAGGTGGCGATGGTGGTCGGCAGCAGCAGCAGCGACGAGGCGAAGATCGCCGGGATCACGCCCGCCGGGTTCACCTTGATCGGCAGGTGCGACGAGCCGCCGTCGTAGATCTTCATCCCGACCTGGCGGCGGGGATACTGGATGTGGATCTTCCTGAGGTGCGCCCGGATTCGAACAGCCGCGCCAGCGCTGCCGGCGATTCGGCGACGATGCCGACGAAGATGATCAGCGAGATGCCGTTGCCGATGCCGCGGTTGGTGATCTGCTCGCCCAGCCACATCAGGAACATGGTGCCGCCGACCAGGGTGATCACGCAGGCGATGCGGAAGTACCAGCCGGGTTCATGCACCAGCCCGCCGGATTCGAGGCTGACCGCCAGGCCGTAGGCCTGGAAGGTGGCCAGGCCCACGGTGCCGTAGCGGGTATACTGGTTCAGCTTCTTGCGGCCGGCCTCGCCTTCCTTCTTCAGGCTCTCGAGCGGCGGCCACATGGAGGCCAGCAGCTGGACGATGATCGAGGCCGAGATGTAGGGCATGATGCCAAGCGCGAAGACGCCCATCCGGCTGATCGCGCCGCCGGTGAACATGTTGAGCATGCCGCCGATGCCGGCCGAGGCCCGTTCCATGAAGACGCGCAGCTCGCCCGCGTCGATGCCGGGCACCGGGATGTAGGTACCCAGCCGGTAGACCATGAGAAGGCCGACGGTGAAGAGGATGCGCTGCCTCAGCTCGGTCGCCTTGCCAAGGGCGCCCCAGCTGAGGTTCGCGGCCATTTGCTCGGCTGCTGATGCCATGCCTTGTCTCTTTCGAAGAGGCGCCGCCGAACCGGCTTCCGGTCGGCGGCGCTGGAAAACCTCTGTGCGGACTTAAGCGCCCCGGGCGCCGCCGGCAACCGTTTACTCAGCGGCCGCCGCAGGTGCCGAGACCGCGAGCGACCCGCCGGCCTTCTCGACCGCCTCGACGGCGGCTTTCGACGCGCCGGTGACGGTGAGCTTCACGGCTGCGGTGATCTCGCCCTTGGCAAGGATGCGGACCCCGTCCAGCCGGCGGCGCACCAGGCCCGAGCTGACCAGCTCGGCCTCGGTGATCTCGGACCCGAGCTTGCCGGCGTCGATGAATTTCTGGATCAGGCCGAGGTTGACCACGGCATAGGCCTTGCGGTTCGGCTTGTTGAAGCCGCGCTTCGGCAGCCGCTGGTAGAGCGGCATCTGGCCGCCCTCGAAGGCGTTGACGGCAACGCCCGAACGGGCCTTCTGGCCCTTGATGCCGCGGCCGGCGGTCTTGCCCGAGCCCGAACCCGGGCCGCGCGCGACGCGCTTGCGTTTCTTGGTTGCGCCGGGATTGTCCCGAAGATCGCTCAGTTTCATGTCGCTACTCCTCTGGCCGGACGCGCCCCGCCAGCGACGGAGATGGGGCGGACACGGCATGGTGGTGATCGCGGCCCCAGCGGGCCACCGGCGGCGTATAGGCGAAGACCGGGGCCGGGTGCAAGGGGCGGATTCGCCGGGGCACGCCGCGCGCCCGGCAGGCGGCCGGGATCACTCCTGCAGCGCGGCCTCGATCACCGACAGGACGAGCTTGCCGGCACTATCCCCGGCACCCTCCACGCCGCTGTTCAGGGCCACGGTGGCGACCACGTCCCTTTCGGGCAGGTAGGCGTAGGCGACGCGGTAGCCCATGGATTCGCCCTCATAGCTCCAGCCCGTGCCGATGCTGCCGGTGAAGCCCGAGACGCCCAGCCCGAAGCCGTGCGGTTCGGCGGCGCTGGTGGCGCCGAGCGTCGCGCCGGTCTTCGTGGACACCACGTCGACAAGCTGAGCTTTCGCGGCCTCGTCCAGCAGGTCCGAGGTGAACAGCGCGCGGACCCAGCGGTTGACCTCTTCGGGGCGCGAGACGATGGCGCCGGCGGCACCGGCCCAGGACATGTCCTGAAGCTTCATGTCGCGGCCGGCGAAGACGTCCATGGCGGGCATGGCGGGGTCGGCGACGAAGTAGCCCGAGGCCATCCGGTCGGCGATGCCGGGCGGATAGACGCCCTCGCGGTAATAGGTCGAGGTCAGCCCGAAGCGCGCGCCGAAGAAGCGCGACTCGAACACCTCCTGCACACCGAGGCCGCCGGCGCGGTCGAGGATCATGCCGGCGAGGATGTAGTTGGTGTTGGAATAGGCATAGCCGGTGGTCGGTGCCGGGGCGCCGGGATAGGTCGGGTCGACGAAGCCGGCCAGCACCGCGGGCGAGAAATGCCGGTCGAGACCGATCTTCGCCACCGTGGCGATCATGGCATCGGCACCGTCATAGGTGGGGATGGTGCTGGTCATGTTCAGCAGCCGGCGGATCGTCACGTCCCTCCAGGCCGGGTATTCCGGCAGCCACTTGCCCAGCGAGTCGTCGAGACTGAGTTTGCCCTCGGTCTGGAGCAGGAGCAGCGCCGCCGAGGTGAAGGACTTGGTGATGCTGCCGATCTGGAACAGGGTGTCCGGCGTCATCGGCGCCGCGTCGGGCGCGCTGGTGACGCTGCCGGCGACCGCGTTCACCGCGGCCCCGCCCGGCAGGCTGACGCTGATCGAGATGCCCGTGGCGTGCTCGGCGGCGGCGGAACCGGCCATGTAGCCATCGGCGATCACCTGCGCCCGGGCGCGGACCGTCTCGGGGTCGGCGGCTCGGGCGGGAAGCGCGAGACCGATGACGACGGCGATCGCGGCGGTCAGGCCGAGGCCCCTGGCTGCGTGCTCCACTGCGCCCTCCCCCACCGAGTTGCCCCGCGCGGCAGCGACAATCGCCGGCGCTGGCCGCAGAAGGCCAAACCGCGGGGACGGCCGTCAAGACCGCGCCGGCGCTGTTTGCGATCACATTGAACGGCGCGGCCGGCCCGGGTTACCTGTCGGCGTTCCACATGTCCTGGCTCATCCGCCAGACGCCGTCGGCGCCCCGCTTCCAGATCACCAGCGCCTTGCCGCTGGCCGTGGCCGCGCCGCCGCCCTCGGCGGGGAAAGTGACCGTCCAGGTGCCGGTCTCGATCATCGTGTCGCCGACGATCTCGACGTCGATGAGGCCGAGGTCGAGCCCGCGGAACCCGGCATCCATCGCGCCCTGCCAATAGGCGCCGATCGCCTCGCGCCCCTCGACCACCGGTTCGCCCGGCGGCAGCAGGCGGGCATCCTCGGTGTAGACCGTCTCGGCAGCAGCCTTGCCGTCGCCCGCGGCGAAGGCCTTCTCCCAGGAAGCCTGGGCTGCTTCGAGTGTGGACGTGTCGCTGGCCGATGCCGCTGTCGCCAGCAGCACTGCCCCCAGCGCCAGTGCGCCGGCGGTCCTGAACATGCCGTGTTCCCCCTTGTCGGCGCGTCCGCACCCCGACCGGGGCAGAGCCGCGTCCTGATTGCCGTGGCAGCCGGAGCCGGGTTCTGCGACCCGGGTCTCCGGGCTCCAGCCTAGCATGGCGGGCGGGATGCGGCCAGCGACACGCGCGAGCGCATCCGCGGTGACACGGTGTCTTCCCGGGGGCGTGCAATGATACTGTGCCGGTTCCGCGCTTCACTGATGCCAGCGATTCGGCGCGGAAGATGACAGGCGGGGGCACGCACATGGAGCCGAAACTGGACGGCATGCTGATCGCCAAGGACGGCGAACACTACCGTTTCCGCTCGATCCGCGCATCGGACGCGGGGTCGCTGATGCGCGGCTACGACGCGATGAGCGACGAGAGCAAATGGTCCCGGCTGCTGACCGCGCGGCCGCACCTGAGCGAGGAAATGGCCGAACGGTTCTGTACGCCGGACCCGGCCGAGGAGGTCTGTCTGGTGATCGAGGGGCGCGATGCACTGGCCGGCGAGATCCTCGGCGGCGGCCGGGTGGCGGGCCTTGCCCCCGGCGAACGCGCCGAGTTCGCGGTGTCGCTGCGCCCCGAGGCCCGTGGCCTGGGCCTTGGCCACCAGATCCTGAAGGCGGCGATCGAGGTCGCGCGGGCGCGCGGCTGTTCGGGCGTCTGGGGAACGATCTCGGCCGAGAACCTCGAGATGCTGGCACTGGCCAGGCACATGGGGATGACCGTCGAGCGCGACCCGGACGACTGGAGCATCGAGACCGCCAGACTGGACTTCGCCCCGCCTGCCCCGCCGGCGGGCTGAGCCCGCCGCGCCGGACCCGGAACGCGAAGGGCGCCCCGCGGTGTTCCGCGGCGCGCCCCGAAGTCGTGGCGATGGGCGCGGCTCAGCCGCGCTCTTCGACGATCTCGACCAGGTGCGAGACCGCGTTCACCATGCCGCGGACGGCAGGGGTATCCTCGAGTTCGCGGGTCCGGTGCATCTTGTTCAGGCCGAGCCCGATCAGGGTACGGCGCTGGATGTCCGGGCGGCGGATCGGCGAACCGATCTGCTTGACGACGATGGTCTTGGCCATTCTCGCTTCTCCTTACGCGCTGGCGTCTTCGGCCACGAGGCTCTGCTGCGCAGGGGCCTCGTCACGCTTGGGAAGGATGTCGGCCACCTTCTTGCCACGACGCTGGGCGACCATGCGCGGGCTGGCTTCCGACTTCAGGCCGTCGAGCGTCGCGCGGATCATGTTGTAGGGGTTCTGCGAGCCCATCGACTTGGCGACCACGTCGTGGATGCCCAGCATCTCGAACACCGCCCGCATCGGACCGCCGGCGATGATGCCGGTGCCGTGCGGGGCGGTGCGCATCACCACCTTGCCGGCGCCCCAGCGGCCCTGCACGTCATGGTGCAGGGTCCGGCCTTCGCGCAGCGGCACCCGGATCAGGCTCCGCTTGGCCTGTTCGGTCGCCTTGCGGATCGCCTCGGGAACCTCCTTGGCCTTGCCCTTGCCGAAGCCGACACGGCCCTTCTGGTCGCCCACGACGACGAGCGCCGCAAAGCCGAAGCGCTTGCCGCCCTTCACCGTCTTGGAGACGCGGTTGATCGCCACGAGACGATCGGCGAATTCCGGGGTCTCGTCGCGCTCGCGACGCTCCCGGCGGTTTTCACGTTCTGCCATCTCTCGTCTCCTCAGAACTTCAGGCCGGCTTCACGGGCGGCGTCGGCCAAAGCCTTCACCTTGCCGTGAAACAGGTAGCCACCGCGGTCGAAGTAGCACTCTTCGACCCCTTTGGCCTTGGCGCGCTCGGCGATCGTGGTGCCGATCTTCGCCGCAACCTCGACATTGTTCTTGCCGACGAGGCCCAGATCCTTCTCGAGCGTCGAGGCCGAGGCGATGGTCACCCCGTTCAGGTCGTCGATCAGCTGGACGCTGATGTTCTTGTTCGAGCGGTGCACCGACAGCCGGGGACGGCCGTTGGAGACCTTGCGAAGCTGGTTCCGGACGCGCATGCGGCGCTTCAGGAACAGGTCAAGTTTACTGTTTGCCATGTGCGCGGTCCTACTTCTTCTTGCCTTCCTTGCGGAAGATGAACTCGCCCTTGTAGCGGATGCCCTTGCCCTTGTAGGGCTCGGGACCGCGCCATTCGCGGATGTTTGCCGCGACCTGGCCGACGAGCTGCTGGTCGATGCCTTCGACGATGATCTCGGTCTGCTTGGGGCAGGTGATCGTCACGCCCTGGGGCACCGGGAAATCCACGTCGTGGCTGTAGCCGAGCGCCAGTTTCAGGGTCTGGCCCTGAATCTGGGCGCGGTAGCCGACGCCGACGATCTCGAGTTCCTTCTTGAAGCCGCCGGTCACGCCCTGGACGAGGTTCGCGACCATCGACCGGCTCATGCCCCATTGCTGGCGCGCGAGTTTCGAGGCGCCGCGGGGCACGACACTGATGGTGCCGTCCTCGATCTTGACGTCGACCTGATCGGTCGCGGTGAAGCTGCGGGTGCCTTTCGGACCCTTCACCTCGATGGTCTGGCCCGAGACCGAAGCGGTCACGCCATTGGGCAGCGGCACGGGTTTCTTGCCGATACGGGACATGGACGCGGCCTCCTCAGAACACGGTGCAGAGCACTTCGCCGCCAACATTGGCGGCCCGTGCTGCTGCATCGGACATCACGCCCTTCGGCGTGGAGACGATCGAGACGCCGAGGCCCTGGCGGACCTGCGGGATGTCGTTCTTGCTGGCATACACGCGCCGGCCCGGGGTCGAGATCCGCTTCACGTCGCGGATGACCGGGGTGCCGTCGTAGTATTTCAGCCCGATCTCGAGAACCGGGTGGCCCTTCGCATCGGTGGTGCGTTCATAGCCGCGGATGTAGCCTTCCGCGACCAGGACATCGAGCACCCAGGCCCGCAGCTTGGACGCCGGGGTCTTGACGGTGGACTTGCCACGCATCTGCGCGTTGCGGATGCGGGTCAGCATATCGCCGAGAGGATCGTTCATCGCATCGCCCTCCTTACCAGCTCGATTTCACCATGCCGGGGATCTGGCCATCGGAGCCCAGTTCCCGCAGCATGATCCGGCTCATCTTCAGCTTGCGGTAGTACGCATGCGGACGACCGGTCAGCTGGCAACGGTTGTGCAGGCGGGTTGCCGAGCTGTTGCGCGGCAGCTTCGCCAGTTTCAGCCGCGCCCGGAAGCGTTCTTCCATCGGGCGGCTGTCGTCGATCGCGATTTCCTTCAGCTTCGCACGCTTGGCGGCATACTGAACCACCAGCGCTGCGCGCTTCTTCTCGCGTTCGACCATGCTTTTCTTGGCCATGTTCGTGTCTCTCCCGCGGCTCAGCTGTTGAAAGGCATGTTGAAATGCTTCAACAGCGCCTTCGCTTCCGCGTCGGTCGGCGCGGTGGTGCAGATGATGATGTCCATGCCCCGGACTTCGTCGACCTTGTCGTACTCGATCTCGGGGAAGACGATGTGTTCCTTCAGGCCCATGGCATAGTTGCCGCGGCCGTCGAACGACTTGCCGTTGACGCCGCGGAAGTCGCGGACGCGCGGCAGCGCGACGGTGACGAGCCGGTCGAGGAACTCGTACATCCGGTCACCGCGAAGGGTGACCTTGCAGCCGAGCGGCATCTCCTCGCGGACACGGAAGCCGGCCACGGATTTCTTCGCCTTGGTGATCACGGCCTTCTGGCCGGCGATCCGGGTGAGGTCGTCCGCCGCGAACTTGACCTTCTTGGTGTCCTGCGTCGCCTTGCCGACGCCCATGTTCAGCACGATCTTCTCGAGCCGCGGGATCATCATGACGTTGGCGTAGCCGAACTCTTCGCGCATCTTCGCCTTGATCTCGGTGGCGTAGAAGGCCTTGAGGCGGGGGGTGTAGTCGGTTGCGTCGAGCATCACACGGTCTCCCCGGTCGACTTGGCGAAGCGCACCTTCTGGCCGTCCTCGAAGCGGAAGCCGACGCGGGTCGGCTTGCCGGCCTTGTCGAGCAGCGCGAGGTTCGACAGGTCGATCGGCATCGCCTTCGGCAGGCGGCCGCCCTGGCTGTTCGCGGACTGGCGGGTGTGGCGGATGGCGATGTTCAGCCCCTCGACCACGGCCTTGCCGGCTTTCGGGTCGACCGACAGGATGGTGCCGTCGCGGCCCCGGTCCTTGCCGGCGAGCACGCGGACCTTGTCACCCTTGCGGAGTTTCGCAGCCATTACAGCACCTCCGGCGCAAGCGAGATGATCTTCATGAAGTTCTTGGCGCGCAGCTCGCGCACCACCGGCCCGAAGATACGGGTGCCGATGGGCTCGCCGGCGTTGTTGATGATGACCGCGGCATTGCGGTCGAAGCGGATCGACGAGCCGTCCTCGCGGCGCACCTCTTTCGAGGTCCGCACCACGACGGCCTTGCGAACATCGCCCTTCTTCACGCGGCCGCGCGGGATCGCTTCCTTCACCGACACCACGATGATGTCGCCAACGGAGGCGTATTTCCGCTTCGAGCCGCCGAGGACCTTGATGCACTGCACCCGGCGTGCGCCGGAGTTGTCAGCGACATCCAGATTGGTCTGCATCTGGATCATATCGGTACTCCCGACCTTTGGAGCCGCTCTTGCGAGACATGGACCCCAGGGTTTCGTTGAGCCGGAAAGGTGGTGACCGTCAGGCGGTCAGCACCTCCCAGCGCTTGGTCTTCGACTTCGGGGCGCATTCGATGATGCGCACGCTATCGCCTTCCTTGAAGCTGTTGGCTTCGTCGTGGGCGCGATATTTCTTCGACTTCCGGATCGTCTTCTTCAGAACCGGATGCGTGAAGCGGCGTTCGACCAGCACGGTGACGGTCTGGTCGTTCTTGGCCGAGGTCACGGTGCCTTGCAGGATGCGTTTGGGCATGGTCTCAGGCTCCCGTTGCCGCGGCTGCGGCCTTCTCGTTCAGGACGGTCAGGACGCGGGCGGCGTCCCGGCGCACGGTGCGCATCCGCGCGATGTTCTCGAGCTGGCCGGTGGCCTGCTGGAAGCGCAGGTTGAACGCCTCCTTCTTCAGGCGGGCAAGCTCGTCCCGGAGCTGGTCCGGGGTCTTGTCACGAAGTTCCTTGGCGTCCATCGCCATCTTCCTTTGTTCAACATCACCGGAGGGCCCCTTGACGGGTCACCCTGATTCCGGTGGAGGTCGTGGATGAGCGGCCCGCATAGCCGGAAGGGGGGCGGAAGGCAAGCGGTGATTGGTCCCCCGCCGCGATCGCCGCTGCCACGGCGCGGTTCCGATTGAGGGAACCGGACCAAGGAACAGGTCATGGCGTACCGCATCGGCGTCGGCTAAGGTCAAGACGTTCGCATGTGACGGGGATGCAGGATGCTCACACTATGGAAGGCCCGCCCCTGGCGGATCGACAGCGCGGCGCGCCAGGCGGTCGCCGCGGTTCTGCTGGCCGGGCTGAGCCTTGCCGGCTGCGGCACGATCCCCCGGACGGTCCCCGACGGCCCGCAGCTCGCCAGTCTGGCCACTCTCGAGCAGCCGCAGATCCCGGGCATTACCGGCGGGCGCTACTGGGGCGACGTGCCGCCGGCCAACCTCTCGCAAGGCGTCGCCGTCCTGAAGCAGCAGCGCGCCGTCTCGGGGGTCGGACGGCCCTATCTCAACGTGCTCGCGATCTCGGGCGGGGCCGATTTCGGCGCCTACGGGGCCGGGGTTCTGGCCGGCTGGTCGAAGACCGGCACGCGGCCGGAATTCGCCGCCGTGACCGGGGTCAGCACCGGGGCCCTGACCGCGCCCTTCGCCTTCCTCGGCTCGCGTTATGACGGCGTGCTGGCCGAGGTCTATGGCGGGCTGCCGAGCAGCGCCCTGTTCACCCGGCGCGGCATCCTGGGCGCGCTGTCCAACGCCTCGGCGGTCGACACGGCGCCGCTCCGGCGCACCATCGCCACCTATGCCACCGACGAGATGCTGGCCGAGATCGCCCGCGAGCACAAGCGCGGCCGGCGGCTGTTCGTGCAGAGCACCAGCCTGGACGCGCAGCGCCCGGTGATCTGGGATCTGGGCGCCATCGCCGCCAGCGGCGCGCCGAATGCGCGCGAGGTCTTCATCGATGCGCTAATGGCCTCGGCCGCGGTGCCGGGGGTGTTCCCGCCGGTGCTGATGCCGGCCGTGGTGGACGGGCGCCGCTTTGACGAGCTGCATGTGGATGGCGGCGTGATCTCGTCTTCGACGGTGATGACCGGCTGGCAGCCCGACCTTCTGGAGCGGCGCGGGATCCAGCCGATGCGGCTTTACGTGATCAACAACAACCGCATCCTGCCCGAGCCGGAGGCGACCGAGGCCGATCTTCCCGGCATCGCCGGACGGTCGCTGACCACGCTGATCAAGGCGCAGGGGACCGCCAACCTGCTCGAGGCCTACCAGTCGGCGCAGCTGCACCGGGCCGCCTTCAACGCCACATGGATCGGGGCGGACTTCACCCATCCCTATCCCCGCCCCTTCGATACCGACTTCATGAAGGCACTGTTCGCCTATGGCGAGGCCCGCGTCCTTGACGGCACGGTCTGGAAGGCTCTGCCGCCGCAACTGGCGAACTGATTGGGGACGCGCCGCCCGCCGGCGGCGCTGCAGGGCCGGCGCAAAGAAAAACCCCGCCACAAGGGCGGGGTTCTGATGTCATCCCGGGGGACGCGCGGTCTTACCAGTCCTCGCGGACCACGACCCGGGTCTTGATTGGCAGCTTCATCGCGGCGAGGCGCAGCGCCTCGCGGGCGGTGGCATCGTTGACGCCTTCCAGCTCGAACATGATCCGGCCCGGCTTGACCCGTGCCGCCCAGTAATCGACCGAGCCCTTGCCCTTGCCCATCCGGACTTCGGTGGGTTTCGAGGTGACGGGCACGTCGGGGAACACCCGGATCCAGACCCGGCCCTGACGCTTCATGTGGCGCGTCATGGCCCGGCGTGCGGCTTCGATCTGGCGCGCGGTGACGCGCTCCGGCTCGGTCGCCTTCAGGCCATAGCTGCCGAATGCCAGATCCGACCCGCCCTTGGCTTCGCCATGGATCCGGCCCTTGAACTGCTTGCGGTATTTCGTGCGCTTGGGTTGCAGCATCTTCTCGTCTCCTTACCGGTCGCGGTCGCGATCGCGGTCGCGATCCCGACGGCCGCCGCGGTGGTCACCGCCGCCGGCGCCCCGCGGTGCGGGACCTTCCTGCAGCTCGGCGGCCCTGCGGTCACGGGCCGACGGATCGTGCTCCATGATCTCGCCCTTGAAGATCCAGACCTTGATCCCGATGATGCCGTAGGGCGTCGTGGCCTCGATCTTGGCATAGTCGATGTCGGCACGCAGGGTGTGCAGCGGCACGCGGCCTTCCCGGTACCATTCGGTCCGGGCGATCTCGGCCCCGCCGAGGCGGCCCGAGACGTTCAGCCGGATGCCCAGGGCACCCATCCGCATGGAGTTCTGCACCGCGCGCTTCATGGCGCGACGGAACGACACCCGGCGCTCGAGCTGCTGGGCGACGTTCTCGGCGACGAGACGGGCGTCCAGTTCGGGCTTGCGGACTTCGACGATGTTCAGGTGCAGATCGGACTTGGTCATCGCGGCCAGCTTCTTGCGCAGGACCTCGATGTCCGCGCCCTTCTTGCCGATGATGACGCCCGGACGGGCGGCGTGGATCGTCACCCGGCACTTCTTGTGCGGGCGTTCGATGATCACGCGGCTGACGCCGGCCTGCTTGCATTCCTTGTAGATGAACTCGCGGATCTTCAGATCCTCGAGCAGCAGGTTCCCGTAGTCCTTGGTATCGGCATACCAGCGGCTGTCCCAGGTCCGGTTGACCTGAAGCCGCATGCCGACGGGGTTGACCTTGTTACCCATTAGGCTTGCTCCTCGATCTGACGGACCTTGATGGTGAGCTCGGAGAACGGCTTCATGATGCGCCCGTAGCGGCCGCGCGCGCGGGGATGGCCGCGCTTCATGACGAGGTTCTTGCCGACATAGGCCTCGGCCACGATCAGCGAGTCGACGTCGAGATTGTGGTTGTTCTCGGCATTGGCGATCGCCGACTGCAGGCACTTGCGGACGTCATCCGAGATGCGCCGCTTCGAGAAGGTCAGGTCGGCAAGCGCCTTCTCGACCTTCTTGCCGCGGATCAGCTGCGCGAGCAGGTTCAGCTTCTGCGGGCTGGTGCGAAGCATCCGGATCTTGGCCATCGCTTCGTTTTCGGCCACGCGGCGGGGGTTCTTTTCCTGGCCCATGACTTACTTCCGCTTCGCTTTCTTGTCCGCGGCGTGACCGTGATAGGTCCGCGTCGGAGAATATTCGCCGAACTTCTGGCCGATCATGTCCTCGGAGACGTTCACCGGGATATGTTTCTTGCCGTTGTAGACGCCGAAGGTCAGGCCCACGAACTGGGGCAGGATCGTCGAGCGGCGCGACCAGATCTTGATCACTTCGTTCTTGCCCGACTCGCGGGACTTTTCGGCCTTCTTCAACAGATAGCTGTCGACGAAAGGCCCCTTCCAGACAGAGCGACCCATGGATCAGCGCCCCTTCTTCTTGGCATGGCGCGACCGCACGATGAGCTTCTGCGACGCCTTGTTGGTGTTGCGGGTGCGGGCACCCTTGGTCGGCTTGCCCCAGGGGGTCACCGGGTGACGGCCGCCCGAGGTGCGGCCTTCGCCGCCGCCATGCGGGTGGTCGATCGGGTTCATCACCACGCCGCGGACGGCGGGACGCTTGCCCTGGTGGCGCGACCGGCCGGCCTTGCCGAAGTTCTGGTTCGAGTTGTCCGGGTTCGACACCGCGCCGACGGTCGCCATGCATTCCTGGCGGACCAGGCGCAGTTCGCCCGACGACAGCCGGATCTGGGCATAGCCGCCGTCACGACCGACGAACTGGGCATAGGTGCCGGCGGCACGAGCCAGCTGGCCGCCCTTGCCGGGCTTCATCTCGATGTTGTGGACGATCGTGCCGATCGGCATGCCCGAGAACGGCATCGCGTTGCCCGGCTTGATGTCGACCTTGGCGCCGGCCACGACCTTGTCGCCCGCGGCAATCCGCTGGGGCGCCAGGATATAGGCCTGCTCGCCGTCCTCGTAGCGGATCAGCGCGATGAAGGCGGTCCGGTTGGGGTCGTATTCGATCCGCACCACTTCTGCGGCCACGTCCCACTTGGCGCGCCTGAAATCGACGACCCGGTAGAGACGCTTCGCGCCCCCGCCCATGCGCCGCTGGGTGATCCGCCCGGTGTTGTTCCGGCCGCCCGACTTGGTCAAACCCTCGGTGAGGGACTTGACCGGACGTCCTTTCCAAAGCTCCGAACGGTCGATCAGAACCAGCCCGCGCTGGCCCGGCGTCGTCGGCTTGTACGACTTGAGTGCCATGCTTTCTGTCTTCCGTCTGCTTCCGGCCCTTGCGGGCCATTCGGTTAAAAATCAGCGGCTCCGGTTGCCCGGAGCCGCAGGGATGGCGCGGGCTATCAGAGCCCGGTGGTCACGTCAATCGTGTTGCCCGCCTCAAGCGTGACATAGGCTTTCTTGACATCCCGGCGCTTGCCGAGGATGCCGCGGAAGCGCTTGACCTTGCCCTTCGCGATCGAGGTGTTGACCGCCTTCACCTTGACCTTGAACAGGCTTTCGACGGCCTTCTTGATCTCGGGCTTGGTGGCGTCGATCGCGACTTCGAAGACCACGGCGTTGTTTTCGGACGCCATGGTCGCCTTCTCGGTCACGATCGGGCGGCGGATGATGTCATAGTGCTGCGTCTTGATCATTTCAGCCGCGCCTCCAGCGCTTCGACGCCCGCGCGCGTGATCACCAAGGTGTCGCGCTTGAGGATGTCCAGGACGTTCGCCCCGATCGAGGGCAGCACGTCGAGACCTTCGATATTGGCCGCCGCCCGCGCGAAGTTCGCGTTGACCTCGGCGCCGTCGATCACCAGCGCGCGCTTCCAGCCCAGGTTCTTCACCGCCTTGGCCAGCAGGTTGGTCTTCGCCTCGGCCAGTTCGGTCGTCTCGATCACCACGAGGTTGCCGGACTGCGCCTTGGACGACAGGGCGTATTTCAGGCCAAGCTTGCGGACCTTCTTGGTCAGCTCATGGGCATGGCTGCGGGGCACGGGGCCCTTGTAGATGCCGCCCTTGCGGAAGATCGGGGCGTTGCGGTCGCCGTGACGCGCCCCGCCCGAGCCCTTCTGGCGGACGATCTTCTTGGTCGAGTAGCTGGTTTCCGACCGGGTCTTCACCTTGTGGGTGCCGGCCTGCGCCTTGTTGCGCTGCCAGCGCACCACACGGTACAGGATGTCCGCCCGCGGCTCGAGGCCGAAGATGTCGTCGCCCAGATCGACCGAACCGGCGATCTCGCCGTCCAGCTTGATCACGTCGAGTTTCATTCTTCCCCGTCCTTCTTCTCGGCAGCTTCCACGGCGGCGTCCGCCTCGGCCTGCTGCAGCATGGCTTCCTCGGCTTCCGCTGCGGCGCGTGCCGCGGCTTCGGCTTCCGCAGCGGCCTGGGCCGCCGCTTCCTCGGCCATGCGGCGCGCGACTTCGGCAGCCGACTTCAGCGCGGCGGGCAGGATCGCGTTCTCGGGGAAGGGTTTCTTCACCGCGTCCTTGATCGTGACCCAGCCGCCCTTCGAGCCCGGCACCGCGCCCTTGACCATGATCAGGCCACGCTCGGCATCGGTCTTGACCACCTGCAGGTTCTGCGTGGTGACCCGGGCGGCGCCCATGTGGCCGGCCATCTTCTTGCCCTTCCAGACCTTGCCCGGATCCTGGCACTGGCCGGTCGAGCCGTGGCTGCGGTGGCTGATCGACACACCGTGGCTGGCCCGCAGGCCGCCGAAGTTGTGCCGCTTCATTGCACCGGCGAAGCCCTTGCCGATCGACGTGCCCGACACGTCGACGAACTGGCCCGCGAAGTAATGGTCGGCGGTGATTTCCTCGCCGACGCCGATCAGGTTCTCGGGCGCCACGCGGAACTCCACCAGCTTCCGCTTCGGCGCCACGTTGGCGACGGCAAAGTGGCCGCGCATGGGCTGCGAGACCCGCTTGACCTTGGCCGTGCCGGCGCCGAGCTGGACGGCGGTATAGCCGTCCTTGTCGGCGGTACGCTGGGCAACCACCTGCAGCCCGTCAAGCTGCAGGACGGTCACCGGAACCTGCCGGCCGTCCTCGAGGAACAGGCGGGTCATGCCCACCTTCTTGGCGATCACACCAGAGCGCAACATCACCGACGCCTCCTCAGACCTTGATCTCGACATCGACGCCCGCGGCGAGGTCGAGCTTCATCAGCGCGTCCACGGTCTGCGGGGTCGGGTCGACGATGTCGAGGAGCCGCTTGTGGGTGCGGATCTCGAACTGGTCGCGCGATTTCTTGTTCACGTGCGGGCTGCGCAGCACGGTGAACTTCTCGATCTTGTTCGGCAGCGGAATCGGTCCGCGCACCTGGGCGCCGGTCCGCTTGGCCGTGTTGACGATCTCCAGGGTGCTGGCGTCCAGCACCCGGTAGTCAAACGCCTTCAGCCGGATGCGAATGGTTTGGCTTTGCATCTTTGTTCGTCGCCTTTCGCGGCATGGAAACGAGAGGTGGAGCGCCCATCAGCGGGCGCCCCACATGCATTCCCGAAGGTCTTGTCAGTCGAGGATCTTCGACACCACGCCGGCGCCGACGGTGCGGCCGCCTTCGCGGATGGCGAAGCGGAGTTTCTCTTCCATCGCGATGGGCGCGATCAGCTCGACCTGGAAGTTCACGTTGTCGCCCGGCATCACCATCTCGGTGCCTTCGTTCAGGCTCACCGTCCCGGTCACGTCGGTGGTGCGGAAGTAGAACTGCGGCCGGTAGTTGGCGAAGAACGGGGTGTGGCGGCCGCCCTCTTCCTTGGTCAGGATGTAGGCCTCGGCCTCGAACTTCTTGTGCGGCTTGTCGCCCGCCTGGCCCTGGTCCAGCAGCTTGCGGAACATCTCGACCCCGGTGCAGGTGGTCTTCTTGTTCGGGCGGATGCCGACGATCTCGACCTCCTCGCCGACCTTGACGATGCCGCGCTCGACCCGGCCGGTGGCCACGGTGCCGCGGCCCGAGATCGAGAACACGTCCTCGACCGGCATCAGGAACGGCTGGTCCACGGGGCGCTCGGGGGTCGGGATGTATTCGTCCACCGCCGCCATCAGCTCGCGGATCTTCTGCTCGCCGATCTCCGGGTCACGGCCTTCCATCGCCGCCAGCGCCGAGCCGGCGATGATCGGGATGTCGTCGCCGGGGAAGTCGTAGTTCGACAGAAGCTCGCGCACTTCCATCTCGACCAGTTCCAGCAGTTCCGGGTCGTCCACCTGGTCGACCTTGTTCAGGAACACCACCATCGCCGGCACGCCGACCTGCTTCGCGAGCAGGATGTGCTCGCGGGTCTGCGGCATCGGGCCGTCGGCGGCGTTCACCACCAGGATGGCGCCGTCCATCTGCGCCGCACCGGTGATCATGTTCTTCACATAATCGGCGTGGCCGGGGCAGTCGACATGGGCATAGTGCCGGTTCGCGGTCTCGTATTCCACATGCGCGGTCGAGATCGTGATCCCCCGCGCCTTCTCCTCCGGCGCCGCGTCGATCTGGTCGTAGGCCTTGAACTCGCCGAAATACTTCGTCAGCGCCGCCGTCAGCGTCGTCTTGCCGTGGTCAACATGCCCGATCGTGCCGATGTTCACATGCGGCTTCGTGCGTTCAAACTTTGCCTTTGCCATCTTGGCCTCTCCTTGTCAGGTGGGTACCGGGTCGGCGCTGGAGCCGCCCGGTCGCATGGGGTGTCAGGCGTATTTCGCCTGAATCTCGTCGCTGATGTTCTGCGGCACCGGCTCGTAATGATCGAAGATCATGGTGAACTGGGCCCGGCCCGAGGACATCGAGCGCAGGTTGTTGATGTAGCCGAACATGTTGGCGAGCGGCACGAAGGCGCTGATGACGTTCGCGTTGCCGCGGCTGTCCTGGCCCTGCACCTGGCCCCGACGCGAGGTCAGGTCACCGATGACGCTGCCGGTGTATTCCTCGGGCGTCACAACCTCGACCTTCATGATCGGCTCGAGCAGTTTCGCGCCGGCCTTCTTGAGGCCTTCGCGCATGCACATGCGGGCCGCGATCTCGAAGGCGAGAACCGACGAGTCGACGTCGTGGTACTTGCCGTCCACCAGCGCCACCTTGAAGTCGATCACCGGGAAGCCGGCGAGCGGGCCCGAGTCCATGACCGACTGGATGCCTTTCTCGACGCCGGGGATGTATTCCTTCGGCACCGTGCCGCCGATGATCTTCGACTCGAACGAATAGCCCTCGCCCGGCTGGGTCGGCGCGATGGTCAACTTCACTTCCGCGAACTGGCCCGAACCGCCGGTCTGCTTCTTGTGGGTATAGGTGTGCTCGATCTGGTGGCTGATCGTCTCGCGATAGGCCACCTGCGGCGCGCCGATGTTGGCTTCCACCTTGAACTCGCGCTTCAGCCGGTCGACGAGGATGTCGAGATGAAGTTCGCCCATGCCCTTCATGATGGTCTGGCCCGATTCCTGATCGGTCTCGACCCGGAAGGACGGATCCTCGGCGGCAAGCCGCTGCAGGCCCTGGGACATCTTCTCCTGGTCGGCCTTGGTCTTCGGTTCGATCGCGATCTCGATGACCGGATCGGGGAAGGTCATGGTTTCCAGCACGACCGGCTTCGACGCGTCGCAGAGCGTGTCGCCGGTGGTGGTGTCCTTCAGGCCCGCCAGAGCAATGATGTCGCCGGCGAAGGCTTCATCGATCTCTTCGCGGTTGATCGCGTGCATCATCATCATCCGGCCGATGCGCTCGCGCTTGCCCTTGGTCGAGTTCAGGATGCCGTCGCCCTTCTTCATCTGGCCAGAATAGATCCGGGTGAAGGTCAGCGAACCCACGAACGGGTCGTTCATGATCTTGAACGCCAGCCCGGTGAAGGGCTGCGCATCGTCGGCATGACGGGGGATGTTGCGGGTTTCGGTCTCGTCATCCGGCGAGAAGCCCAGGTATTCGGGCACGTCGAGCGGGCTGGGCAGGAAGTCGATCACCGCGTTCAGCAGCGGCTGGACGCCCTTGTTCTTGAAGGCCGAGCCGGCCAGTACGGGCACGAAGGCCATGGCCAGGGTGCCCTTGCGGATCAGCTTCCGCAGGGTGTCGACGTCGGGCTCGTTGCCTTCCAGATACGCCTCCATCGCCTCGTCGTCCTGTTCGACTGCGAGTTCGATCATGGTGGCGCGCATGTCCTCGGCCTGGTCGGCCAGCTCGTCGCGGATCGGCTGGCGGGTCCACGAGGCGCCCAGGTCCTCGCCCTTCCAGGTCCACTCTTCCATCGTGATCAGGTCGACGATGCCTTCCAGCTTGTCCTCGGCACCGATCGGGAACTGCACCGGCAGCGGGGTCGCGCCGGTCCGGTCCTTGATCATGCGGACGCAGTTGAAGAAGTCGGCGCCGATCTTGTCCATCTTGTTGACGAACACGATGCGCGGAACCTTGTAGCGGTCAGCCTGACGCCACACGGTCTCGGTCTGCGGTTCGACACCGGCGTTGCCGTCGAGAAGGCAGATCGCGCCGTCGAGCACGGCCAGCGAACGCTCCACCTCGATGGTGAAGTCGACGTGGCCGGGCGTGTCGATGATGTTGAAGCGGTGCTTCGGGGTCTCCGGATCTCCACCGGTCGAGGTGCGTTCCCAGAAGGTCGTGGTCGCGGCCGAGGTGATGGTGATGCCGCGCTCTTGCTCCTGCTCCATCCAGTCCATCGTCGCGGCGCCATCGTGCACCTCGCCGATCTTGTGGGACTTGCCGGTGTAGTAGAGGATTCGCTCGGTCGTCGTGGTCTTGCCGGCATCGATGTGCGCCATGATGCCGAAGTTACGGTACCGGTCGAGGGGGTATTCGCGAGGCATGGGGATCAGTCCTTGGCCGTGGGAAATTATTACCAGCGGTAGTGGCTGAACGCCTTGTTGGCGTCGGCCATCTTGTGGGTGTCTTCACGCTTCTTCACGGCGGTGCCACGGCTGTTGACCGCGTCGACCAGTTCGCCCGCGAGGCGCTCTTCCATGGTGTTCTCGTTGCGCTTGCGCGACGCGTCGATCAGCCAGCGGATCGCCAGCGCCTCGCGGCGCTCGGGGCGCACCTCGACGGGAACCTGGTAGGTCGCACCGCCGACCCGGCGCGAGCGGACCTCGACCGAGGGCTTGATGTTGTCGAGCGCGTCGCGGAACACCTCGATCGGAGATTTCTTCAGCCGGGCCTCGACGCGTTCCATCGCCCCGTAGACGATCGACTCGGCGACGGATTTCTTCCCGTCGTGCATCAGGTTGTTCATGAACTTCGTGAGCACACGATCGCCATACTTGGCGTCGGGCAGGATCTCGCGTTTTTCGGCAGCGTGACGGCGGGACATGTGGGTATCCTCTGGTTCCTCTTGCGGGCGCGGTGCCCCGGACCGGGTCCGGGACGGCCCAGATCCTTATTTGGGCCGTTTGGCGCCGTACTTCGAGCGGCGCTGCTTGCGGTTCTTCACGCCTTGCGTGTCGAGCACGCCGCGCAGGATGTGGTAGCGGACGCCCGGAAGGTCCTTCACCCGGCCGCCACGGATCAGGACCACCGAGTGCTCCTGAAGGTTGTGGCTCTCACCGGGGATGTAGCTGATCACCTCGTAGCCATTGGTGAGACGCACCTTGGCCACCTTCCGCATGGCCGAGTTCGGCTTCTTCGGCGTGGTGGTGTACACGCGGGTGCAGACCCCGCGCTTCTGGGGGCAGGACTCCAGGTGCTGGGACTTGGAGCGTTTCACTTTGGGCTGCCGCGGCTTGCGGATCAGCTGTTGGATCGTTGGCATTCCGGATCAATCCCCGCGTTGCGCATCGTCATCATCTCGGGCGCACCCGTCGTCGACGTATGCGCGGCTCATCGCCATGGTCCCGACCGCACCCCTCGCGGACGACATAAGACGCCGCACCCGCTCCCCCTGTCGGGAACGACGCGGCGGGGTTCCAGAGGATCGGGGCTCGCACCCGGATCGTGACCACGACAAAACTGGAACAGGCGAAGCATCGCTTCACCCGATTGGGCGGGCCTATAGAGAGAGTCGCGGGGGGTGTCAACACGATGGCCCGCGGATTCCGACCGATCCGGGGAACCGGAGCCGGAAAGCCCCCCTGCCGTCGCGTCAGTGAGACCGCGGAGGTGGAGTTTCGCCATCGCCTGCACCCGCCGGGGCCCTGCCCGCCGGTCCGCATCGGCTGTCCCCGCGGGTGCGGGGGCAGCCGGTTTTCATCCGCGAGCGGCGCTCAGAAGCGGCCGCTCTCCGGGGTCTGCACCAGGTTGTCCTCGGGCTCATCGCCGAAAACGTCGCCGAAGCCCGACCCCTGCGAGGCCGGCGGGGCCTGCAGCGCCAGCGCGCTTTCCGCCTCGGAGCGCTTCTGCTCGATCACGCGCAGGTCGCGTTCCGCGGCGATCCGGCGGATCTTCTGGCTCGCGCCACCGGTGCCGGCCGGGATCAGCCGGCCGACGATGACGTTTTCCTTCAGGCCGATCAGCTTGTCGCGCTTGCCCTGCACCGAGGCCTCGGTGAGCACCCGCGTCGTCTCCTGGAACGAGGCGGCCGAGATGAACGACCGGGTCTGCAGCGACGCCTTGGTGATGCCCAGGAGGATCGGTTCGGCCTCGGCCGGGCGGCGGCCTTCGGCCATCGCCTTGTCGTTGACCTCTTCCAGCTCGGCCTTGTCGACGTGCTCGCCCTTCAGAAGCGTGGTCTCGCCGCTGTCCAGCACCTCGAGCTTCTGCAGCATCTGCCGCACGATCACCTCGATGTGCTTGTCGTTGATCTTCACGCCCTGCAGGCGATAGACGTCCTGCACCTCGTCGATCAGATAGTCGGCCAGGGCCTCGACCCCCATGATCCGCAGGATGTCATGCGGCGCGGGGTTGCCGTCCATGATGTAGTCGCCCTTCTGGACATAGTCGCCCTCGACCACCGGGATGTGCTTGCCCTTGGGCACCATGTATTCGACCGGCTCCAGCGTCTGGTCGATCGGTTCGATGGTGATCCGCCGCTTGTTCTTGTAATCGCGGCCGAAGCGGACATAGCCCTCGACCTCGGCGATGATGGCGTGATCCTTGGGCCGGCGTGCCTCGAACAGTTCCGCCACCCGCGGCAGACCGCCGGTGATGTCCTTGGTCTTGGCGCCCTCGCGCGGGATCCGCGCCACCACGTCGCCGATCGCGATCGACTGGCCGTCCTCGACCGACAGGATGGCGTCCACCGACATCGGATAGGACACCGGGTGGCCCTGCTCGTTGCGCACGGGCTCGCCGGTGACCGGATCCATGATGATGATCTCGGGCTTCATGTCGCCGCCACGGGGCGCCGACCGCCAGTCCGACACGATCTTCTGGGTCATGCCGGTGGCGTCGTCGGTCACCTCGCGGACCGACAGGCCCGAGGTGAGGTCGACGAACTTCGCCGCGCCCGCCTTCTCGGCGATGATCGGCAGGGTGTAGGGATCCCATTCGTACAGCTTCATGCCGCGGGTGATCGGCTGGCCCTCGGCGACGAGGATCTTGGTGCCGTAGCCGATCTTGAAGCTGGCATGTTCCTCGCCCTCCGGGCTGAGGATCACCAGCTGCATGTTCCGGCCCACCACGATGGTCTCGCCGGCGCTGTTCTGCAGGATCGAGGGGTTGCGGAAGGCGATGGTGCCTTCGGCGCCGGCCTCCTGGAACGACTGCTGGCCGCCCTGCGCGATGCCGCCGATGTGGAAGGTCCGCATCGTCAGCTGCGTGCCGGGTTCGCCGATCGACTGGGCGGCGATGATGCCCACCGCTTCGCCCTGGTTGACGAGCGTGCCGCGGGCCAGATCGCGGCCGTAGCACATCGCGCAGACGCCCTCGTCCGCCTCGCAGGTCAGCGGCGAGCGGATGCGCATCTTCTGCACCCCGGCCTCGTCCAGCAGGTCGGCCCGGCGTTCGTCGATCAGCTCGCCCTGCGCCACGATGACCTCGTCGGTCCCCGGACGCAGCACGTCGTCGGCCGCCACCCGGCCCAGCACCCGCTCGGCCAGCGTCGCCACCACCTCGCCGTCATTGACGGCCGGGGTCGCGGTGATCGCCTTGTCGGTGCCGCAGTCATGGCTGCGCACGATGCAGTCCTGCGCCACGTCCACCAGACGCCGGGTCAGGTAGCCCGAGTTCGCCGTCTTCAGCGCAGTGTCGGCCAGACCCTTGCGGGCGCCGTGGGTCGAGTTGAAGTACTCGAGCACGGTGAGGCCTTCCTTGAAGTTCGAGATGATCGGCGTCTCGATGATCGAGCCGTCGGGCTTGGCCATCAGGCCGCGCATCCCGCCAAGCTGCTTCATCTGCGCCGGCGACCCCCGGGCCTTCGAGTGGGCCATCATGTAGACCGAGTTCGGTTCCTGCTCGACCCCGTCGATGATCCGCACGGCCGAGATCTCGGCCATCATCGCGTCGGCCACCTGATCCGAGCACTTGGACCAGGCGTCGATCACCTTGTTGTACTTCTCGCCCTGGGTGATCAGGCCGTCCATGTACTGCTGTTCGAACTCCTTCACCTGGTCCTTGACGCCGTTGACGATGGTCCACTTGCTGTCGGGGATGACCATGTCGTCCTTGCCAAAGCTGATGCCGGCCTTGAACGCCTCGCGGAAACCCAGACCCATGATCTGGTCGCAGAAGATGACCGACTCCTTCTGGCCGCAATAGCGGTAGACGGTGTCGATGACCTGCTGCACCTCGCCCTTGCGGAGCAGGCGGTTGACCAGGTCGAACGGGGCCTTGGCGTTCAGCGGCAGCAGCGTGCCCAGCCGGACCCGGCCCGGCGTGGTCTCGTAGCGGCGCCAGACTTCCTGGCCGGTCTCGTCGATCTGCTTGATCCGCGCGGTGATCTTCGCGTGCAGATGCACCTCGCCCGCGTCCAGCGCGTGCTGGACCTCGTTCTCGTCGGCGAAGATCATGCCCTCGCCCTTCATCCCCTGACGCATCAGGGTGACGTAGTAGAGGCCCAGGACCATGTCCTGCGACGGCACGATGATCGGCGCGCCGTTCGCCGGCGACAGCACGTTGTTGGTGGACATCATCAGCACGCGCGCTTCCAGCTGGGCTTCCAGCGAAAGCGGCACGTGGACGGCCATCTGGTCACCGTCGAAGTCGGCGTTGAACGCCGAGCAGACCAGCGGGTGCAGCTGGATCGCCTTGCCTTCGATCAGGATCGGCTCGAAGGCCTGGATGCCCAGACGGTGCAGCGTCGGCGCCCGGTTCAGCATCACCGGGTGTTCGCGGATCACCTCGTCAAGGATGTCCCAGACTTCGGGGCGTTCCTTCTCGACCAGCTTCTTCGCCTGCTTGACGGTCGAGCTGAGCCCCTTCGCCTCAAGCCGCGAGTAGATGAACGGCTTGAACAGCTCCAGCGCCATCTTCTTCGGCAGGCCGCACTGGTGCAGCCGCAGTTCCGGCCCGGTCACGATCACCGACCGGCCCGAGAAGTCGACCCGCTTGCCCAGAAGGTTCTGCCGGAACCGGCCCTGCTTGCCCTTCAGCATGTCCGACAGCGACTTCAGCGGCCGCTTGTTGGCGCCGGTGATGACCCGGCCGCGACGGCCGTTGTCGAACAGCGCGTCGACCGATTCCTGCAGCATCCGCTTCTCGTTGCGGATGATGATGTCGGGCGCGCGCAGCTCGATCAGCCGCTTCAGGCGGTTGTTCCGGTTGATGACGCGGCGGTAGAGGTCGTTCAGGTCCGACGTGGCGAAGCGGCCGCCGTCCAGCGGCACCAGCGGGCGCAGCTCGGGCGGGATCACCGGGATCACGGTCAGCACCATCCATTCCGGGCGATTGCCGGATTCGAGGAAGCTTTCCACGACCTTCAGGCGCTTGATGATCTTCTTCGGCTTCAGCTCGCCGGTGGCTTCCTTCAGCTCCTCGCGGAGCTTCAGCGCCTCGGCTTCGAGGTCGATCTGCGAGAGCATGTCCCGGATCGCCTCGGCGCCGATGCCGGCGGTGAAGGCGTCCGCGCCATAGGCGTCCTGGGCGTCAAGGAACTCTTCCTCGGTCAGCAGCTGGCCGTAGTTGAGGTCGGTCAGGCCCGGCTCGATGACGACGTAGTTCTCGAAGTAGAGGATGCGTTCCAGATCGCGCAGGGTCATGTCCAGCATCAGGCCGATGCGCGAGGGCAGCGACTTGAGGAACCAGATATGCGCCACCGGCGAGGCCAGCTCGATATGGCCCATGCGCTCGCGCCGGACCTTCTGCAGCGTGACTTCCACGCCGCATTTCTCGCAGACCACGCCGCGATACTTCATCCGCTTGTACTTGCCGCACAGGCATTCGTAGTCCTTGATCGGACCGAAGATGCGCGCGCAGAACAGCCCGTCCCGCTCGGGCTTGAAGGTGCGGTAGTTGATCGTCTCGGGCTTCTTGATCTCGCCGAAGGACCAGCTGAGGATCCTTTCGGGCGAGGCCAGCGACACCCGGATCTCGTCGAATGCCTTCGGCGGGGTCTGCGGGTTGAACGGGTTGTTGGTCAGTTCCTGGTTCATGCGA
>JBGAOK010000017.1:0-46651 GCA_044221805.1 Meridianimarinicoccus sp.
TGACGCCAGCCGCTACCTCGCGCAGCTGCGATCGGTGGCGGACGGGATCCTCGACCGCGAGGACTCCTGGATCGCCGATCTCCCGCCCTACGCCTCGGCCCCGACCCCGGTGCGCAGAGGTGGTCCCAATTTCCCGGACAGTTTGGCGGCTTTGCTACGCTTGATCCTGTCTCTGTCACGCCGCCAGTTTGTTGCCCTCGTTGCCGCCATGGGCTTCGAGGGGTGTTCTGCCGCCCAGGCCTGAGTGAGGCCTCTCGACATTGTAGTAGGTCACCCACTTGCCGATGCCGGCCCTCGCCTCGGAGCCAGTGTCGAAGGCGAGGAGGTAGACGCACTCGTATTTCAGCGACCGCCACATGCGCTCGATGAACACGTTGTCCATCCATCTGCCCTTGCCGTCCATCGACACCTTCACGCCGGCATCGGTCAGGATGTCGGTGAAGCGGGGAGTCGTAAACTGCCCGCCCTGGTCGGTGTTGAAGATTTCTGGCCGGCCATGGCGCGCCATGGCCTCCTCGAGTGCCTCGATGCAGAAGTCCGCGTCCATCGTGTTCGACAGTCTCCACGCAAGAACCCGCCGGCTCGCCCAGTCCATGATGGCGACGAGGTAGAGGAAGCCCCGCCGCATCGGGATATACGTGATGTCTGCGCACCAGACGTGATTGGGCCGGTCGATCACGAGGTTTCTCAGTAGGTAGGGCCACTTCTTGTGCTCGGGGTGGGGCACGGTGGTCCGCGGCTTCTGATACACGGCGGCCAGGCCCATCTTCGCCATCAGCCGCCGGACCCGCTTGCGCCCGACGACATGGCCCTGACGCCGCAGGTGGCGCGCCATCTGCCGGCTGCCATACCAGGGCGTCTCGAGAAACTGCGCATCGATCAGCCGCATCAGGGCGAGGTTCAGCGGGCTCTCGCCCTTCGTCGGGCCGTAGAACGCCGACCGGCTGATGCCGAGCAACGCGCACTGCCGGCCTACCGACAGCCTCGGGTGCCGTGGCTCGATCATCTCGCGCCTCCGGGCGACGCTCATCGTCCGGAGGCTTTCGCTAAAAAATCCCGCTCCACCACAAGCTGGCCGATCTTGGCGTGCAGCTTCTCCAGATCGCCCTCCCGCTCGGCCGCGGCAGCCTCGGCCTTGCCGGAGAACAGCCCTGCCATCCCCTCGATCGCCTGCCGCTTCCACGCGTTGATCAGCGTCTGATGCACGCCGTGCTTGCTCACCAGTTCAGCGATCGTCGCCTCGCCCCGGATTGCCTCCAGCGCCACCTTCGCCTTGAACCCGGCGCTATACTGTCTCCGCTTCCCAGCCACTCAATCCGTCCTTCTCCCATCGCGGATCAAGCGTAGCGTAGTGCCCGGATTGCGGGGACCAGCTCTGGAAGGTGGAGTGCCTGCGCTTCCTGACCACGGGGGACGCGCGGAAGGCGATCACCGCGCTGAAGGCGATGAAGAAGCGGGCGGCCTGACCGCCCCAACCTCCGGCCTCGAAGGGGCGGCGCGGACCTCGCGCCGCCCTTTTCGTGAGAGCCGCTGAGCGGGCCGCTGAGCGGCCTTCCAGTCCCGCCGCACTCCGACCAACCGAAGCCCCGACTTCGCCGCGCTGCCCCGTTTAAACCCCCTTCAAAAACGATGCTGGCGCGGCGGGGCCGGTCTTGCGGCTGTCCGGCGCTTGAGACCGACCCGGATCCGGGGTAGAAGCGCCGCAGGCGCCCGAGCCATTCCGTCCGGCCGGCCTTGGGCCGAGAGGTTGTCACGACCCTCCGGGCGCCTGTCACCGCCTCTTGCGCCGGACTGGCAAACCGGCGATCCTGTCCCGGTCCGAGCAAAACGGTCAGCCGGCCTCTGTGTGGCCGCGGAGGGTTCCCGACCTCCCGGACGATGCGCCCGAGTAATTCCGGATAGCCGGTCTTCGTGCCGCGGAGGGTTTCCGACCTCCCGGGCGCTTCCTCCGGACAGTTGTCCAGGGAGGAACCCTGTCCGGGGTGACGCATGATCCGGGCATGTCCAGAGACCCCGGTTCCGCCTCCGATTTCCCCACCTGCGCCGACTGCCGCGCCATGGGCTTTCCCGTGTCCGGCACGCTCGCCGCGCTGGAAGCCGACCTCGGCCATGACGTGCTGATCGCCTTCCTGAAGGCGCATGGCGGACGTGTCGCCGACATTCCGGCCCGCGCCCTGGCCACGCCCTGCAATGACCCCGCCGCCCTGGCGCTGGACTGGCTGCGCCGCGAGATCGGCCATGGCCGCTGGGATGTGCCGCTGGGGCCGGTGGCAGGCAACGTGCGACTGGCCTGGACCATGCTGAAGCGGCTCCGCGCCGGGGCCTCGCTCCGCATGGTCGCCGTCGAGCTTGGCTGCTCCGGCCGGACTGTCAGCCGCAGAAAGACCATCTTCACTCGGCGCGGGCTGCTGCCTGCGCCCGGCTCCACCGCAAAGGGCTCCGACCGATGATCATCAACGAGGGCAATCTCGCCCACGCCTTCAACGGCTTCAAATCCGTCTTCAACGACGCCTTCGCCGCTGGCGAGGCACATTGGGAAAAGGTCGCCATGGTGGTGCCCAGCACCGCCCGCGACGAAGCCTATGGCTGGCTCGGCCAGTTCCCCAAGCTGCGCGAATGGATCGGCGACCGGCAGGTGAACGACATTCAGGCGCATGGCTTCACCATCGCCAACAAGAAGTTCGAAAGCACCCTGGGTATCAGCCGCGAGGACTTCGCCGATGACCGCTACGGCGTGTTCAAGCCGATGTTCGCCGAGATGGGCCACCAGGCGAAGACCCATCCCGACGAGATGCTGTTCGCGCTGCTGAAGAACGGCGGAACCAGCCCCTGCTATGACGGCCAGTACTACTTCGACACCGACCATCCGTCCGTCGATGCGGCTGGCAACACGGTCGCGGTCTCGAACATGGACCTCTCGGGCGGCGCCAATCCCGTGGCCTGGTACCTGCTCGACACCTCGCGGCAGATCAAGCCGCTGATCTGGCAGAAGCGCGAGGATTACGAGTTCCAGTTCATCAACCGGCCCGACGACGCGCATGTCTTCATGAAGGACGAATACCTCTATGGCGTCCGCGCGCGGGTCAACGCCGGCTTCGGCCTCTGGCAGATGGCGTTCAAGTCGAACGCGGCCCTGACCCACCAGAACTATGCCGCGGCCCGCGCGGCGATGATGAGCCTGCGCGGCGATCAGGGCCGCGTGCTGGGTCTGCGGCCGACCACCCTCGTGGTGCCGCCGGTCCTGGAAACGGCCGCCCGCACCATCATCATCGCGGAAACCGGCGACCAGGGCGGGCCGAACGTCTGGAAGGCGACGGCCGAGGTGGTCGTCACCCCGCACATCGCCTGACCGGGGGGCCAAGGACATGACCGACACTGCCGAACTGCGGTCGATCTGCGCCGCCGCGGACATCGCGCCGGCCGAAGGAAGCGGCGCGCCGGATTGGGTCGAGCTGCTGCCCACCGGCCGGATCAAGGGCCGCGACGGCCGGCTCTTCGTGCTCGACAACCCGCAAGGGGTGGTTGACGCCTCCCTGATGCCGGGGGCAGAGCTGCCCGTCGACTACGAACACCAGGCCGACGATCCGGCACGCAGAGCGAACGGGCCGGTGCCGGCGGCGGGCTGGATCACCGAACTGGCGCTCCGCGACGGCGCGATCTGGGGCCGGGTGAGCTGGACCGTGAAGGCGGCGAACATGATCGCCGCGCGGGAATACCGCTACCTCTCCCCGGTGCTGCTGCATCGCCGCGACGGGCAGGTGACGCGGCTGCTGGGCGCCGGCCTGGTGCACCGGCCGAACCTCGATCTGAAGGCGCTCGCCAGCGAAGAGGTGCCGGTGCGGGACAGCGGGCGGGACAGCGGCGAGGATACCATCCGGGCCGGGGCGCTGGCGCCGATTGCCGAAGCGCTCGGCCTCAATGCCGCGACCGCCACCGCGGGCGAGATCGTCGCCGCCATCGCCGAAGCCCGCACCCGGCCCGATCCGGCCCCCGATCCGGCGAAGTTCATGCCGATCGAGGCGGTGCAGGAGCTGCTCCGCTCGCACAACGAAGCGAAGGCCGTGCTGTCGCAGGACCGGGCCGAAGGCAAGGTGCGGGACGCGATGGCGGCCGGCTATCTCACGCCGGCCATGCGCGACTGGGCGGTGTCGCTTTGCCGGCAGGATCCCGACAGCTTCGACGCGTTCCTGTCCAGTTCGGTGCCGGCCTTCGCGCACATGGTGCAGCGCCACGGACAACGAACGGGGGCGCGGACCGGCGCAGCGCCGGCCGTGCACGATCCCGACGCGCTCGCCATCGCGCGCAACCTCGGCCTCGATCCGTCGCGGCTCTACGAATGACCCATTCGCCGGGTCGAGCCCTGCCCGGCGATAGCCGGCGGCGGGCGGGGCGGGTCTCCTCCCCACCTCGTTCGCTGCCGGCGCCAACCAGGGAGCCCGCCCGATGAGCGACCACGATCCGACCGCCCTGATCCGTGCGGCCCGCGGCGAGCTGAACGCGGCCGGATAGGCTGCGGCCGAAGCCCGCGCCGCCCTGTCGCGCGCCACGGCGGCACTCGACGCCCTCGCGGCCGAGCTGGTTCAAGGCGCCATCGCCGCCCAGCCGGCCCCGACCGCGCCCGCCTCTGACCACCGCCGCGCCCACCGCCCCGGCCGGCCCGCGAAGCTCGACACCGACCCCGAGCTTCGCGCCTTCGTGCTCGCCCGGATCGACCGTCTCACCTTCGACCAGATCGCCCGTGAAGTGGCCCTTCAATACCCCCTTGAACGCCGCGTCGGCCGGTCTTCAATCCATCACTGGTGGCGCAAGAACGAAAACCACCGCCCCACCGCGAAGCCCGGCGATTGAAGGACGCGACGGGATAGCTGCCGGACTTCCGTGCTAGTCCGGTATCAAACCCTCTGAGAAGGGGGTATCAAACGAGATGAATACTAACAGCTGGGAAACCCGCGACTACAGCCTCGACTTCCGCATCGGCGGCAGCGAGACCGGCCGCTTCGTGCGGACCTCGGGTCCCGGCGCCGGCGAGCACGCCAACGTCACCCATTACCTGGACATCGTGCCCGGCAAACGCATCGCCTTCGCCTATACCATGGCGCTGGACGGCCGGATCCACTCGGCCTCGCTGGCCACGGTCAGCTTCGCCGAGGCCGGCGGCGGCACGCTTCTGACCTATACCGAGCAGGGCGCCTGGTTCGCGCCGAGCGACGGCGTCGACGGCCGGCGCGAAGGCTGGGAAGCCCTGCTCGCCGCCCTTGAAAGCATCCATTACGCAACTGCCCGGAGGGCCGCCGAATGACCACCCCGACCCTTACAGACGCCGACCATGACCTGGTGCTGGTCCGCCAGCTGCCCGCCTCGCCGATGGCGGTGTGGCGCTGCTGGACCGAGCCCGAGCTACTCAAGCAGTTCTTCGCCCCCGCCCCGGGCATCACCACCGAGGCGGTGATCGAACTTTGGGCCGGCGGGCGCTTCTACACGATGATGCATTTCGACGAGCACGGCGACATCGGCGGCGAAGGCTGTGTGCTGGTGGCAGAGCCCGGGCGCCGCTTCGCCTTCACCGATGCCCTGCAGCAGGGGTTCCGCCCGAACCCGAGCGCGTTCTTCTCGGCCGACATCAGCTTCACCGCGAAGGACGGCGGTTGCGAATACCGCGTGATCGCCCGCCACGCCGATGCCGCGACCGCGCAGCGCCACGCCGTGATGGGTTTTCACAGCGGCTGGGGCCAGGTCGCCGACCAGCTCGGCGCGCTGGCGGCAACGCTCAAGGATTAATCGCCGCCCCCGACACCGCCGCAACGCCGCGCATCATCCCCTTGCCAAAGCCTCGAATCGCCGATCTTCTGACCTTGGAATGGGCAGAAGAGGGTCTACGCCGCATCGACCCTCTTCGATGCATGCTGGCGAGTAAGGCGGCGAGTTCACGGACGATGGTCGAGTTCTCTCTGAACGGGGAAGCGGTCCGCGTGGAGGGCGAACCGCCCACGCGGACGCTTCTGGACTGGCTGCGCGAAAAGCGCGGCCTGACCGGCACCAAGGAAGGCTGCAACGAAGGCGATTGCGGCGCCTGCACGGTGATGGTCACCGACGCGAAGGGCAGCCGCGCCCTGAACGCCTGCATCCTGTTCCTGCCGCAATTACAGGGCAAGGCGGTGCGCACCGTCGAAGGCATCGCCGGACCGGATGGCACGCTGCATCCGGTGCAGACCGCGATGATCGATCTGCACGGGTCGCAATGCGGCTTCTGCACGCCGGGCTTCATCGTCTCGATGGCCACCGCCCATGCCAACGGCGCCAGCGACCACAACGACCAGTTGGCCGGCAACCTGTGCCGCTGCACCGGCTATGCCCCGATCGTGCGGGCGGCCGAGGCGGCAGCCGAAGCGCCGGTGCCCGGCTGGATCGCCGGCGACAAGGCGCTGGCCGCGCCCGCCGCCACCACCGGCGGCGACGGCTGGTTCCGTCCGGCCTCGGCCGACGAGCTAGCGGCGTGGTATCTGGCAAACCCCGCCGCCACGCTGGTCGCGGGCGCCACCGATGTGGGGCTCTGGGTCACCAAGGGCTTCCGCGCGCTCGGCCCGGTCGCCTTCCTGAACGGCGTGTCCGACCTGTCGGGGATCACCGTCACCGAAGACGAGATCCGGGTCGGCGCCACCGCCACGGTCACCGACTTCCTGCCGGTCATGGCCGAACACCATCCCAGCTTCGCCGAACTGATCCGCCGCTATGGCTCGACCCAGGTGCGCAACGCCGCGACCGTGGGCGGCAACATCGCCAACGGCTCGCCCATCGGCGACAGCCCGCCGGTGCTGATCGCGCTTGGCGCCATCCTGCACCTGCGCAAGGGCGATGCGCGCCGGTCGATGCCGCTTGAGGACTTCTTCATCGCCTATGGCAGGCAGGACCGTGCGCCGGGCGAATTCGTCGAGGCGGTCAGCATCCCGCGCCAGCCCGACACCCTGCGCTGCTACAAGATCTCGAAACGCTTCGACCAGGACATCTCGGCGGTCTGCGGCGCCTTCAACATCGCCATCGAAGACGGCGTCGTGACCGCCGCCCGGATCGCCTTCGGCGGCATGGCGGCGACGCCGAAGCGCGCCGCGGCGGTCGAGGCCGCGCTGATCGGCCAAGCCTGGACCGAGGCCAGCGTCGAGACTGCCCGGGCCGCCTTCGCGACGGATTTCGCCCCGATCTCGGACATGCGCGCCTCGGCCCAGTACCGGCTCGAGGTGGCCCGCAACCTTCTGTCCCGGGTCTGGTGGGACAGCCAGGGCGGCGCGGTGAACGCGCTGGAGGTGATGCCATGACCGTGCGTGCCCCCCTGCCCCACGATGCCGCGCAGCTTCACGTTACCGGGCAGGCCCGCTATGTGGACGACATCCCCACCCCGGCCAATGCCGTGCATCTGGCCTTCGGGCTGAGCCCGATCGCTGCCGGCCGGCTTGTCTCGCTGGATCTTGCGGCGGTGCGCGCCGCGCCCGGGGTGATCGGCGCCTGGACCCCGGCGGATCTGGGCAGCAACCCGGACTGCTCGCCCTCGCTCCATGACGAGCCGCTGCTGTCGGACGGCTCCATCCACTATCTGGGCCAGCCGCTGTTCCTTGTGGCCGCGGACAGCCATCTGGCGGCCCGGCGGGCGGCCCGGCTCGCCAAGGTCGAGACCGAGGCGACGACGCCGATCCTGAGCGTGGACGAGGCGCTGGCCGCCAATTCCCGCTTCGAGGAAGGCCCCCGGGTCTGGACCCGGGGCGATGCCGAGGCCGCCTTGGCGACCGCGCCCCACAAGGTCGAAGGCCGGTTCGAGGTCGGCGGGCAGGAGCATTTCTATCTGGAAAGCCAGGCCGCACTGGTGCTGCCGCTGGAAGGCGGCGACATGCTGGTGCATTCCTCGACCCAGCACCCCAGCGAGATCCAGCACAAGGTCGCCCACGCCCTGCATTTGCCGATGAACGCGGTCAGGGTCGAATGCCGGCGCATGGGCGGCGGCTTCGGCGGCAAGGAAAGCCAGGGCAACCACCTGGCCATCGCCTGCGCGCTGGTGGCGCAGATGACCGGGCGGCCGGCGCGGATGCGCTATGACCGCGACGACGACATGACGATCACCGGCAAGCGCCACGACTTCCGGATCGACTACAAGGCCGGCTTCGACGCGGACGGCCATCTGCTGGGGGTCGAGTTCTTCCAGTACTGCCGCGGCGGCTGGAGCCAGGACCTGACCCTGCCGGTGGCCGACCGGGCGATGCTGCATGCCGACAACGCCTACTGGCTGCCGAACGTGCGCATCGTCTCGCACCGGCTGAAGACCAACACCCAGAGCGCCACCGCCTTCCGCGGCTTCGGCGGCCCGCAGGGCATGGTCGGGATCGAGCGGGTGATGGACCATGTGGCCCATGCCCTGGGCATGGACCCGCTGGAACTGCGCCGGCGCAACTATTACGGCGAAGCCCTGCCGCCCGGCACCACCCCGCCGCTGTCGGGCGAGGACGATCCCGCCTCGCGCGGGGCGATGGTCGAGGCGGACCTGCCCTATGTCCCGGTGCAGGTGCCGGGGCGGACCACGCCCTACGGCCAGGTGGTCGAGGATTTCGTGCTGCACGACCTGACCGCCCGGCTCGAGGCCTCGGCCGACTATGTCGCGCGCAAGGCGGCGGTTGCGGCGTGGAACGCGGCCAATCCGGTGCTGAAGCGCGGCATCGCCCTGACCCCGGTGAAGTTCGGCATCTCGTTCACGCTGACCCACCTGAACCAGGCCGGCGCGCTGGTGCATGTCTACAGCGACGGGTCGATCGCCATGAACCATGGCGGGACCGAGATGGGACAGGGCCTGTTCCAGAAGATCGCCCAGGTCGCCGCCAGCCGCTTCGGCGTCGACATCGCGATGGTGAAGATCACCGCGACGGACACCGCTAAGGTGCCGAACACCTCGGCCACCGCGGCCTCGTCCGGGTCGGACCTGAACGGCATGGCGGTGCGCGCCGCCTGCGACACGATCCGCGCCCGGATGGCCGGGTATCTGGCGCCGCTGCACCAGGCCGATCCCGAGGACGTGCGCTTCGAGGCCGGCGAGGTCATCATCGGCGCGACGCGGATGAGCTTCGCCGAGGCGGCGCAGCGCTGCTACATGGGCCGGGTCAGCCTCAGCGCGACCGGCTTCTACAAGACGCCGAGCCTGAGCTGGGACCGGATCCGCGGCGAGGGCCGGCCGTTCTTCTATTTCGCCTATGGCGCGGCCTGCACCGAGGTGGTGCTGGACACCCTGACCGGCGAGAACCGGATCCTCAGGACCGACATCCTGCACGACACCGGATCCTCGCTGAACCCGGCGCTCGACATCGGCCAGGTGGAAGGCGCCTATGTCCAGGGCGCCGGCTGGCTGACCATGGAAGAGCTGGTCTGGGACGCCCAGGGCCGGCTCAGGACGCACGCGCCCTCGACCTACAAGATCCCGGCCTGTTCGGACCGCCCGGCGGTGTTCAACGTCGCGCTCTATGACGTGCCGAACCGCGAGGCGACGATCTACCGCTCGAAGGCGGTGGGCGAGCCGCCCTTCATGCTGGGGATCTCGACGCTGATGGCGCTGTCGGACGCGGTCGCCGCCTGCGGCGACGCCTATCCGGCGCTGGATGCGCCCGCCACGCCGGAACGCCTGCTGGCGGCGGTCCGCCGGGTCCGGGGCCAGTGAGACGGCCATGAGCCTTGATCTGGAAGCCCTGACGGCGGCCGTCGCGCGCCACGGCCGCGTTGCCCGCGTGGTGGTGGCCGCCGTGCAGGGATCGGCCCCGCGCGAACCGGGCGCTGCCATGCTGGTCTGGCCTGAGGGCCAGTCGGGCACCATCGGCGGCGGCGCGCTGGAATTCGAAGCGGCGAAGGCGGCGCGGCTTGCCCTGAACGGTGGCGGCGACCGGCTGAGCCGGCATCCGCTCGGCCCGCAACTGGGCCAGTGTTGCGGCGGGTCGGTGACGCTGGCGACCGAGCTGTTCGATGCCGCCCGGCTGGACCTTGTCGGCAAGACCGATCCCTGGCTGCGCCGGCTGGAAGGCACCGCCGAGGTGCCGCTGGCGCTGCGCCGGGCGATGAAGGCCGTGCGGGGCGAAGGCGTCGGCCCCGCCGCGCTGCTGGATGCGGGCTGGCTGCTGGAACCGGTCGCCCGTCCCACAAGGCCGGTCTGGATCTGGGGCGCCGGCCATGTGGGCCGGGCGCTGGTGGCGGTGCTGGCGCCGCTGCCCGATCTGGCGATCACCTGGGTCGACACCGCCCCCGACCGCTTTCCCGGAACGGTCCCCGCCAGGGTGACCGCGGTGCCTGCCGCCGATCCGCTCCGGCTGGTGCCGCACGCGCCCGCGGGGGCCGAGCACCTGATCCTCACCTTCTCGCATGCGCTGGACCTCGACCTCTGCCACGGGCTGCTGGTCCGGGGCTTCCGGTCCTGCGGGCTGATCGGGTCGGCGACGAAATGGGCGCGGTTCCGGTCGCGCCTTGCCGGGCTGGGCCATGACCCCGCCGCCATCGCCCGGATCACCTGCCCGATCGGCGACCCCGCCTTCGGCAAGCACCCGCAGGCCATCGCCGTCGGCGTCGCCGCCGCCCTTCTCAGCAGCCGGGCCAAGGCCCTCTCGACCGGGAGCCAGACCGCGTGACCCCCAGCACCCAACCGCTCCTGTCGCTGGAAGGCCTGACCAAGGCCTATCCGGGCGTCGTCGCCAACAGCAATGTCAGCTTCCGCATCCAGCCCGGCGAGGTGCATGCGCTTCTGGGCGAGAACGGCGCCGGCAAGTCGACGCTGGTCAAGATGATCTACGGGCTGGTGAAGCCCGATACCGGCGCGATGCACCTGATGGGCGAACCCTACGCCCCGCACGAACCCAGCGAGGCACGCCGCCGTGGCGTCGCCATGGTGTTCCAGCACTTCTCGCTGTTCGAGGCGCTGGACGTGGCCGAGAACATCACCCTGGGGATGGAGAACCCGCCGCCCCGCCGCGACCTGGCCCAGAAGATCCGCGCCGTCAGCCACGAATACGGCCTGCCGCTGGACCCGACCCGGCTGGTGGGCGAATTGTCGGCCGGCGAACGCCAGCGTGTCGAGATCATCCGTTGCCTGCTGCAGAACCCGAAGCTGCTGATCATGGACGAACCGACCAGCGTGCTGACCCCGCAGGAGGTCGACATCCTGTTCACCACGCTTCGGACGCTGTCGGCGGAAGGCACGGCGATCCTCTACATCTCGCACAAGCTTGAAGAAATCCGCACCCTGTGCGACGCGGCCACCGTGCTGCGGCTGGGCAAGGTGGTGGGCGAGTGCATCCCGCGCCAGTCCACCGCCCGCGAGATGGCCGAGCTGATGGTCGGCGGATCGCTGCACACCCCGGAACGCGCCCCCGGGGCGCAACTGGGCGACGTGCTGGTCGAGCTGAAGGGGGTGTCGCTGCCCTCGCCCACGCAGTTCGGCACCTCGCTGAAGGACGTGAGCCTGACGGTGCGCGCCGGCGAGGTGGTGGGCATCGGCGGCGTCGCCGGCAACGGGCAGGACGAGCTTCTGTCAGTGATCTCGGGCGAGGCCATGGTGGCGCCCGGGCACATCTTCGTCGCCGGGCAGGACATCGGCCCGCTGGGCCCCGAGGCGCGCCGCCGCCTTGGCGTGCTGACCGCGCCCGAGGAACGGCTGGGCCATGCCGCGGCGCCGGACATGTCGCTGGTCGAGAACGCCGCCCTGACCGCGATCACCCGCGAAAAGCTGGCGACGCGCGGCTTCCTCGACTGGGGCGCGACGCGCCGCTTCGCCGAGAAGATCATCCAGAGCTTCGATGTGCGCACCCCCAATGCCGACGTGGCGGCCCGGGCGCTGTCGGGCGGCAACCTGCAGAAATTCGTCATCGGCCGCGAAGTGCTGCAGAAGCCCCGCGTCCTGGTGGTGAACCAGCCGACCTGGGGGGTGGACGCGGCGGCCGCGGCCTCGATCCGGCAGGCGCTGCTGGATCTGGCGCAGGGCGGATCGGCGGTGATCGTGATCAGCCAGGACCTGGACGAGATCATGGAGATCGCCGACCGCTTCGCCGCGCTGAACGGCGGGCGGCTGTCCGCGCCGCGCCCGACCCAGGGACTGACCATCGACGAGATCGGACTGATGCTGGGCGGTGCCCATGACATGGAGAAGGCCCATGCGGCGGAGTGAACGGATGGCCGGCACCGGCATGGAGGACGCAGGATGATCCGGCTTGAGAAACGCCCGACCCCGTCGAAGATGTGGACCTATCTGACGCCGCTGGTCGCCGTGCTGGCGACCATGGTGGCGGGCGGGCTGATGTTCGCCCTGCTGGGCAAGGACCCGGTCGAAGCGATCCGCACGATCTTCTGGGATCCGCTGTTCAACGAGCAGTTCGCGGCCTATTCGCGGCCGCAGCTTCTGGTGAAGGCGGCGCCGCTGATCCTGATCGCGGTCGGTCTCAGCCTCGGCTTCCGGGCCGGGGTCTGGAACATCGGCGCCGAAGGCCAGTACATCATGGGCGCCATCTTCGGCGGCGGCGTCGGGCTGGCGCTGTACCCGTCGGGCGGGCCGCTGGTCCTGCCGCTGATGGTGGTTGCGGGCGCCCTTGGCGGCTGGGCCTGGGCGATGATCCCCGGCCTGCTCAGGGTCTGGTTCAACACCTCGGAAATCCTCGTGTCGCTGCTGCTGGTCTATGTGGCCGAGCAGATCCTCGCCTCGATGTCGCTGGGGCTGATGCGCAACCCCGAAGGCGGCGGCTTCCCCGGCTCGCGCAACTTCCAGCAATGGGAGGCCGCCGCGAACCCCGAGCTGATCGCCGGGACCGGCATGCACTGGGGCGTGGTCGCGGCCTTTCTTGCGGTGATCGGCGCCTATGTGCTGCTGGCCAAGCATGTGCTGGGCTACCAGATCCGCCTGACCGGTGCCGCGCCGCGGGCCGCGCGCTTCGCCGGGGTCAATCCCGGCCGGCTGATCCTGACCTGCCTTGGCATCTCGGGTGCGCTGGCGGGGCTTGCGGGGCTCTTCGAGCTGACCGGCCCGGCCGGGCAGATCAGCATCGACTTCAACTCGGGCTATGGTTTCACCGCGATCATCGTCGCCTTCCTGGGCCGGCTGCACCCGGTGGGCATCCTGCTGGCCGGGCTCCTGATGGCGCTGACCTATATCGGCGGCGAACTGGCCCAGTTCATGCTGGGGGTGCCGGCAGCGGCGATCCAGGCCTTCCAGGGCATGCTGCTGTTCTTCCTGCTCGCCGTCGACGTGCTGACCAACTTCCGCATCCGGCTGGCCCGGAGCGACGCCAAGACGAGGACTGCCTGATGGCCGGGATATCGATCGAACTGCTGCTGGCCGCGCTGATGGTGGCGGCGACGCCGATCCTGCTGGCGGCGATCGGCGAGACCGTGGTCGAGAAGTCGGGGGTGCTGAACCTTGGCGTCGAGGGCATGATGATCGTCGGCGCGATCTGCGGCTTCGCCACCGCGGTCGAGACCGGCAGCCCGCTTCTGGGCTTCGTCGGTGCCGCCGCCGGGGGCGCCGCGCTGTCGCTGATCTTCGCCTTCCTGACCCAGGTGCTGCTGTCGAACCAGGTGGCGACCGGCCTTGCCCTGACCTTGTTCGGGCTCGGGTTCTCGGCGCTGATCGGGCAGAACTATGCCGGCGTGAAACCCCCGGCGGTGGGCGACCTGAGCTTCGGCCCGCTGTCGGACATTCCCTTCGTCGGGCCGGTCCTGTTCCGCCACGACGCCATGGTCTACATCGGCATCCTGGCCACCGTCGCGGTCTGGGCCTTCCTGCGCTACACCAGGGCGGGCCTCGTGCTGCGCGCGGTCGGCGAAAGCCACGATGCCGCCCATGCGCTGGGGTACAAGGTGGTGCGGATCCGCATCCTCGCCATCCTGTTCGGGGGTGCCATGGCGGGCATGGGCGGGGCCTATCTGAGCCTCGTGCGCGTGCCGCAATGGACCGAGGGCATGACCGCCGGTGCCGGCTGGATCGCGCTGGCGCTGGTGGTGTTCGGCGCGTGGAAGCCGCTGCGGGTGATGGTCGGGGCCTGGCTCTTCGGCGGCATCACCGTCTTGCAGCTGAACCTGCAGGCCGCGGGCATCCCGGTGCCGGTCGAGCTGCTGTCGATGTCGCCCTACCTTGTCACCATCCTGGTTCTGGTGATCATGTCGGCCGACCGCGCCCGTGCGGCCCTGAACGCGCCGGCATCGCTGGGCCGCGTGTTCCACGCCACTTCGTGACCGGCGCCGCGCGGTTCGCGCAGGGAGGCAGTGCTGTACACCCGGACCGAGATTCCGCAGATCATCGACGGCACCCATCCGACCGCCGGCCGGACGGTTGCCGTGCTGCACCAGACGCTGATCGTGATCTCGGCCCTGACCATCTCGATCGAGACCATCCCGGACCTGCCACCGCGCGTGCTGACGGGGCTGATCTGGTTCGAACTGGCGGTGCTGCTGACCTTCCTGGCCGAGTACATCACCCGGATCTACTGCGCGAGGCGGCCGCTGCACTATGTCTTCAGCTTCTGGGGCATCGTCGACCTGCTGGCCTGCGTGCCGATCATCGCGTTCCTGAACCCGACCTACGAGGCGTTCAGCATCATCCGGCTGTTGCGGCTGGTGCGGCTCTTGAAGCTGATGCACACCAACCGGGCGCTGAACCGGCTGGAGATGGCGCTGCAGCAGTCGCGGGGCGAACTGGCGGTCTTCGCCTTCCTCGCCTCGATCATGCTCTATGTCGCCGCGGTCGGGATCTACATCTTCGAACACGAGGCGCAGCCCGACAAGTTCTCGTCGATCCCCATGTGCCTGTGGTGGGCCGTCGTCAGCTTCACCACCGTGGGCTACGGCGATCTCTACCCGATCACCCCCGGCGGGCGGTTCTTCACCGGGGCGCTGCTGTTCATCGGCCTGGGCGTGATCTCGGTCCCCTCGGCCATCATCACCACCGCGCTTGTCCGCACCGATGTCTCGGAGACCATCGTCCGCGAGGTCGAGGAAGACATGCGCGGCGAAATTGAAGCAGGGCTGCGCAAGGACGCCGCGGCCCTGAAACGCAAACCCAAGAGGAGAAATCAGCGATGATCAGACGTCATTTCACCGCGCTGGCGATCGGGGTGGCTGCGGCCGCCGCCACCGCCCTGCCGGTCTGGGCACAGGACAAGCCGACCAAGGTCGGTTTCATCTATGTGGGGTCGATCAACGACGGCGGCTGGAGCCAGCACCACCACGAATCCGCGATGAAGATGAAGGAGCACTTCGGCGACAGCGTCGAGGTGATCGAGCAGGAAAGCGTGCCCGAAGGCGCCGACGCCGAGCGGGTGCTGACCCAGATGGCGCTGAGCGGCGCCGAGCTGATCTTCACCACCTCGTTCGGCTACATGGAGCCGACCCTGAACGTGGCGAAGAAGTTCCCCAAGGTGAAGTTCGAGCACGCCACCGGCTACAAGACCGCGCCGAACGTGTCGAACTACAACGCGCGCTTCTATGAGGGCCGGGCGATCGCGGGCACCATCGCCGGCGCGATGACCAAGTCGAACATCATCGGCTACATCGGGTCCTTCCCGATCCCCGAGGTGATCCAGGGCATCAACTCGTCCTTCATCCACGCCCAGAAGATGAACCCCGAGGTCGACATCCGCGTCGTCTGGCTGTCGACCTGGTTCGACCCGGCGAAGGAAGCCGATGCCACCAAGGCGCTGATCGAACAGGGTGCCGACGTGATCCTGCAGCACACCGACTCGACCGCGCCGCTGGCGGTGATGCAGAAGGCCGGCAACGTGATCGGCTTCGGCCAGGCCGCCGACATGGCCGAATACAAGCCGGCGCCGCGGGTCAGCTCGATCATCGACAACTGGGCGCCCTACTACATCGAGCGGGTGCAGGCGGTGAAGGACGGCACCTGGGAAAGCGTGGCGACCTGGGACGGCATCAAGCAGGGCATGGTCGAGATCGGCGAGATCACCGGCCCGGTTCCGCCCGAGGTCAAGGCGAAGGCCGTGAAGATGATGGACGATATCGCCGCCGGCACCTACCACCCGTTCACCGGTCCGCTGAAGAAGCAGGACGGCTCGGTCTGGCTGGCCCCCGGCGAGGTGGCCGATGACGGCACCCTGCAGGGCATGAACTTCTATGTGGAAGGGATCGAGGGCAGCATCCCGAAGTAACCCGCCCCGACGGCCCGACCCAAGGCCCCTGCCAACCGGCGGGGGCCTTTCCGTCTGCCGCTCAGCCCTTGGGGAACAGGAACGTCACGACGAACCGCGCGCCCCAGTCGTCGGCGCCGCCCTCGGGCGAGTCCGCCCAGTAGCGCGCGCCCCCGGTGAACTGCACCGGCAGCTTGCCCAGCTTGACGATCTGCCCGACGGTCAGGTTGATCGGCACCGACCAGGTGTCGTTCTCCCAGTCATAGGTCGACTCGGTGTTGATCCCGAACGTGGTCGCCTTGGGCGTGGTGTAGTTCAGGAACGGCTGCAGATAGGTGCTCGAGGTCTCGCCCTGGTGGGCGTCGGTGATCGACCAGACATGGTTGGCGAGGATGCCAAGCGTCCAGCCGTGCTTCTGGGTCAGCGCGACGCCGGTAATGCCGGCACCCCACTGGCTGGGGCCGAGGTCGTCGGTCACGGTCGGGATCTGGATCGCCGGACCCACACCCCAGATCAGACCCGCGGCCGTGGGCGCCTTGGGCGAGAAGAAGAAGCTCTGCAGCGTGTTGCCGAAGCCGGCCTGCTCGCCCTGCCCCGGGATCACGTCATCCTGCCAGACCACCGGCAGGATGGTGCGCGAGATCAGGTTCCAGTCCTCGCTGATCGAAAAGGGAATGACCGGCTGGATGTTGATGTAGTTCTGGGTGCCGTCGCCATCATAAAAGCCGGTGTTCCAGTTGTACTGGAACGGCACGCTGATCAGGGAGGCGACCGGGTTGGCAAGCTTCTTGGCCAGATCAGCATCGCTGGCCTGGGCGAAGGCGGCGCCGGGGAGACAACCAAGCAGGACGAGAGTGAGGATGCGCTTCGACAGCATGTAAGGCCTCCGGGGCTCGGGTCCGACAAGGGCGTCCGGCGCGGCACCGCCCCGGACAGATGGCGTCAGTAGATCGCGGCGCGGCGGAAGGCGCGGCGGTCGACGCCGGCGACCGACACCGGCGTCAGCGGCATGCCGATGATGTCGATGAACAGCGAGGCGTTCTCGGCCATCACCGGCATGTCGCCGGACAGGATCTCGACCGAATAGTGCAGGCCGTCGGCGTCCAGCACCGGATTGCGCAGCACCACGACCGCCTGCTGCAGCTTGCCGTCGACGATCACCGACAGATCCGCATTGGGCGGGTCCTTCAGGAAGCTGTCGCTGCCCTCGCTCCAGAACGACACGAAGCGTTCCGTGGTCATGTTGCCGGCGATGCGCTCGGGCCGGTCCGAGAAGAACAGCGTCGACGGGCTGACGCCGCTCAGGGTCAGCCGGTTGTCGTCGGCGGCGAAGGCCATGCCGGCCGAGGTCTGCACGAACAGGAAGTCGGCCGTTCCTTCGGGCAGGGTTGCGGTCTCGTCGGCGCGGGCGGCGGCCAGCGGCAGCAGCGTGGCGGCGGCGGCCAGCCCGGCACCTGCGGTCAGCAGGCGGCGGCGCGAGGGCGCAAGGGGTGTCTGGGTCATCTGGGGCGGTCTCCTGACGTCCGTGTCTCGGTCCGGCACGGCCCGGCACGGCGGCCGGCACCGCGAATCCGGTTCCTTCCCCGGCGTAGTGCCGACAAACCGGGACCCGTACTTGCCCGCAGGTGCCACGACGGTGCTTCGCCCTGGCCGGCAGCGCGCCGCATCCCGGACGACCGCGGCAGGACCGGCGCAAGGCCGGCCCGCCCGACGCTCAGGCCTTGAGCGATTCCCGTGTGGTCCGCTGGTACTCGGCGAAGCGTTCGGCCATCAGCCGGTACTCGGTCGGGATGTCGCGCATCGACAGCATGCCGATGACCTGCCCGGACTCGGTCACCGGCAGGTGACGGATCCCGCGTGTCGCCATCAGGTCGAGTGCGTCTGCCAGCGGCGCATCGGCCCGGACCGTAACCGGGTCGGATGTCATGATCTGGTCGACCCGAGTCTCGTCGGTCCGACGGCCGCCTGCGATGCATTTGCGGATGACGTCCTGTTCGCAGAGCACCCCGACCAGCCGGTCGCCATCCATGACCGCCAGAGCGCCACCATCGGCGTCCACGAGGGCCGTGCAGGCCGTGCGAACAGTCACGTCCGGCGCCACATCCTGCAGCTTGCGTCCCGCGATCACCTCGCGAATCGAACGAATGATCATGCTTTCCTCCCTTGGCGAGACGCCATTCGGGGCGTCCCGCCCGACCAGTCTAGCAGATCGCCACGGTCAGTAACGACCTGAATTGCAGAGCTATCGGTGCATCGTCGTTACCGGGCGACCCGCCTTGCGCGCAACCGTCGCGTTGCAGGTTCCTGCGGGCACTGCCATCCAATTCACGAATTTCTATATTACAGGAGTGTGTCCGATGTCATGGAAGGAGAAGGCCGCCGACATGCGGTCGCAGTTGCGGTCGCTGAATGGCTGCGTGCCCGAGATGGCGAAAGGCTTTGCCGCCCTGTCGAAGGCAGCCAAGACGCCGTCCGCACTGGACGAGAAGACGGTCGAGTTTGTCGCCCTGGCCATCGCCGTGGCGGAACGCTGCGAGCCCTGCATCGTCTTCCACATCGAGGCGCTGGTGCGCCTGGGCGCGACGCGGGCCGAAATCGGCGATGCCCTTGCCATGATCGTCCAGATGGGCGGTGGCCCGTCGCTGATGTATGCCGCGAAAGCGCTGGACTGTTTCGACGAGTTGAGCGGCGCCCCGGCCTGACTTCGGCATCGTTCAATCCGGGCCCTCGACACCCGCGCGGGGACAGGTACCCTTGTCTCCGCGATACAAAAGCATAGTGTAACGTTTTCTTAATGGCCGTTGCCGGATTCTGTTGCTGCGACAGGGTGGGCACTCAGAACAGGCCAAGGATCAGGGCGGAGAGATTTCCTATGACGTTTTCAGAGTGGGAACGGGAACTGCACGAAGCGGATGCCACGGCTGACAACGCCCGTCCGGGCGCGGTGGGCGGGGTCGCCTTCGCCGCCGCCATGAGCGGTGTCGCCTTCGCAGGCATGACCACGCTGGGTGCCGCGACGCTTCCGGCGCTGATCGCAGCGCCATGGCTGGGGACTGTTCTGGGTCTTGGCGTCCTGGCGGCACGGACCATCCGGCTTGCCGCGCCGAGCGCGCTTCACGCACGGAGCGACGACGACTCGATGGCAAGACGGCTGCCCGGCCGGACCGGAAAATAGCTGGCTCCGCCGACTGCCGATGCTTCGGACTTGTGCAGGGCGGCGGTGGAATCTACTGAAAGGGCATCGCTCCCATGCCGGTGCCCGATGCAGATCTGCCCGACCAAAGTCAGTATCCGCGCCGCTGTCGCCGGGATGCGTGCGGACGGCGCCAGCGTCGGACTGGTGCCGACCATGGGCTTCCTGCATGACGGCCATCTGACCCTGGTCCGGGCCGCGAAGGCTGCCTGCGACCGGGTGGTGGTGTCGATCTTCGTCAACCCGACCCAGTTCGGCCCGAACGAGGATTTCGCGTCCTATCCCCGCGACCCGGACCGCGACCTTGCCATGCTGCGGGCCGAAGGGGTGGATGCCGTGTTCTGCCCCGAACCGGCCGAGATGTACCACCCCGACGCCCAGACCATCGTCGAGACCACCGACCTGTCGGGGATCCTGATTGGCGCGCTCCGCCCCGGGCATTTCCGCGGCGTGGCCACCGTGGTCACCAAGCTGTTCAACATCGTCCAGCCCGACCGCGCCTTCTTCGGCGAGAAGGACTATCAGCAGCTTCAGGTCATCCGCACCATGGTGCGCGATCTGGACATGCCGCTTGCGATCACCGGCGTGCCCACGGTGCGCGAGGCGGACGGGCTTGCCATGTCCTCGCGCAATGTGCGCCTGACCCCCCATCACCGCGCGGCGGCGCCGGCCCTGAATGCCGCGCTGGACTGGGCCGAGGCCACGCTGCCGCGCCAGCCGATGACCGCCGCCGAACTGGCCGCGGGTGTCGCCGCGCGGATCGTCCCCGCACCGGGTGCCGAGGTTCAGACGGTCGACGTGCGCGACGCCGCGAGCCTGGCGCCGATCGAGGGTCCGGTTTCCGATCCGGCGGTGATCCTGCTGGCGGTCCGCTTCGGTCCGGTGCTTCTGATCGACCAGCGCGTGGTCACGCCCTGAGCCGCGCCCACGACCTGACCGGCAGCCCCACCGGCGGCTTCTGCCGCGGAACGAAAGGCCCAAGATGAGCACACGCCCCGCCCCCACCCCGACCGGCGCCGTGCGCCGCACCACCGCGCCCCAGATCACCCGGCGCAAGGGAGCGGAACCGATCGTCTCGCTCACCTCGTACCACGCCCATACCGCGGCGCTGGTCGACCGCTATGCCGATTTCATCCTGGTGGGCGACAGCCTGGGCATGGTGATGCACGGCATGGAAAGCACCGTCGGCGTTTCGCTCGACCTGATGATCATGCATGGCAAGGCCGTGGTCCGTGGCACCCGGCAGGCGCTGATCGTGGTCGACATGCCCTTCGGCACCTACGAGGAAAGCCCCAGCGAGGCCTTCCGCAACGCCGCCCGGGTGATGAAGGAGACCCAGTGCGGCGCGGTCAAGCTGGAGGGCGGCCTGCGCATGGCCGAGACCATCAGCTTCCTGACCGAACGCGGCATCCCGGTGATGGCCCATATCGGCCTGACGCCGCAATCGGTGCATGTGATGGGCGGCTTCAAGACCCAGGGCCGCAACCAGAACGACTGGCAGCGCCATTTCGACGATGCCAAGGCCGTGTCGGACGCTGGCGCCTTCGCCATGGTGCTGGAAGGCATGGTCGAACCGCTGGCGGCACAGATCACCCGCGACGTGCCGATCCCGACCATCGGCATCGGCGCCAGCGTCCAGTGCGACGGGCAGATCCTGGTGCTCGAGGACATCCTCGGGCTCAATCCGAACGTGCCGAAATTCGTCAAGGTCTATGGCGAGGTCGGCCCGATGATCGAGAAGGCCGTGGCCGACTATGCCGCCGAGGTGCGGTCCCGCACCTTCCCGTCCGAGGATCAGGTCTATCGCTGAACACCGCATGGAAAAGGCGCGGCCCCTTCGGACCGCGCCGGTTCGTGAATTGATCGAAGTGGTTGCCGGCGCGGTTCGGGAAATGCCGCGCGTCCGGCTCAGCCGCCGCGACCTTCCTTCTGGACCGCAAGCACTTTCCCGGTCGCGTCGGCGGTGCAGATGTAGGTTTCGCCGGCCACCAGCGTCTTGACGGTGACCATGCCATCGGCAGAGACGGCGACGTCGGGGGAACCGATCTGGCCGCCGGTCTGCGTGGCGATGGCGGCGCGGCAGGCCTCCTCGCCGGTCGCGGCGGCGGCCGGCAGCGGGGCCAGCGCGGCTGCGCCGCCCATGGCAAGTGCAAAGACAGCCAGCGAAAGGGAGTGATACTTGGTCATGGCACGATCCTGAGCTGATACGGGACCCGGGGGCTTGTCCGTCCCGCGTTCGCACCCTTCCACAGCGCAGATCAACCCACAAGCGCCGTGCGCGCCGGCTTCCGCGGGGTGAACCGCAGCGAACTCCCCGGCTGCCCGCCCCTATTTCACAACCTGCCGGGAACCACCTGATCGGGCGGCCGGTGGCCGTCGGCGTAGGTCTTGATGTTGATGATGACCTTCTCGCCCATCTCGATCCGGCCTTCCTCGGTTGCCGAGGACATGTGCGGCAGCAGGACCACATTGGCCATGCCGCGCAGGGCCGGATTCACCTCGGTGCCGTGTTCGTAGACGTCGAGCCCGGCGCCGGCCAGTTCGCCCGCCCGCAGCATCCGCACCAGCGCGTTCTCGTCCACCACCTCGCCGCGCGAGGTGTTTACCAGCACCGCGGTCGGCTTCATCAGGTGCAGGCGGCGGGCGTTCATCAGGTGGAAGGTCTCGGGGGTTGAGGGGCAGTTGATCGACAGCACGTCGACCCGCTTGACCATCTCGTCCAGTTCCTCCCAATAGGTGGCGCCCAGCTGGGTCTCGACCTCGGCGTTGACGCGGCGCCGGTTGTGGTAGTGGATCTGCATCCCGAAGGCGGTGGCGCGGCGGGCCAGCGCCTGTCCGATCCGGCCCATGCCGATGATCCCCAGCCGCCGACCGCCGATCCGCCCGCCCAGAAGCGCCGTGGGCGCCCAGCCCGACCAGCCGCCGTGCTGCATGATCGCAAGCCCCTCGGGGATGCGCCGGGTCACCGCCAGCATCAGTGCCATCGCCATGTCGGCGGTGTCCTCGGTGACCACGCCCGGCGTGTTGGTGACAAGGATGCCGCGCTGGCGGGCCGAGGCCACGTCGATATGGTCGACCCCCGCGCCATAGCTCGCAATCAGCCGCAGGTCGGGTCCGGCCTGGGCCAGCATGCCGGCGTCGATGGTGTCGGTCACCGAGGGCACCAGAACCTCGGTCGACTGCATGGCCTCGATCAGTTCGGCCTTGCTCATCGGCGCGTCCTCGTCGCGCAGGCGAGCGTCGAAAAGATCGGCAAGCCGGTGTTCCACCGGCTCGGGCAACCGTCGCGTCACCACAACACTCACACGCTTTGCAGGCATGCCGCCCCTCCTCGTCTTCACCATCGCTCTGTTAACTGGCAAACTGGACGATAGGCAATCGCTGCACAAGCGCGCGGACCGAAAAGCGACAAAAAGCTCGTCGCAGCGCTTGGCTTTAGGCAGGTGAGGCAAGAGATGACAGGGCTGGGACGAATGGCTGCGCTGATGATAGCGCTGGCATCGGCGCCGGGCTTCGCCCAGGACGCCGCACCAGTGGATGCCGCGCCTATGGACGCCGCGCCGGCCACCGAACAAACCGGGCATGACCCGGGCGTCGGGGCGGAAACCGGCCTGCCGATCCCGCGCTTCGTGTCGATGAAGGCGTCCGAAGCGAACATCCGCCGCGGCCCGTCGATGACCCACCGGGTGGACTGGGTGTTCCGGCATCCGGGCCTGCCGCTGATCGTCACCGCCGAATACGGGCACTGGCGCCGGGTGATCGACCGCGACGGCGCTGGCGGCTGGGTGCATTACGCGATGCTGTCGGGCACCCGCACGGTAATCGTCGATGCCGAAAGGGTCGAACTGCGCGCCCAGCCGAACGAGCTGGCGCCGATCAAGGCCGAGGCCGAGCGGGGCGTGATCGCCCGGTTGGAAGACTGCGCCGACAGCTGGTGCGAGATTCGGGCCGACGGACGCAAGGGCTGGGTTCACGAAGCCGACCTCTGGGGCGTGAGCCTTGACAAGGTGGAGACGGTGGCCGTCCTTCCGGGCGGGTGACCGAGCAGGGACCGGACATGGACACGCACGCGCGGGACAACATCCGCGTCACCATCGCTTCCGTCGCGGTGGCGGGCCTCCTGACCATCGCCAAGCTCTGGGCGCTTGGCGCGACCGGATCGCTGTCGGTGGCGGCCTCGCTCGCGGACAGCGCGCTGGACCTGATGATGTCGCTGGCCGGGCTGGCGGCGGTGATCTATGCCGCGCGCCCGGCGGACGAGGATCACACCTTCGGCCATACCTCGATCGAGGACCTGGCCGGGCTGGCCCAATCCTGCGTGATCCTCACCGCCTCGGCGATGATCGCGGTCGCGGCGGTCCGGCGGCTGATCGGGGCCAGCACCGGGACGATCGCCGCCGAGGGCCAGGGCATGGCGGTGATGGTCCTGTCCATCGTGCTGACGCTTGCGCTGGTGACGTGGCAGGCGCGGGTGGCGGCGTCCACCGGGTCACGGGTGGTCGCGGCCGACCGGCTGCACTATCTGGGCGACCTGATCCCGAACGTGGGCGCGCTGGTCTCGCTCTGGGCATCGGCGCAGTTCGGGCTGGGCATGATCGACGGCATCGTCGGGCTGGCGGCCGCGGTGATGCTGGCCACGGGCGCGCTGCGGATCGGCACCGGCGCCTGGAACGCGCTGATGGACCGGGCGGTGGAACCCGAGATCGTCGCCGAGATCGAACGCATCGCCGGATCCGCCGCGGGCATCGCCGGGTTCCACGACCTGAAGACCCGCCGCGCCGGGTCGCGCTTCTTCGTCAACCTGCATGTGGAGATCGACGGCCGTCTTCCGCTGGAAGACGCCCACGAGATCGCCGCGGAAGTGGTGCGGGCGATCCTGAGGACCTTTCCCAAGGCCGAGGTCATCATCCACATGGACCCGGTGCGGGAACCGCCCCGCGCCGGGTGACGCAGCGCCGGCCGGGGCCCCTGACCCCGGGCGGGCGCCGCTCCGTGCTCAGGCGGCGACGTCCAGCCCGCGGCCCTTCAGCAGGGCCTCGACCCCCGGCAGGCGGCCGCGGAACTTCAGGTACTGCGTCTTGGGGTCGTCCGATCCACCCGCCGACAGGATGAACCGCTCCAGCGCCTGGGCGGTGTCGCGGTCGAAGGCGCTGCCGGCCTCGAGGAAGGCCGCGAAGGCGTCGGCATCCATCACCTCGGACCACATGTAGCTGTAATAGCCCGAGGAATAGCCGTCGCCCGAGAACACGTGCGCGAAATGCGGGGTGGCGTGGCGCATCCCGATGGCGTGCGGCATGCCGAGCCGCGCCAGCACCTCGGCCTGTGCCGCCATGATGTCCGCGGGGGGCGGGCCGTCGTGGAAGGCCAGGTCCACGAGGGCCGAAGCGACGTACTCCACCGTCCCGAAGCCCTGGTCGAAGTTGCGCGCGTTCAGCACCGTCTCGAGCATCTTCTGCGGCATCGGCTGGCCGGTCCGGGCGTGGGTGGCGTAGGTCTCCAGCACCTCGGGCACCTCGAGCCAGTGTTCGAACAGCTGGCTGGGCAGTTCGACGAAGTCCCGCGCCACCGCGGTGCCGGCGACCGACTGATAGGTCACGTCGGACAGCATCTGGTGGAGCGCGTGGCCGAATTCGTGGAACAGGGTGCGCGCGTCGTCATAGGACAGCAGCGCAGCCTCGCCCGCCGCGGGCTTGGCGAAGTTGCAGACATTGACCACGATGGGGCGGATCTCGCCCGCCAGCTTCTGCTGGCTGCGCATCGCCGAACACCAGGCCCCCGACCGCTTCGACGGCCGGGCGAAATAGTCGCCAATGAACAGCGCCATGTGCCGGCCGTTCCGGGTCACTTCCCAGGCGCGGCAATCGGGATGGTAGAGCGGCACCTCGACCGGGGCGAATGCCAGCCCGAACAGGCGGCCCGCACAGGCGAAGGCGGCCTCGATCATGCGGTCGAGCTGCAGGTAGGGCTTCAGCGCCGCGGTATCGAGGTCATGCTCGGCCTTGCGCCGGCGCTCGGCGTAATAGCGCCAGTCCCAGGGCTCCAGCTCGGCGTTCACCCCGTCCTGCCGCATCATGTCGCCCAGCTTCGCGGCGTCCGCCTCGGCCTGGGCGCGGGCCGGGGTCCAGACCGCCATCAGAAGGTCGCTGACCGCCTGCGGCGTCGCCGCCATCTCGGTTTCCAGCTTGTAGGCGGCAAAGCTCGGGTAGCCCAGCAGCTGTGCCCGCTCGTGGCGAAGGGCAAGGATCTCCTGCGCCACGTCGCGGTTGTCGGTCTCGCCGCCATTGGCGCCCCTCGCCACCCAGGCCTCGTAGGCGCGGCGACGCAGGGCGCGGTCCGGCGCGGTCTGCAGGAAGGGCACGATCAGCGACCGCGACAGGGTGACAACGGGGCCTGCGGCACCGCGTTCCGCGCCGGCGGCGCGGGCGGCGGCGGCCAGGTCCTCGGGCAGGGTGGCAAGCTCCGCCTCGGTCAGCGGCATGGTCCAGCTGCGTTCGTCGGCCAGCAGGTTCTGGGTGAAGCGGGTGCCCAGCACCGCCAGCCGCTGCTTGATCTCGGCCAGCCTTGCCCGGCCCGGCCCGTCCAGCTCGGCGCCCTCGCGCACGAAGGCGCGCCGGGTCAGCATCAGCACCCGGTCCTGTTCCGGCGACAGGGCAAGGTCGTCGCGGCCCTGCCACAGGGCGTCGACCCGGGCAAAGAGCCTCGGATCGGCATAGGTCTCGGACGAGAAGGCGGCGAGCCGGGGCGAGAAATCCCGCATCAGCGCATCCCGCGCCGGGTTCGCGTCGGCACCCGAGACCGCGAAGAACGCGCTCAGCACCCGGTCCAGCCCCTCGCCCGCCCGTTCCAGCGCCTCGATCACGTTGGCGAAGGTCGGCTCGGACGGATCCCCGGCGATCGCGGCGATATGCGCCCGCGCCTCGGCCAGGGCGGCGTCGAAGGCCGGCGCGAAGTCGTCGTCGGTGATCGCCGCGAAGGGCGGCAACGCGAACGGCGTGTGCCAGGCGTCTAGAAGCGGGTTGGTCATGGGAACTCGGGCTCCTCTGGTCTTGCCTGAATATGGGACGGCGTCATGAAACTGCAAACTGGGCAATCGGAGCGACGACGCAGGGCGATCCGGCGGCTTTCGCCGTGCAGCCCGTCGAAGATCAGCATCTCTCCCCGCAACGGCGTGCCCGCCCCGGTGACGATCTTGATGGCCTCGAGCGCCATGACCGAGCCGATCACCCCGGGCAGCGGGCCGACCACGCCGGCCTCGGCGCAGCTGGGCACCAGTCCCGGGGCGGGCGGCTCGGGGAAGACGCATTCCAGGCAGGGCCCGCCGCGGGCGGGGTCATAGACCGTCGCCTGCCCCTCCCACTGGGCGATGGCGCCCGAGACCAGCGGCAGCCCGGCGGCGGCGCAGGCACGGTTGGCCGCGTAGCGGGTCTCGAAATTGTCGGACCCGTCCAGCACCAGATCGTAGTCGGCCAGGAGGTCGGCGGCGATGCCAGGCTCGAAACGGCGCCGATAGGGGCGGAGCTTCACAAGCGGGTTCAGCCCGGCGACGAAGCGGCGCGCCGAGAACACCTTGGGCTGGCCAAGCGTCTGTTCGGAATGGATCACCTGGCGCTGCAGGTTGCCCAGCGTGACCTTGTCGTCGTCGATCACGCCGATGGTGCCGACGCCGGCCGCCGCCAGATACTGGATCGCCGGCGACCCCAGCCCGCCGGCGCCGATCACCAGCACCCGCGCCGCCTTCAGGCGGCGCTGGCCGGGACCGCCGATCTCGCGCAGGACGATGTGGCGGGCATAGCGGTCAACCTCGACCTCGCCCAGCCGGTCGTCGGGCGCCGCCGGGGTGACGCCGGTCCCGCGGTTCTCGGGCCGGACGCGGGACCGGATCCAGCCCAGCCCCGCCGCATAGGCGGCGGCCAGCCCGGCAAGCCCGCCCACCGCCAGCCATTCGCCCGAGGACCCACCGATCACCCGGCGGATCCCGGCGGTTTCGGGCAGCAGCACGGCCAGGGACGCGAACAGCACATAAAGCAGCGCGATCGCGGTCAGCCGCAACTGCCGCGGATAGCCAAGGCGCCCGCCGGCCACCCAGACCAGGACCGCCAGCGCCAGGAACAGGACCATCAGCCCAGACCCGTCGAGCCGAAGCCGCCGCTGCCGCGCGCGGTCTCGTCCAGGCTTTCGTCCATGGCGAAGCCGGCGCGGATCACGGGGGCCACCACCATCTGGGCGATCCGGTCGCCGTGGCCGACGGTGAAGGATGCGCTTCCCGCATTCAGCAGGATCACCCCCAGCGGGCCGCGATAGTCGCTGTCGATGGTCCCCGGCGTGTTCGGCAGGGTCAGCCCGTGCTTCAGGGCAAGGCCCGAGCGCGGGCGGATCTGCACCTCGAACCCGTCCGGGATCGCCAGCCTGAGCCCGGTCGGGACCAGCGCGCGCGCCCCCGGCGCAAGGGTGATCCCCTGCGCCCGGTCGGCCGGGGCAAGATTGGCGCGCAGGTCGGCCCCGGCGGCACCGGCGGTCTCGTAGGAGGGCAGCGGCAGGCTGCGGTCGGCGTCCTCGGTCCAGGACAGGCGGATCAGCGGCATCATGCCAGGGCCTCGGCGATCTTCGCGGCCAGCCGGTTCGCCACCTCGTCCTTCGACATTTCGGGCCAGGGCTCGGCCCCGGCGGCGCTGATCAGCGTCACCTCGTTGCGGCTGCCGCCCATGATCCCGGTCGCGGGCGAGACATCGTTGGCGAGGATCCAGTCGCAGCCCTTGCGCGCCCGCTTGGCGGTGGCATGGGCGATCACGTCGTCGGTCTCGGCGGCGAAGCCGATGACCAGCCGCGGCCGACCCTCGGCCAGGCGCGAGACGGTCGCCAGAATGTCCGGGTTCTCGGCGAATTCCAGCCGGGGCGGCTGGCCGGTGCCGTCCTTCTTCATCTTGTGGGCGCTGGCCGAGGCGACGCGCCAGTCCGCCACCGCCGCCGCGAAGACCGCCGCATCGGCGGGCAGGGCCGCCTCGACCGCCGCCAGCATCTCGCGCGCGGTCTCGACCGCCACCACCCGGACGCCGGCGGGCGCGGGCACCGTGGCGGGGCCGGTGACGAAGGTCACCGCCGCCCCCTGCCCGGCCAGCGCCCGGGCGATCGCGCTGCCCTGCGCGCCCGAGGACCGGTTGGCGATATAGCGCACCGGGTCGATCGGTTCGTGGGTCGGGCCCGAGGTCACGAGGATGTGCCGGCCCGACAGGGCGCCCGCGCCCAGGGCCGCGGCGGTCGCGGACAGGATCTCGGCCGGCTCGGCCATCCGCCCGGGGCCGTATTCGCCGCAGGCCATCTCGCCGTCATTCGGGCCCACCGACAGGATCCCGTCCGCAGCCAGCGTGGCGCGGTTGCGCCTTGTCGCCGGGTGCTGCCACATCCGCACATTCATCGCCGGCGCGATCAGCACGCGCTTGTCGGTGGCCATCAGCAGGGTCGAGGCCAGATCGCCCGCCAGCCCTGCCGCCATCTTCGCCATCAGATCCGCGGTGGCCGGCGCCACCACCACCAGATCGGCCGACCGCGACAGCTGGATATGGCCCATCTCGGCCTCGTCGGTCAGGTCGAACAACTCGCGATAGACCTTGCGCCCGGCCAGCGCCGAGACCGACAGCGGCGTCACGAATTCGGCCGCCGCCGCGGTCATCACCGGGGTCACCGCCGCCCCCGCCTCGCGGTAGCGCCGGATCAGTTCGAGGCACTTGTAGGCGGCGATGCCCCCGCCGATGATCAGAAGTATCCGCTTTCCAGCCAGCATGTGCGCAACCCCCGTTCGACCGGCTTACGGCGCCGGACGTCCGAACTCAACCGCCGCCCTCGCCCGACTCTGCGGCGCCGCCGTTCCTGAACACCGCGCAGGGGTCCTCCCGTTCGGCCGCCGGGGTGGTGTACCAGACCGAATAGAGCGTCCCGGCGACATCGCTGCCCGCTTCGATCTGGCCGAGGCTCAGCACCGCAAGGTCCGGTGCCGCCCGGCGCAGCGCCCGGGGAATGCCCCAGTCGTTGCGGCCATGGCCGTTGCCGGTGATCACCGCAACCGGGCCGCCGTCGCTTTCGTAGGCGGCAAGAACGGTACGCGCGAAGGCCGCGTCGCGCAGCCGCTGGGCCTCGACCATGCCGGGCAGCATCTCGGCGGGCAGCGCATCGCAATGGGCCTCGCGCTGCTCGTCCTCGAGCAGGACGCGGTCCTCGTCCGACGGCGGGTTGAGCAGACCGAAGCGGGCGGCGTCGGCACCGAAGACCGCCGCCGCGCCGGCGTCCATCGCCCGGCGCACCTGGTCGTGCGGAACCGCCATGCCATGGACCCGCGCCGTCCCCAGCGCGGCGAAAACCGGCTCATAGAGAGCGAAATCCGGCCAGCCGCTGTCGGACCAGTCGATCGCTGCGGCCAGGTCCGCGCCCTTCAGTCCGCTGTCGTTGACGATGGCCGCCTGTTCGGGGCTCAGCATCTCGAACACCACGGCCTTCGGCTTCAGCGCCCGCAGGGCCTTGGCCTGGTTCTGGTGGTGGATCGGGTTGTCGTGAACCTCGCCCAGGATGACCACGTCAGCCGGTGGCAACGCGACGATGTCGGCCGCGGAAATCTGGCGGGCCGCGACCGAACCTCCCAGCAACAGGATCAGGACGGCCCCGGCCGTCGCGACAATCTCAATGAAGCAGCGACTGGACGTCGGGCGCGCGGGCCTCGAGATTGCGGCGCATCTTGGCATAGGCTGCAGCTTCCAGCTGGCGCACACGCTCTTTGGACAGGCCCAGTTCCTGCCCCAGACTCTCCAGGGTCCGGGGTTCCTCCCTGAGCCGCCGCTCGCGCACGATAAAGCGTTCCCGATCATTGAGCGCCTGCATCGCCGAAACCAGCCAGCCGCGCAAGGTGCTGATGTCCTGATCGCGGGACACGATCTCGTCCGCCTGCCGGCCCTCGTCCTCGATCGTCTCGATCCATTCGCGGCCCTCGTCCCCGGAATTCTGGGTGGCGTTCAGCGAATAGTCGGAGCCGGACAGACGACCCTCCATCATCTCGACATCGGCCAGCGGCACGCCGACCTCGGTGGCGATGCGCTGGCGCAGCTGGTGGCCGTCCAGCGTCTCGCCGCGCGCCTGCGCCTCGCGCTCCAGCCGGGCCTGCACCCGCCGAAGGTTGAAGAACAGCGACTTCTGGGACGAGGTCGAGCCGGTCCGCACCATCGACCAGTTGCGCATCACGTAATCCTGGATCGAGGCCTTGATCCACCACACCGCATAGGTCGAGAAGCGCACGCCGCGATCGGGGTCGAACTTGTCGGCAGCCTTCATCAGGCCCAGCCCCGCCTCCTGGATCAGGTCGTTCATGGGCGCGCCATAGCGGCGGAACCGCGCCGCCATCGAGATCGCCAGCCGCATGTAGGCGGTCACCAGCCGGTGCAGCGCGGCCTCGTCCCGCTGGTCGCGCCAGGCCCGTGCCAGCGCGGTCTCGGTTTCGGCGTCGAGCAGTTCCGCCTTCATGGCGCGCCGCGACAGTGATTGATCCGCTTGTCCGTCAAGTGCCATAAGACCTGAACTCCCGGTGTCGGCTGCAGCCATATTCTTGAATTTTCCACACATCTTTACGGAGCTTGGCCCCGCATGGATCATCAACTTCCAGCGACCGGCGCCTTGCCGAAACTGTCGCTGGTGCTGGGCGGCGCCGCCTCGGGAAAATCCGAGCTTGCGGAAAATCTGTTGATCCGCAGCGGGTTGCGCCCGGTGTATCTGGCCACGGCCGAAGCCTGGGACAGCGAGATGGCGGCCAAGATTTCACGACACCGTGATCGTCGTGGCCCCACGTGGCGCGACGTCGAGGCGCCGCTCGATCCGGGGCCGACGCTGGCCGGCGCAGGGCCGGGCGAAGCGGTGCTGATCGACTGCCTGACCATGTGGCTCTCCAACCATCTTCTCGCCGGTCACGACCCCGGTGCCGAAAGCCGCAAACTGCTGGCGGCGCTGGCTGACTGCCGGGTTCCGGTCATCGCCGTGAGCAACGAGGTCGGGCAGGGAATTGTTCCCGAGAACGCCCTGGCCCGGCGGTTTCGCGAGGCGCAGGGCGGGTTGAACCGCGAGGTCGCGGCGGCGGCCGGACTGGTCGTGGCGGTGATCGCCGGGCTGCCGCTGGTGCTGAAGGGACAGTTGCCGGGATGACCGCGGCGCGGCTCTGGTGGGTGCGGCACGGGCCGACCCATGCCCGGACCTTCATCGGCTGGACCGACCGGCCGGCCGACCTGTCCGATACCGCCGCGCTGGCCCGGCTGGCCGCCTTCCTGCCGGCCGGGGCGCCGGTGGTGTCGTCGGACCTGATCCGCGCCCGGGCCACCGCCGACGCGATCGCGGCCGGCCGGCCCCGCCTGCCCGACGACCCGGCCCTGCGCGAAATGCATTTCGGTGCCTGGGAGGACCGCCACGCCGACGAGCTGATGGCCGAGGACCCCGCGACGGTGACGGGCTTCTGGGACGGCGCGGGCGATGTCCGTGCGCCGGGCGGGGAATGTTGGGACGATCTCGCCGCACGGGTCGGCGCCGCCGCCGACGGCCTGGCCGCGTCGGGCGGCGACGTGATCGTGGTGGCCCATATGGGCGCGATCATGACCCAGATCGGCCGGGCGCTGGCGCTGCCGCCCCGCGCCGCCATGGCGCACCGGATCGACAACCTGTCGGTGACGCGGATCGAGTGCGCAGCGGGGCGCTGGACCGCCGGGCCGATCAATCACTGTCCGTGATGGGCGCCATCAGAAGCATTCGTTGGCCGCCCCACGCAGGCCCGTGCTAGGCATCTGGCATGACCTATGAAATCGCCCTCGGGGACCGGTCCTATTCCAGCTGGTCGATGCGCATCGGCCTCTTGGTGGACCGCTTTTCCCTGCCCGTCACCTGCCGCTTCGGGCGGCTTTACTCCGACGACTTCCAGCGGCTGCTGGCGGATTTCGCCCCGGCCCGGACGGTGCCCGCGCTGCGCCTGCCCTCGGGGATCGTGATCGCCGAAAGCCTTGCCATCGCCGAGGAACTGGCGTCCCGCTTCCCCGAGGCCGGGCTCTGGCCGGCCGGGGCGGATGCGCGTGCGGTGGCCCGCGCGCTGGCGGCCGAGATGCATGCGGGCTTCGGCGCGCTGCGGTCGGCCTGTCCGATGAACCTGCGCGCGGCCTATCGCGAGGTGCCGGTCAGCGACGCCGTGACCGCCGACCTCGCCCGGATCGAGGCGCTGTGGTCCTGGGCGCGGCAGGCGAGCGGCAGCAGCGGGCCCTGGCTCTGCGGCGACTATTCCATCGCCGACGCCTTCTTCGCCCCGGTCGCCATGCGGATCGCCGCCTATGACCTGTCGGTCGGCGCCGCGGCCCGCGCCTATGTGGCGGCGCATCTGGCCGAACCCGCCTTCCGCCGCTGGCGCGCCGCCGGCCTGGCCGAAGGACCCGACCAGGAGTTCTACCGCCGCGACTACGCCACCCGGGACTGGCCCGGCCCGGCGGACTGACCGCTGGCCGGGCCAGCTGGCCAGATCGGCGCCGGCCGGCGTTAACCCATCCTCAACCAAGGTTGCGAACAGTTCCCCTGTCCGTCGGCAGGGGAACTGGCATGGTGGCGCGCGCCTTCACGGTGGCGTTCGAGGGGATCGAGGCGCGGATCGTCGAGGTGCAATGCGCCGTCACGCCCGGCCTGCCGGCCTTCTCGATCGTCGGCCTGCCCGACAAGGCGGTGAGCGAGGCGCGCGACCGGGTCAGGACCGCGCTGAACGCCATGTCGATCGCGCTGCCGGCGAAGCGGGTGACGGTGAATCTGTCGCCTGCCGACCTGCCCAAGGAAGGCGCGCATTTCGACCTGCCGATCGCGCTGGCCTTGCTGGCCGCGCTGGAGATCCTGCCCCGCGAGGACCTCGCCGAGACCCTGTCGCTGGGCGAGATGGCGCTGGACGGCACGCTTCTGGCGGTGGCCGGGGCGCTGCCCGCCGCGCTGGCCGCGGGGGCCGAGAACCGGGCGCTGATCTGCCCGCGCGCCTGCGGCGCCGAAGCCGCCTGGGTCGGCGACGTCCGGGTGCTGGCAGCCGGATCGCTGGCCGAGGTGGTGCGCCACTTTACCGGGCAGGCCCCCCTTCCCGACGCCCGGCCGGGCGAGGTCACCGCTGGGACCGGCTTCGGCGACCTTCTCGACGTGAAGGGGCAGGAACGCGCCAAGCGCGCGCTCGAGATCGCGGCGGCGGGGCGACACCATCTGCTGATGACCGGCCCGCCCGGCGCCGGCAAGTCGATGCTGGCGGCGCGGTTGCCGGGGCTGCTGCCGCCCCTCAGCGCCGCTGAGGCGCTGGAAACCTCGATGGTCCATTCGCTGGCGGGGATGCTGGACGCGGGCGGCATCTCGCGCACCCGGCCGTTCCGCCGGCCGCACCACACCGCCTCGGTCGCCTCGATCGTCGGCGGCGGGCGCGGTGCGAAGCCCGGCGAGATCTCGCTGGCCCATAACGGCGTGCTGTTCCTGGACGAGTTGCCCGAGTTTCCCCGCGCGGTGCTGGAAACCCTGCGCCAGCCGGTCGAGACCGGCGACGTGGTGGTCAGCCGGGCCAATGCCCATGTGCGCTATCCGGCGCGCTTCCTGCTGGTGGCGGCGGCCAACCCCTGCAAATGCGGCTACCTGACCGACCCGGCCCGGGCCTGCGCCCGGGCACCGAACTGCGGCGAGGATTACCTGGGCCGGATCTCGGGCCCGCTGATGGACCGGTTCGACCTGCGCCTCGACGTGCCGCCGGTGGCGTTCCGCGACCTCGACCTGCCGGCTTCGGGTGATCCGACCGCCGTGGTCGCGTCCCGGGTGGCGGCGGCCCGGGCGGTGCAGGCCGACCGCTATGCCGGCCACGACGGGGTCAGGGTCAATGCCGACGCAGAGGGCGCGCTGCTGGAAGCCGTCGCCACCCCCGACGGCGACGGCCATGCCCTGCTGGCCCGGGCGGCCGAACGCTTCGGGCTGACTGCCCGGGGCTATCACCGGGTGCTCAGGGTCGCCCGCACCATCGCCGATCTGGACGGGGCGGATGCGGTGATCCGCGCCCATGTGGCCGAGGCGTTGGGGTACCGGCTGCCGGCTTCGGCCCGCTGATGCCGGGTGCCGGCCGGACGGGGCGCCGCGAGGACGGGGTGAAAACGAAAAGGCCTGCCACGCGGGCAGGCCTGAGCGGTCGGCGGCGACGACCGGGCTTACGCCTCGTAATAGGCGTACAACTGATCCAGCGCGCTGATCGGCTCGCCCCAGGATGCCTTGTGCTTCGGCGGGTTGGTGATGTCGGCGCGGTCGAAATAGGGCTCGAACGCGTCGTCGGCGCGGCGGTTGGCGCCGGCATTGCCAAGGGCGGGCTTGCGCAGCGTGGCATTGGACATGTGGAGGGTCATGGGTGAATTCCTTTCGACCCCGAATTTATGCTGCAACTGCGAAAGAACCATCCCCCGGTTCCGCAGGTCCGCCATTCCGCAGGCGCAAAGCTGACCTGACGTCGCACCCGCGAGCCGTGGCGTCGCGGGCTCAGGCGCCGCGGCGCGCCTCGATCGCCTGCCAGATCAGCGCGGCGCCATTGGTGCCGTCGAAGCGTTCCAGCTCCTGCAGGCCGGTGGGCGAGGTGACGTTGATCTCGGTCAGGTAGCCGCCGATCACGTCGATGCCGACGAAGATCTGGCCATGCTCGCGCAGGGTCGGGCCGATTGCGGCACAGATCTCGCGTTCGCGCGGGGTCAGGGTGGTGGGTTCGGGCCGGCCGCCCACATGCATGTTCGACCGGTTCTCGCCCTTCGCCGGCACGCGGTTGATCGCGCCGATCGGTTCGCCGTCCACCAGGATGATGCGCTTGTCGCCATTCACCACGTCGGGCAGGAACTGCTGGGCGATCAGGGGCTCGCGGGTGAAGCCGGTGAACAGCTCGTGCAGCGCGTTCAGGTTGAAGTCGTCGCGGCCCAGCCGGAACACGCCGGCGCCGCCATTGCCGTAGAGCGGCTTCAGGATCATGTCGCCGTGGCGGTCGCGGAAGGCGCGCAGGGTGGCGAGATCGCGGGTGATCGTGGTCGCCGGCGTCAGGTCGGGAAAGCGCAGCACCAGCAGCTTCTCGGGGAAGTTGCGCACCCAGAACGGATCGTTGACCACCAGACAGTCCGGCGCCAGGTGGTCGAGGATATGGGTGGTGGTGATGTAGTTCATGTCGAAGGGCGGATCCTGGCGCAGCCAGACCACGTCGAACTCCGACAGTTCGAGGGTCTCGTCAGGACCAACGGTGACGTGGTTGCCGGCCTCCCGGCGCAGGGTCATCGCCTGCCCGGTGGCGCGCACCCGGCCTTCCTCGAAGCGCAGCCGGTCGGGGTGGTAGTAGTAGAGCTCGTGGCCGCGCGCCTGCGCCTCGATCGCGATGCGGAAGGTGCTGTCCGCATCGATGTTGACGGACTGGATCGGGTCCATCTGGAAGGCGACGCGCATGGATGACTCCCCTTTGCCACTCGCGCTCCTGAATGGCGCAAAGCGGACGGCGCCGCAATCCGGTCAGGGACGGTCAGAGGAAGGCGTTCTCGACGATGCGGGTCCGGCCGGCGCCATCCACCAGCGCCACGTCGAAACGGCAGTCCCGCAGCGCGGCGCCCGGCAGGCTGCCGAGATAGACCTCGGCCGCCGCGAACAGGCGGGCGCGCTGCGCCGGGCTGATCCGGGCCGCGGCGCGGTCGAAATCCCCGGCCTGCTTGACCTCGACGAAGACGATGCAGCCGGCCTGGTCGAGGATCAGGTCGATCTCGCCGCCGCCGCCGCGCCAACGCCGGGCGATCACCCGGCCGCCCTGCGCCGCATAGCGCGCCGCCACCGCGTCCTCGGCCGACAACCCGGCGCAATGGGAGACGAGCCCGCTCAGACCCCGTCCTCCCCGTTCCGGGCGATCTCGAGCGCGAGCTGGTAGACCCCCTTGCGCGGGATGCCGAAGCGCAGAGCCACCTCGGTCGCGGCATCGCGCACCGTGCCGGTCCTGAGCGCCGCCATCAGCGCCATCCTCAGATCGTCCTGGGCCGGGGCGTCCGGTTCATCGGGCGGCCCGACGACGACGACGCATTCGCCCTTCAGCGCGCGGCCGGACAAGGCCGCGATCAGCGCGCCGAGCGGCCGGCGCAGGACTTCCTCGAATCGCTTGGTCAGTTCCCGGCACAACGCAGCCTCCCGCTCTGTGCCGCAAGCCTGTGCCAGATCCTCTAACAACGCCTGAACCCGCTTCGGCGACTCGTAGATTACCAGCGTGGCCGGGATCCGGGCGACCTCGGCGATGGCGGCGCGCCGGGCCGTGGCCTTCGACGGCAGGAAGCCCAGGAACAGGAAGCGGTCCGTGGGCAGGCCGGCAAGGGTCAGCGCGGTCACCGCCCAAGGGTCAGCGCGGTCACCGCCGCCGAGACGCCCGGCGCCGCCGTGACCGGCAGCCCGGCCCGCACCGCGGCGCGCACCAGCGCGAAGCCCGGATCCGAGATCATCGGCGTGCCCGCTTCCGAGGCATAGGCGACGCTGCGCCCGGCAGCGATTTCACCAAGAATGCGATCCTCGACCGCGGTGCCGGAATGGTCGTGGTATGACCAGACCGGGCGGGTGCCCAGGCCGACGCCGTGGATCGCCAGCAGATGCTTGAGGCTCCGGGTATCCTCGGCCACCAGCACGTCGGCCGAGGCAAGCGTGTCCAGCGCGCGCAGCGTGATGTCGCGGGCCGTTCCAATCGGGGTCGAGACGATATAGAGCCCGGACGCGAGCGGGCCGATCTGGTAATTCACGGTTGGCCCTGCGGGCGGAGGCGACTAGGGTCCAGCCCTAGACGAGCGCGGCAGGTACCACAAGCCTGCGGCCGGCCCGGACGAGCGGCCGGTTCGAACCGCGGACGGCTGGGACGGCGGACGACAGGGAGACGGGACAGCGCATGGCACAGGCAGTCAATATCGGCCTGAGACGGTTTCTGAAGGTGGCGGCGGGCCTGGTCTGCGCGCTGGCGCTGACGGCTTGCGACCCGGCCAGCCTTGCCGGGCGCGGGCGCGCCGGCGGACCGGTGCAGGTGGCGCTGCTGGTGCCGGCCGGCGCCTCGGACCCGAACGTGGCCCAGCTGGCCCAGAACCTGACCAATGCGGCGAAGCTTGCGGTCGCGGACCTGCAGGGGGTCACGGTCGAGCTCAAGGTCTATGACGATGCCGGCGACGCCACCCGCGCCGCCCAGCTTGCCGTCACCGCGGTGAACGAAGGCGCCGACGTGATCCTCGGCCCGCTGTTTGCGGACGCGGCCAATGCCGCCGGCGTTGCCGTGGCGAAAAGCGGCGTGACGGTGCTGAGCTTCTCGAACAACCCGACCATTGCGGGCGGCAACGTCTTCGTGCTGGGGCCGACCTTCGAGAACACCGCCCGCCGGCTGATGGGCTATGCGAAGGGCCGCGGCATCGGCAGCGTGATGGTGGTCGCCGGCAATACCCCGGCCGAGACCCTGGGCCGCGATGCGATCATCCAGGCCGCCGGCGACAACGGCGTGAAGGTGGTCGGCTCGGCCGGTTTCGCGATGTCCCAGCAGGGCGTCACCGAGGCGGTGCCGGGCATCGTGTCGACCGCCAAGTCGACCGGGGCGCAGGCGCTGTTTTTGACCTCGAACACCGACACGGCGCTGCCGATCCTGTCCCAGCTGCTGCCCGAGAACGGGCTGCCGCCGTCGTCGATCCAGTATATCGGCCTGACCCGCTGGGATGTGCCGGCCTCGGCGCTGGCGCTGCCGGGGCTGCAGGGCGGCTGGTTCACCCTGCCCGATACCAGCGCGCAGTCGGCGTTCAACAGCCGCTATGCTGCCGCCTATGGCTCGGCGCCCCATGGCATCGCCGGCCTTGGCTATGACGGGATCGCCGCGATCGGCGCCCTGGCCAAGTCGGGCCAGCCGCTGACGCCGAAGGCCTTCACCCAGTCGCGCGGCTTCGCGGGCGCGTCGGGCGTGTTCCGCTTCCTGCAGAACGGATCGAACCAGCGCGCCCTGTCGGTGGCTGTGGTCGAGAACAAGGCCGTCCGCATCATCGACCCGGCACCGAAGAGTTTCGGGTTTGCAGGACTCTGAGCCGGGGCCGAGGGGCGACAGGCGCAGGACCGGCCTCCAGAAGCGGGCGCCCGCCCGGGCGCCCATGCCGCTCACCGACCGGCGGCTGATCCGACCGCAGGCGCAGATCTGCGACCGGGCCGGGACGATCGCCGAACTGGATGCGGCCCTGGCCGGGCTGAAGGACCCGAAGGCCGTGCGCATCGCCACGGTGGCGATCCTCAGCCGCCGCCGAGCCGAAGGTCTGGAGGTCATCGAGCGCGGCATCGCCGAGCATCCGCTGGACGCCCGGCCGGCAGTGCGGGCCTATGCCTATCTGACCGACTGCGTGGTCGGCGCCGCCTTCCATGTGGCGACCCGGCACCTCCACCCGGTGCAGTCCTCGGACACCGCCGAGAAGATCGCGCTTCTGGCCGTGGGCGGCTATGGCCGGGCCGAGATGGCGCCGCACTCGGACGTGGATCTGCTGTTCCTGACGCCGTGGAAGATCACCGCCTTCGCCGAAAGCGTGATCGAATCCATGCTCTACATGCTGTGGGATCTGCGCCTGAAGGTCGGCCATGCCTCGCGCACGGTGGCCGACTGCCTGAGGCTGGCGCGCGAGGACTACACGATCCGCACCGCGATGCTGGAAGCGCGGTACCTGGAAGGGTTCGAGCCGCTCGCCGTCGAATTGCGCGACAGGCTCAGGAGCGAGATCTTCAAGAAGGACCCCGCCGACTTCATCGAGGCGAAGCTGGCCGAGCGTGACGCCCGCCACAAGAAGAACGGCGGCCAGCGCTATGTGGTGGAACCCAACGTCAAGGAGGGCAAGGGCGGCCTGCGGGACCTGCAGACGCTGTTCTGGATCGCCAAGTACGTCCACGCCGTGGACGAACCGGCCGAGCTGGTGCCGCTGGGCGTCTTCACCCCCGAGGAGTTTCGCTATTTCGACCGCGCCGAGAACTTTCTCTGGGCGGCCAGGAACCAGCTTCACCTGGTGGCCGGCCGGGCGATGGAACAGCTGACCTTCGACATGCAGGTCGAGGTCGCCGACCGCCTCGGCTATGTGGACCGCGGCGGACGGCGCGCGGTCGAGCACTTCATGCAGGACTACTTCCGCCACGCCACAAGGGTCGGCGATCTGACCCGGGTGTTCCTGACCGCGATGGAGGCTGCCCATGTGAAGGCGGTACCCAGCCTGCGCGGCATGCTGACCCGGCGCAAGCCGGTCAGACCGGGCTTCCGGGTGGCACAGAACAGGATCACCTTCGTCGACGAGGCGACCTTCCTTGCCGACAAGCTGAACATCCTGCGCCTGTTCGACGAGGCGCTGCGCACCGGCTACGCGCTCCACCCCGACGCGACACGGCTGATCGTCGCCAACCTTGGCCTGATCGACGACGCGATGCGCCGCGATCCCGAGGCGAACAGGCTGTTCCTGAACCTGCTGCTGCGCCGCGACCAGCCCGAGCGCGGCCTGCACCGGATGAAGGAAACCGGGGTCCTGGGCGCCTTCCTGCCCGAGTTCCAGCCGATCATCGGCATGATGCAGTTCAACATGTATCACCACTATACGGTGGACGAGCACACCATCACCTGCATCTCGGTCCTGGCGAGGATCGAACGCGGCGAGATGGAAGACCAGTTGCCGATGTCGGCGCGCATCCTGCGCGAGGGCGGGGTCAACCGGCGGGTGCTGTACCTGGCGCTTCTGCTGCACGACATCGGCAAGGGCCGGCCCGAGGACCATTCGGTGCTGGGCGCCCGCATCGCCCGGCGGGTGGCGCCGCGGCTGGGGCTGAAGCCGCAGGAATGCGCCACGGTGGAATGGCTGGTGCGCTATCACCTGCTGATGTCGGACATGGCCCAGAAGCGCGACATCGCCGATCCGCGGACGGTGCGCGACTTCGCCAAGGCGGTGAAGACCCAGAAGCGGCTGGACCTGCTGCTGGTGCTGACCTCCTGCGACATCATGGGGGTCGGTCCGGGGGTCTGGAACAACTGGAAGGCGATGCTGCTGCGCAACCTGTACCGCCAGACCTCGGACGCGCTGGCGCGGGGACTGGAGGACGTCAACCGCGAGGCCCGCGAGAGCGAGGCGAGGCGGCTCCTGCGCGAGGCGCTGCCCGACTGGGACAAGGCCAAGATGCGCAAGGAGACCCAGCGCCATTACGGCCCCTACTGGCAGGGGCTGCAGACCGACACGCAGGTGGTCTTCGCGCGGCTGCTGGACGGCATCGCCGACGACGAGATCCGCGTCGATCTGGAAGAGGACACCGCGCGCGACGCGACCCGCGTCGCCTTCGCCATGGCCGACCATCCCGGCATCTTCGCCCGCCTCGCCGGGTCGCTCGCGCTGGTCGGCGCCAACGTGGTGGACGCGCGCACCTATACCTCGAAGGACGGCTACGCCACCGCGGTGTTCTGGGTGCAGGACGCCGAGGGCTCGCCCTATGACGCCGACCGGATGGACCGGGTCCGGGCGATGATCCGCAAGACGCTCCACGGCGAGGTCCTGGCCGGCGAGGAGATGATCCGCCGCGACCGCATCAAGAGGCGCGAACGCGCCTTCCGGCATCCGACCTCGATCAGCTTCGACAACGAAGGCTCGGACATCTATACCATCATCGACGTCGAGGCGCGCGACCGGCCGGGGCTGCTCTATGACCTCGCGCGGACGCTGGCCAGCAACAACATCTACATCTCCAACGCCCAGATCGCGACCTACGGCGCGCAGGCGGTGGACGTGTTCTATGTCAAGGACATGTTCGGGCTGAAGATCATGGGCCGGGGGCGCCAGGAGGCGCTGGAACGCAAGCTGAAGGATGCCATTGAGCGCGGCGCCAGCAAGGCTGCCGACGCATGAAGCCGATCAGATTGCTGACGGGGTTCGTCACCGTCGGTGGCTGGACCATGGCCAGCCGGGTGCTGGGCTTCGTCCGCGACGCGATGATCGTGGCGCTGCTGGGCACCGGGACGGCCTATTCGGCCTATATCGTTGCCTTCACCCTGCCGAACATGTTCCGCCGCTTCTTCGCCGAGGGCGCGTTCAACATGGCCTTCGTGCCGCTGTTCGCGAAGCGGCTGGAAACCGGCGACCGGCCGGCCGAGTTCGCGCAGGAGGCGTTCTCGGCTCTGGCCTGGGTGCTGCTGGCCCTGACCGGGGTGGCCATGGTCGCCATGCCGCTTCTGGTCTTCGCCATGGCCAGCGGCTTCTATGGGCGCGAGGAATTCGGTCTTGCGGTGGATTACGGGCGGATCTGCTTCCCCTATATCCTGTTCATCTCGCTCACCGCGCTGAGTTCCGGGGTGCTGAACGCCACCGGGCATTTCGGCCCCGCCGCGGCGGCCCCGGTACTTCTGAACGTGATCTTCATCCTGTTCCTGGCCTATGCCGCGCTGACCGGAGGGGACGTGGCGCAGGCGCTGGTCTGGTCGGTGCCGGTGGCCGGGATCGCGCAGTTGTGGATGGTGTGGCGCGCGGCGAAGCGGCACGGCTTCCCGATGCATGTGGGCCGGCCGCGGATCACGCCCGCGGTGCGCCAGCTGGCACTGATCGCGGCGCCGGCGGCGCTGGCCTCGGGCGTGGTGCAGATCAACCTCCTGGTGGGCCGGCAGGTGGCGTCGTACTTCGACCGCGCCATCGACTGGATGTATACCGCCGACCGGCTCTATCAGCTGCCCTTGGGCGTGGTCGGGATCGCGGTCGGCATCGTGCTGCTGCCGGAACTGTCGCGCCGCCTGGCCGCTGACGACACCGAAGGCGGGCGCCACGCCCTGAGCCGTGCCGCCGAGGTCTCGCTGGCGCTGACCGTGCCGGCGGCGGTGGCCCTTGTGGTGATCGCCGAGCCGCTGGTCTCGGTGCTGTTCCAGCGCGGCCGCTTCACCCCCGAGGACAGCGCCGGCACCGCCATCGCCACCGCGATCTATGGCGCGGGCCTGCCGGCCTTCGTGCTCGACAAGGTGTTCCAGCCGCTGTTCTACGCCCGGTCGGACACCTGGTCGCCGTTCCGCTATGCGGTCCGGGGGATGATCCTGAACGCCGGACTGGCGGTCGGCCTTGCCCCGCTGCTGGGCTGGCCCGCCGCCGCCATCGGCACCACCGTCGCCGGCTGGGCGATGATCTGGTTCCTGTGGCGCGGCAGCCGGGGCTTCGGCGAGGTGGTCCGCTTCGACGACCGCTTCCGGCACCGCCTGCCGCGGATCCTTGCCGCCTCGGCGCTGATGGGGGTGGTGCTGTGGGTTGGGGCGCTGGCGCTGGACGGGCCGCTGCACACTGGCGCGGTGCGCTATCTGGCCCTTGCCGGGCTGGTGGCCGGGGGGGCCTTCGCCTATTTCGGCTTCGCCCATCTGCTGGGGGCGGTGCCGCTGGGCGAGATCAGGGGCGCGTTCCGGCGCAAATCGAAGGGCGGCAACTGACGCCGCCACCTGGCAGGCCCGACAGATGCGGCCGACCCGGCGGCGTGACCGCCGGGCGACGGCCGTTCACTTCACCTTCTTGCGCGCGATGGTGATCTGGCCGCGTTCGGCCACGCCCTGCGGCACGGCCGAGGGTTTCGGCACCACCTTCTTGGGCTTCTTGGCTTCCTTGTTGCTGCGCTGCTTGTCGCCCTTGGACATGGCGTGCCCTCCACATGACCATCCGGCCGGCACCATGCCCGCCGGGTCTCTGTTGTCGTTGCTCAGGAAATCAGGGTTGCCTGACCGGGATCAGGGCGATGACTCGCTTGAGGCGATCGGCCGGGCCGGACTTCGGCACGGTCGGGTGACGGGAATCTACGCGCGGCTGCGGGGCTTTACAATGGGTGCCGGGGCCGGCCGGCGCACCCTCAGCGCCGCTTCAGCGCCGCCCTCAGGCGGCTCCAGCCGCCGGGCACCACGACAAAGGACAGCGCGAAGCCGCTGGCGAAGCCGGTCAGGTCGGCCAGCCAGTCGTTGCGCCCACCGAACAGCAGCCCGAACAGCAGCTGGATCCCCAGCAGCAGGCCGATCAGCCGGAACGCCATCACCTGGCTTTCGTTCAGCGCCCGCGCCCGCACCCACATCAAGAAGGTATAGCCGCCGATCAGCCCGTAGACCCCGGGATAGCCGCCGACCAGCGGGAACGGGTCCACCAGCAGGCCATAGACCACCGCCCCCGCGATGGCCGAGCCGAAGAACAGCACCAGCACGGCAAGGTTGCCCATCGCCTCGCCCACCATCTTGCCCATGGCCAGGATGAAGACGCAGACGAAGACCGCATGGGTGAAGCTCAGGTGCAGCAGCGGATAGCTGACATAGCGCACCAGAAGGTCCGGCGGGAAGCGCAGGTTGGCCAGCATCCACTGCTGCACCTGACCGAAGAAGGCCCAGTCGCGGATCGCGGTGGTGCGCCAGCCCAGCCCGGCGGCGCCCCCCAGAAGGCCCCGCTGGGCCAGTTCGAACATCACCTCGATGCCGAAGATGACTGCCGCCAGCGCCACCACCGCCGTTGGCAGCGGGTTGACGAGGCCTGCGGGCGCAGGGCGCAGCGAGCGGGGGTCGGGCATCGGGTCCGTCCTTGCGATTGACCGGGCGTTGCCCCGCGGATAAGCCAAGCGCTCACCAACTTCCAGACGGAGACGTACGATGACGGACACGGTCCAAACGCTGTCCCGGCCGGACGGAAGCCCGAATGCCGCCTTCACCCCGCGGGTCTTTTCGGGCATCCAGCCGACCAACCACCTGCAGCTTGGCAACTACCTCGGCGCAGTGAAGCGCTTTGTCGAGATGCAGGATTCCGGGATCGAGACGCTGTATTGCATCGTCGATCTGCACGCGATCACCGTCTGGCAGGACCCCGCGGACCTGACCCGCGCCACCCGCGAGCTGGCGGCGGGCTATCTGGCCAGCGGGCTGGACCCGAAACGCTCGATCCTGTTCAATCAGGCCCGGGTCCCGGAACATGCGCAACTGGCCTGGATCTTCAACTGCGTCGCCCGGATGGGCTGGATGCGGCGGATGACCCAGTTCAAGGACAAGGCCGGGAAGAACCAGGAGGAGGCCTCGGTCGGGCTGTTCACCTATCCGGTGCTGATGGCGGCCGACATCCTGGCCTACCACGCCACCAAGGTTCCCGTGGGCGAGGACCAGAAGCAGCATCTGGAACTGGCCCGGGACATCGCGGTCAAGTTCAACAACGATTTCGGCGTCGATTTCTTCCCGGTCACCGAACCGGTGATCGAAGGCGTGGCGACCCGGGTGATGTCCCTGCGCGACGGCACGAAGAAGATGTCGAAATCCGACCCTTCGGACATGAGCCGGATCAACCTGACCGACGATGCCGACACCATCGCGCGCAAGATCCGCAAGGCCAAGACCGACCCCGAGCCGCTGCCCGAGACGCTGGAAGGTCTGGCGGACCGCCCCGAGGCGAAGAACCTCGTCAACATCTATGCCGCGCTGGCCGAGACCACGCCGGCGGCGGTGATGGCCACGTTCGCAGGCAAGTCGTTCTCGGAGTTCAAGCCGCAACTGGCCGATCTGGCGGTGGCGAAGCTGGCGCCGCTGTCGTTCGAGATGGCGCGGCTGATGAACGACCCGGCCGAGATCGACCGGATTCTGGCCGAGGGCGCGGAGCGCGCCCGCGCCATCGCCCAGCCTATCGTCAAGCGCACCTACGAGATCGTCGGCATCCTGTTCTGAGCGCGGACGCACAGAAAGGCTGCGCCTTCGCCGCTTCCGCGGCAGGGGCGCGGCGCCTATCCTTAGGCCATCCCGGTCGAGGAGCCCGCCGATGTCCGACCCTGCCCCCTATGCCAGCCCGGCCGTCATCGGTCATGTCCACCTGAAGGTGGCCGACCTGGATCGGGCGATCGCCTTCTATCAGGACGTGCTGGGCTTCGATCTACAGCAGAAATACGGCCCCTCGGCCGCCTTCCTGTCCTCGGGCGGCTATCACCACCATATCGGCCTGAACATCTGGGAAAGCGCCGGCGGCCCGCGGCCCGCCCCGGGCACCACCGGGCTTTATCACGTCGCCTTCCTGTACCCGGACCGCAAGGCGCTGGCGCAGGCGGTGGCCCGGGTGATGGCGGCCGGGATCCGGCTGGAAGGCGCCGCCGACCACGGGGTGAGCGAGGCGGTCTATCTCAGCGACCCCGACGGCAACGGGATCGAGCTCTACCGCGACCGCGACCGGGCGGACTGGCCGCGCGCTGCGGATGGCAGCCTGACGATGGTGACCGAACGGCTGGACCTGCGCGCCCTGCTGGCGGAAGCCTGACCCGGCGGCCGCCGGGGCCTTGCGCTTCGCGCCCCGCTCTGTCCATGGTGGCGCAGGAGACCCGAGCCCGATGCGCACCTTTCTCGTCGTCCTCGATGACACCCGCGAATGCCTGAACGCGATGCGCTATGCCGCGATGCGCGCCGCAAAGACCGGCGGCGGCGTGCAGATCCTGTCGGTGATCCGCTCGGAAGAGATCAACCAGTGGCTGGGCGTCCGCGACATCATGCGCGAGGAGGCCCGCGAACGGATCCAGGCGCATTTCGAGGTCTTCGCCAAGTGGATGCACGACCGGCAGGGGGTCGACCCCACGCTGGTGATCCGCGAGGGCGAACCCTATGATCAGGTCCTGGCGCAGATCGCCGAGAACAGCGAGATCGGCGTCCTGGTGCTGGGCGCCAGCGCGGACACGTCGGGCCCGGGCCCGCTGGTGACGCGGATCACCAAGGCGGCGGCGCAGATGCGGGTGCCGATCACCATCGTGCCGGGCACCCTGTCGAAAGAGCAGCTTGAAGCGGTCACCTGAACGCCGGGCCGGCCCCGCGTCCGATCTGGAACGGTTCCAAATCTTGACTTCTGCAGTCAGGATCAGCATATCTGGCCCCAGCCCCGGAGGTAGACATGTTCATCCAGACCGAATCCACGCCGAACCCGGCGACGCTGAAATTCCTGCCGGGCCAGTCCGTCCTTGAAACCGGCACCGCCGATTTCCCCTCTCCCGACACGGCCGCCAGTTCACCCCTCGCCCGCCGCATCTTCGGTGTCGACGGCGTCACCGGCGTGTTCCTGGGCACCGATTTCGTCACCGTCACCAAGGCGGAAGGGATCGAGTGGGACCACGTGAAGCCCGCCGTGCTGGGCGCGGTGATGGAGCATTTCCAGTCCGGCGAGCAGACCATGGACGGCGCCGCCGGCCTCGCGGGCCATGCCGAACATGACGGCCCGGATGCCGAGATCGTGGTCCAGATCAAGGAACTGCTCGATACGCGGGTGCGCCCGGCCGTGGCGCAGGATGGCGGCGA
>JBGAOK010000134.1:0-7096 GCA_044221805.1 Meridianimarinicoccus sp.
CCCCGGCCGCGGCACCGGCTGCCGCTCCTGCCGCCGCTCCCGCTGCTGCCCCGACCGCGGCACCGACCGGCGAGCCTCAGGGCCTGACCGCAGGGCAGACCGCCACCTTTGCCGATGGCGACGTCCGCGTCACCGTGAGCCGGGTCGATGACGCGGCGGGCGCCGCGCGGCTGGCGCTGAACGGCGCGGTGATGACCCTGTCCGCCGGCGAGGCGACCATGGTCGAGGCCTGCAAGGTCCAGCTTGACAGCGTCGACCGCGGCCATGCGGCGATCAGCGCGGTCTGCGACGGCGACCTGCCGGCACCCGCCGGCATCGCGCCGGGCGCCGCCACGGTGCTGGGCGACGGCGCGGCCCGGGTGTTCCTGTCGGGCGTGTCGACGGACGGCAGCGCGGCCCGCATCGCGATCAACGGCCAGACCCTGCAGGTGATCCCCGCCGGCGGCAAGGTGCCGGTCGAAGGCACCGACTGCACGGTCAGCGTCGACGCCATCGACCGCGGCCGGGTCGCCTTCGGCTATGCCTGCGGCGGCTGAGGCCGCGTGAACACCGGCGCCTGCCGTCCGGCGGGCGCCACCATGGCGGTGCCGCGATCCGGGCTCAGTCCCCGCCCGCCCCGGCGGCCAGCCGCAGAAGCACCGCCGATGCCTCGCCGGCCCGGTCCACGGGCACGAAGACGTGGTCGTGGTGATGTGCGGCGATCATGTTGCAGGCGATCCCGGCGGCGGCGAGCGCGCCCGACACCCCGGCAGTCAGCCCGACCCCGTCCAGCGCCGAATGCACCGTCAGGGTGATCCACGCCATGGCGAGGGGCGCGTCGGGATCCGCCGGTTCCACCAGCGAAATCCCCTCGTCCTCGCGGAACATCGCCACGGCCCGGGGCCAGACGGCCAGCGCCGCGGCCTCGTCAGATATGGTGCGGAACGTGAAGGCGCCCGGCCGCCGCACCGGCGCCATGCCCTGCAGCATGGCGATCCGGTCCCTGACGCGATCCGTCACCGGGGTCTCAGGCGAGGTTGCGCAGCACGTCCGACAGCGTACCCGCCAGCTGGTCGATCTGCGCCTTCTCGATGATCAGCGGCGGCGACAGGGCAATGATGTCGCCGGTGGTGCGGATCAGAAGGCCCTTCTCGAACGCATCCAGGAAGGCCTGGAAGGCGCGCCGCGTCGGCTCGCCCGGGATCGGCGCCAGTTCGATCGCACCGATCAGGCCGATGTTGCGCACGTCGATCACATGGGGCAGGTCGCGCAGCGAATGCAGCGCGTCCTCCCAATAGGGCGCCAGCTCCGCCGCCCGTTCGAACAGGCCGTCCTCGCGATAGGTCTCGAGCGTCGCGAGCCCCGCCGCCGAGGCGATCGGGTTGCCGGAATAGGTATAGCCGTGGAACAGCTCGATCACATGCTCGGGGCCGGTCATGAAGGCGTCGTGGATCGCCGCCGTGGCCAGCACCGCGCCCATCGGGATCACGCCGTTGGTCAGGCCCTTGGCGCAGGTGATCATGTCCGGCATCACGCCGAAGTAATCCGCGGCGAAGGGTGCCCCCATCCGGCCGAAGCCGGTGATGACCTCGTCGAAGATCAAGAGGATGCCGTGCTTGGTGCAGATCTCGCGCAAGCGCTGCAGGTAGCCTTTCGGCGGGATCAGCACGCCGGTCGAACCCGCCACCGGCTCGACGATCACCGCCGCGATGGTCTCGGCACCGTGCAGCGCGACGATGCGTTCCAGATCCTCGGCCAGCCAGGCGCCGTGCTCGGGCTGGCCGCGGCTGAAGTCGTTGCGGTCCGGCAGATGGGTGTGCGGCAGGTGGTCGACGCCGGTCAGCAACGTGCCGAAGAACTTCCGGTTGGTGACGATGCCGCCGACCGAGATGCCGCCGAAATTGACCCCGTGATAGCCGCGCTCGCGCCCGATCAGGCGGGTGCGGGTGCCCTGCCCGATCACGCGCTGATAGGCGATGGCGATCTTCAGGGCGGTCTCGACGCTTTCCGACCCCGAATTGGTGAAGAACACATGTTCGAACGGCGCCGGCGCCATGTCGCGCAGCCGGTTGGCCAGTTCGAAGGCCTTCGGATGGCCCATCTGGAAGGCCGGCGCATAGTCGAGTTCCGCCGCCTGCTTCTGGATCGCCTCGACGATCCGCGGCCGGCAATGCCCGGCGTTGCAGCACCACAGGCCCGCGGTGCCGTCCAGCACCTGCCGCCCGTCCTGGGTGGTGTAGTGCATCCCCGCCGCGGCCACGAACATGCGCGGCTTAGCCTTGAACTGCCGGTTGGCCGTGAAGGGCATCCAGAAGGCGGAAAGGTCGTTCGGGGCCGAAGGCTGGTCGAGGGACATGGCGCGGCGCGCTCCTTGTTTTCCGGGCGAGGCTAGCACCGCGGTTCCGCCAGTCAAGGCACCGCTCCGGCGCCGTCGGCGGTGACGATGCGTCGGCTTCGGAACGAATACCGTTCAAATTAACCGCAAGTTCCACCAAGCCGCGACGGCCCGACGATGCCGTGTTACTCTTCTAAAAGTTGAGGCAAACAAGACCGGAGATTGACACAATGACGATCGCAGCTGTCACCGCCCCGAAAGCCCCGGTCGCCCAGGCTGCCTTCGCCTATGGCCAGGCCCGTGCCGTTGCTGCTGCCGTCGCCGCTGCCCCGGTCGCCCGTACCGAGCCCGCCCAGCGGATCGAGATCCGGCACGAGATCGTCCGCCCCGGCATGGAAGCCGTCTTCGCCGCCCGCAGCGCCGAAAGCGCCCGCTTCGACTGCCGCGTCACCGGCGCCACCGAGACCGTGCGCAACTTCGACCGTCTGGCCATGGTGATCGAGGGCTTCGAGCACCTGCGCGAGATCTTCGAAGGCGTCCGCGCCCAGGTTCGCGAGGATTTCGGCCTTGCCGGCGCCGAAGCCACCGCCGAGACCCCCGCGACCGGTCTCGACGCCCGTCTCTGACCCGTCCCGACGCTGGCCCGGTAACGGTCCGTTCAGACTTCCGGCCGATCCTTGGGCCGGACCATGGGGGCGGACGGAGGACGGAACCGGAGCACGACGAAGATGGACTTGACCGCAACCGGCCTCTGGCCTCGGCTTCCCCTTGGGGCGATGTCGCCCCTTCTCCCGGTGCCGCAATCGTCCGAAACGCGGCCCGACCCCGCGTCAGGCGGACAGAATCGACCCGCCCCGCGTGCCCAGGCGTCAGGCCCCCAGACGGCTTTCCCGCCCCCCCTCCTGCCATCCGAGCCGCCCGGCCCGGACACCCCGGCCGGCCCGCCGCCGGCTTTCGACGTCTCGATCCTGGAACGCGAGCGCGCCATCCTGTCGCTCCTGCTCCATACCGCGACAGAGGAACAAAACAAAGATCTATCAAGGCTTTGACCACAGATGCCCGAAGCCGTCTCGGTTCCCCCGAGGCCGGCTGCGATGCCGCCCGGGACTGTGCGGCATCCGACCTCACAACGATGTGTTGCTGCGTGTGCAAGAAGGGGCTAGTTTTAACCGTCGCCAACAGGTCATGGACCAGACATGGTTGCTGAGGCCAATTCGGACCCTAGCGAAGCACACATCCCCGCAAATTTCTGGAAGCTCGTTCTCGGATCGATCGGCGTGGTTTACGGCGATATCGGCACGAGTCCGCTTTATGCGATGCGGGAGGCGCTGCACAAACCGGCCGAGGACGGGCTGATCCAGTCCGAGGTGGTCGGCGTGGTCTCGCTGCTGATCTGGACGCTGATCCTGATCGTGACGGTCAAGTACGTCATCCTGATCCTGCGCGCCGACAACCACGGCGAGGGCGGGACGCTCTCGCTGATGGCCTTGGCACAGGGGGCAATCGGCAAGCGGACGCGGCTTCTGTTCCTGCTCGGCGTGCTGGGCGCGGCGCTGTTCTATGGCGATGCGGCGATCACGCCGGCGATCTCGGTGCTTTCGGCGGTCGAGGGTCTGGAGCTGGTCACCCCCGCCTTCGAAGGCGTGGTCGTGCCGGTGACCATCGTGATCCTGTTCGCGCTGTTCTGGTTCCAGAGCAACGGCACAGACCGGGTCGCGATCTTCTTCGGTCCGATCACCCTGGTCTGGTTCGCGACGCTGACCGTCCTGGGCGCCATGCACATCGGCGATTCGCTGTGGATTCTCCACGCGTTCAATCCCTGGATGACGGTGCAGTTCCTGATCAGCCACGGTTTCGGCGCGCTGCCGACAATGGGCGCGGTCTTCCTTGCTGTGACCGGGGCCGAGGCGCTCTATGCCGACATGGGGCATTTCGGCAAACGCCCGATCCGCTTCGCCTGGAGCGCGGTGGTGTTCCCGGCGCTGGCGATCAATTATCTGGGTCAGGGTGCGCTGGTGCTGGCCCACCCCGAGGCGGTGACGAACCCGTTCTTCCTGATGGCGCCGGGCTGGTTCCTGCTGCCGCTGGTCATCCTCGCCACCGCCGCGACGGTGATTGCGAGCCAGGCGGTGATCTCGGGGGCGTTCTCGCTGACCCATCAGGCGGTGCAGCTCGGCCTGCTGCCGCGTCTCGAGATCCGGCACACCTCGGAATCGCTGATGGGCCAGATCTACATGCCGCGGGTGAACTGGACCCTGCTGGCGGCGGTGCTGATCCTCGTGATGTTCTTCAAGACCTCAAGCTCGCTGGCCAGCGCCTATGGCATCGCGGTGACCGGGACGATGCTGGTGACGACCATGCTGGCCGCCGTGGTGTTCCGCCGCGCCTGGGGCTGGTCGCCCACGGTCGTGGCGCTGATCCTGCTGCCGCTTCTGATCATCGAACTGATCTTCTTCTTCGCCAACGTGCTCAAGATCTTCGACGGCGGCTATGCCCCCCTGCTCCTCGCGGCGCTTGTCGGGCTGCTGATGTGGACCTGGGTGCGCGGTTCGGCGATCGTGAAGGAAAAGACCCACCGGATGAGCATCGCGCTCAGCTCGCTTCTGCCGATGCTGGCGAAATCCTCGCCGGCGAAGGCGCCGGGCACGGCGGTGTTCCTGACCTCGGACCCGGACGTGGCCCCGGCCGCGCTGATGCACAACCTCAAGCACAACGCGGTGCTGCACAACCAGAACCTGATCGTGACCGTCTACAGCTCGACCCAGCCCCGGCTGACCGACGAGCAGAGGCTGCAGATTGAACCGCTGGGCGACGGCTTCTACCGGGTGATCCTTACCTTCGGCTACATGGAGACGCCCAACGTGCCGAAGGCGCTGGCGCTGGCCCGCAAGTCGGGTGTGAAGTTCGATATCATGTCGACCTCGTTCTTCCTGAACCGGCGGTCCTTCAAGCCATCGTCGGATTCCGGCATGCCGCTGTGGCAGGACAAGCTGTTCATCGGCATGACCAAAGCCGCGACGGATGCCACCAGCTTCTACCGGCTGCCGTCGAACCGGGTGCTGGAACTGGGCCAGCAATTCGTGATCTGAGCCCGCGGCGGAGGCGCCAGGGCGCCCCGGCTGCGGCCGGCTATTCCGCCGCCTTCACCGACATCGGGTTGTTCGGATGTGCGGTCCAGTTGGCATAGTCGGCGCTGACCACCTTGCCGGTGCGCAGGTCCAGCTCGCCCGCCTTCAGGGCCACCATGTCGATGCAGTCCTCGACCGGGCAGACATTGACGCAGAGGTTGCAGGCGACGCATTCGGCCTCGATCACCTCGAACTTCCGGCCCGGCAGCATCGCGATGGCCTGGTGCGAGGTATCCTCGCAGGCGGCAAAGCAGCGGCCGCACTGGATGCACATTTCCTGGTTGATTCGCGCCTTGGCGACGTAGTTCAGGTTCAGGTACTGCCAGTCGGTGACGTTCGGCACCGCGCGCCCGACGATGTCCGAGACCCGGGTGAACCCCTTCTGGTCCATCCATTCCGACAGGCCGGCGGTCATCTCCTGCACCACCTTGAATCCATAGGTCATCGCCGCGGTGCAGACCTGCACGTTGCCGGCGCCTAGGGCCAGGAATTCGGCTGCGTCACGCCAGGTGGTGATGCCGCCGATCCCCGAGATCGGCATCCCCCTTGTCGCCGGATCGCGGGCGATCTCGGCCACCATGTTCAGCGCGATCGGCTTCACCGCCGGGCCGCAATAGCCGCCATGGCTGCCCTTGCCGTCGATCGAGGGCTCCGGGCTCATGGTGTCAAGGTTGACCGCGGTGATCGACGAGACGGTGTTGATCAGGCTCACCGCATCGGCGCCGCCGGCCCGCGCGGCGCGGGCGGGATAGCGAATGTCGGTGATGTTCGGGGTCAACTTCACGATCACCGGCATCCGGGTGTTCGCCTTGCACCAGCGCGCCACCATCTCGATGTATTCCGGCACCTGCCCCACCGCCGAGCCCATGCCGCGCTCGCTCATCCCGTGCGGGCAGCCGAAGTTCAGCTCGACCCCGTCGGCCCCGGTGTCCTCGACCAGGGCCAGGATGTCCTTCCAGGCCTGCTCCTCACAGGGGACCATGAGCGAGACCACCACGGCGCGGTCGGGGAAGTCGCGCTTCACCGCCTTGATCTCGCGCAGGTTCACCTCCAGCGGCCGGTCGGTGATCAGCTCGATGTTGTTGAGCCCGATCATGCGTCGATCGCCGTAGTCGACCGAGCCCAGGCGGCTCGACACGTTCACGATCGGATTGCCGAGCGTCTTCCACACCGCGCCGCCCCAACCGGCGTCGAAGGCGCGCATCACCTGCTCACCCGAGTTCGTCGGCGGCGCGGACGCCAGCCAGAAAGGATTGGGGGAGCGGATGCCGGCGAAATCGGTGGAGAGGTCGGGCATGGCGGGACGCCAGCATGCCGCGCGCGCCGCCTCGGCTCCAATGCGGCGCGTCGCGCGAGCGTGCGTTCGCGAACAGCGGAGCGCCGCGGATGGGTGCAACCGCGGCACGCGGCGCGGCTAGGAGGCGGCGGAGCGCTCTCCCCGGCGTGAGCTGTCGCGCTCCGATCTCCCGGTCCTGCCCTTCCCTTCTTCACCAGGATTCCGCCACGCCATGCGTACGCACCTCCTCCTTCTCGTCCTCGTCGCCCTCGCCTCGCGCGCGTCGGCGCAGACGATTCCCGACACCCAGCCCGAGGGCGCGAGCTTCACCATGCTTGCGATTCCGGACGGGACGCTGCGCGACCTCGATCGCGGCAC
>JBGAOK010000135.1:0-6974 GCA_044221805.1 Meridianimarinicoccus sp.
CACGATCAGGGCTTCCAGGTCCGCGGCGCCTCGGGCGCGCTCAGCGGGGTGGGCACGCTGGCGGTGCTGGCGATGATCCTGCCGAACTACACCCAGTCCGAGACTGGGCCGCTCTATTCCCCGGTCCAGCTCGGCTTCATCGCGGTGATGTCGCTGGCACTTTATGGTCTTTTCGTCTTCGTCCAGACCGTCAGCCACCGGTCGGACTTCCTCGATGCCGAAGGGCATGTGGCCGACTCCGCCCGGATCCCGGCGCGGCTTGCGTTCAGGGCCGCCGGGCTTCTGGTGCTGGCGCTGGTCGCGGTCGTGGCTCTGGCCGAGACGCTGACCCAGCCGGTGGCGGGGCTGGTCGGGGCGGCGGGACTGCCGGCTGCCTTCGTCGGCGTGGTCATCGCGACCCTGACCCTGATGCCCGAGGGCCTGTCGGCATTCCGGGCGGCGCGGGCGAACCGTCTGCAGACCAGCCTCAACCTGGCGCTGGGATCGGCCATGGCCAGCATCGGCCTGACCATCCCGGTGGTCAGCCTGGTGTCGGTCTGGGCGGGCAAGTCGATGGTCATGGGGCTCGACCCGGAACACATGGTGCTGCTGGTCCTGACCCTGTTTGCCGCCACGCTCACCCTGGCGACCGGGCGCACCACCGTGCTGCAAGGCGGCGTCCACATGGTGATCTTCGCCGCCTTTCTGGTCATCGCCGCCATTCCCTGACGCCGATCGCGCCCTGAAGGGTGGAACCGGCGGGGCACGGGGCGTAACAGGTGGGCGTTCCTTCCGGTCACGCAACAGGCGCAGCATGATCCCCAACGAACGCACGGTCATCGCGGACTCGCTCTGGCACGACACCGCCCGGCCCGGGCCGGATTGCCCGCCGCTGGCCGGCGATGCCGAGGCCGAGGTGGCCATCATCGGCGGCGGCGTCACCGGCCTGTCCGCGGCGCTGAGCCTGGCCGAACGCGGCATCCGCGCCGTGGTGCTGGAGGCCGAGCAGCCCGGCTGGGGCGCCTCGGGGCGCAATGGCGGGCAACTGAACCCCGGCTTGAAGCACGACCCCGACGCGGTCGAAGCCCGCTTCGGGACGGGGATCGGCGCTCGGATGCTGGCCGCGGCGGGTGGCGCGCCGGCCCATGCGCTGGCGCTCGCCGAACGCCACGGCATCGCCTGCGACGCGGTGCGGCCCGGCTGGATCCAGCCGGCCCATGACGCGGCCTCGCTCGCCACCCTGCAGGCCCGGGCGGCCCAGTGGAAGACGCGCGGCGTGGCGATGCGGATGCTGACGCGCGAGGAAACCGCGGCGCTGATCGGCACGCCGGACTATATCGGCGGTCTGCTCGACCCGCGCGGCGGCAACGTCCAGCCGCTGGACTTCACCCTGGGCCTCGCCCGCGCCGCGCTGGCCTCCGGCGCGGCGGTGCACGGGCAAAGCCCGGTCACCGGGCTGGCCCCGGATGGTGCCGGCCATCTGCTGACCACCCCCGGCGGGCGGGTCCGGGCGGGCAGGGTGCTGGTCTGCACCAATGGCTATACCGGTCCGCTTGCCCCGCCGCTGGGGCGCACACTGGTGCCGGTCCGCTCGATCCAGGTCGCGACCGAGCCCTTGCCCGACGATCTGGCCCGGGTGATCCTGCCGGCCCGCCACGCCGTGGCCGACAGTCGCCGGCTCATGGTCTATTACAAGCGCGACGGCGCCGGGCGGCTGCTGATGGGCGGGCGCGGCGACTATGACGACCGGATCACCGGCGCCCTGTTCGAACGCCTGCGCGCGCGCAGCCGCGAGATGTTCCCGGGCCTCGCCGGGCTGCGCTTCACCCATGCCTGGGGCGGCTACGTGGCGATGACCGCCGACCATTACCCGCACCTGACCCCGCTGGGGCCGGGGATCCTGTCGGCGACCGGCTACAATGGCCGCGGTCTGGCGCTGGCCACGGTGATGGGCCGGGTGCTGGCCGACTGGGCCAGCGGCACGCCCGAGGCGGCGCTCGACTTCCCCGTCACCCCGCCGCGGCCGATCCCGTTCCACTTCCTCCGCCGGCCGGCGGTCCGTGCCGCGATCCAGATCTTCCGCCTTCGCGACGCGCTGGGGATCTGAGCCGCAAACGCCAGCCAGAAGGACCGCGCCCGCATCCTTGTGCCCCGAACCGGGTTTCGTGAAATCCGCTCTTTCAATTTCACGAATCCCGGCGTCAAATATGGCCATGGCAGGCAGGGGGTCCGGGCATGGGCGACAGGACAGCAGGCGCAGCCGGTCTGGGCGACGGTCCGCGCTTCCGGGCGCTGATCGCGCTGCCGGGTCTGCTGGTCACCGGTGGCCTCGTCCTGTTCTCTCTGGCATTGACGCTGGTCCTCGCCTTTCGCGCCAATGACGGCGGCGCGCTGATCGGCCCGGTCACGGCGCAGAACTTCGCCATCCTCGCCACCGACCCGCTCTATGCGACCGTCATGCTGCGGTCGCTCTGGATCTCGGGCCTGGTGACGCTGGCCACGGTGGTGCTGGCCTATCCGGTGGCGTGGTACCTCGCCTTCCATGCCGGGCGCCGGCAGGGGCTGATCCTGTTCCTGGTCACGCTGCCGTTCTGGACCAGCTACCTGCTGCGCGTCTTCGCGTGGAAGATCGTGCTGGCGTATAACGGCGTGTTGAACTCGGCCGCCCTGTCGCTGGGCATCCTGTCCGAGCCGACCACCGCGCTTCTGAACAACCGGACCGCGGTGGTGATCACGCTGGCCCATGCCTATGCGCCCTTCGCCATCCTGCCGATCTTCGTCGCGCTCCAGACCATCCCGCGCTCGCTGATCGAGGCGGCGTCGGATCTGGGCGCCAGCCGGGCGCAGGTGTTCCGCCGCATCGTCCTGCCGCTGTCGATGCCCGGGGTGCTGGGCGGCGCGCTGCTGGTCTTCGTGCCGACTCTGGGCGACTACGTGACCCCGGCGCTGGTGGGGGGACCGACCAGCGTGATGATCGGCAACCTGATCCAGGCCCAGTTCGGCAAGGCCAATGACTGGCCCTTCGGCGCGGCGCTGGCGGTGGCGACCATGCTGGTGATCCTTGGCGTGCTGATGCTCGTGCGGCAGGCCGACCGCCGGATCGGCAGCCGGACATGAACGGGGTCCGGCTGATCGGCCTCTATGTGGCGGCCTATATCCTGTTCCTCTACCTGCCGGTGGCGCTGATCCCGCTGTTTTCCTTCAACGACTCGATCCAGCCGGCCTTCCCGCTGAAGGGTTTCACCCTGGGCTGGTACCGCCAGCTTCTGGAAACGCCCGCGATCGGCAAGGCGCTGGGAAACAGCATCGCCGTCGCGCTGGCCACGGCGGGCCTTGCCACGCTTTGCGGCACCACCATCGCCTATGCCGACGTGTTCCTGCGTTCGCGCCTCGCCACGGCCATCGGCCAGCTCGCGCGGCTGCCGATCCTGATCCCCGGGGTGATCGCCGGCATCGCGCTCCTGATCCTCGTCAACCTCGCCGGGCTCGGCCCGTCGCGCCCGGCGATGGTGATGGGGCACCTGCTGGTCTGCCTGCCGGCCGCGGTCACGGTGCTCAGGTCGCGCTTCGCCGCGATCCCGCGAACCCTGGCCGAGGCGGCCTCGGATCTGGGCGCCTCGGACTTCGCCGTGTTCCGCCGGGTGATCCTGCCGCTGGCCGTCCCGGCGATCGGCTCGGCCTTCACGCTCGCCTTCCTGGTCTCGTTCGACGAGTTCATCGTCGCCTATTTCCTGGCCGGGACCGAACAGACCCTGCCGCTCTACATCTGGAGCCAGCTGCGGTTCCCGAAATCCCTGCCGGTGGTGATGGCGCTGGGGTCGCTGATCCTTGCGGTCTCGGTGATCCTCGCCCTCACCGCCGAGCTTCTGCGCCGCCGCGGGCCGACCGCCGCCCCGGCCTGACACCGACACGACAACAACGACAACAGGAGGTAACCCATGTCCGTCTTCCGCCTGACCGCCGCCGCGCTGGTCGCCGGGCTCGCCCTTCCCGCCGCGGCCGAAGGGCCGCTGACCTATTTCACCTGGTCCGGCTACGAGCTGCCCGATTTCCACCCGGGCTTCACCGCCGCCCATCCCGACGCGGTCGAGATCTCGGTCTTCGGCGATGACGACGACGCCTTCACCAAGGTCAAGGCCGGCTTCCACCCCGACGTGGCGCATCCCTGCTACGACAAGATCGCGCGCTGGAACGCCGAAGGCCTGCTGCAGCCGATCGACACCGCGAAGATCACCAACTGGGACGAGATCTATCCGGTGTTCCGCGACCTGCCCGACATCCAGGCCGGCGACGGCAAGGTCTGGATGGTGCCGTGGGACTGGGGCAACACCTCGGTCCTCTACCGCACCGACATGGTCGCCCCGGACACCGAGATGAGCTGGAACATGCTCTGGGATCCGCAATATGCCGGGCGGCTAGCCACCATCGACGCGGTCCACGACACGCCGCTGGTCGCCGCCGTGCTGGCCGGGGTGAACCCTTTCGACATGACCGCCGAGGAGATGGACAAGGTCGCCGCGAAACTGCGCGAGCAGCGCCCGCTCCTGACCACCTACACCACCGACATGACCTCGGTCGAACAGGCGCTGGCCAGTGGCGAGCTGGTTGCGGCGATGACCTGGAACGCCTCGGCGGTGGCGCTGAAGGCGCAGGGCGTGCCGGTCACCTTCATGAACCCGAAGGAAGGCATGCTGACCTGGACCTGCGGCTTCGTCCTGCTGAAGGACGCCAAGAACGTGGACCTGGCCTATGACTTCATCAACAGCCGGCTCGACCCCGAGTCCGGCAAGGCGCTGATCGAGAACTACGGCTATGGCGCCTCGACCCAGACCGCCTTCGCCGCCGTGCCGCCGGCGAAGCTGGACGAGCTGGGCCTGCCGTCCGACCCGCAGGTCGTGCTGGAAAGCACTATCTTCACGGGCCCGATGAAGCAGAACGACGAGCTGGCGAAGATGTTCGAACGCGTCAAGGCGGGCGGCTGACCGGGCGGGGCGTCCACGCGGCGCCCCCTCCGTCGGGCCGGAACAGCCATGAACGACGAAACCACCCTGACCGGGCCGGGCGCCCCGAACGAGGCCGACCTTCATGTCGGCCGCCGGCTTCGTGCGCTCCGGCTCAAGGCCAATCTCTCGCAGGCCGACGTGGCCCAGCGGGCCGGGATCTCGATCGGCGCGCTCAGCCAGATCGAACGCGGCGTCAGTTCGCTGCGCGTGCGCACGCTCTGGCCGCTGGCGGCGGTGCTGGATGTGGAGCCCTCGCAGCTTCTCGGCGCGGACTCGGCGCTGAACGACATCTATTGCGTCCGCGCCGGCCAGCGGGCGAACCTGCCGGTGCATTCCGAAGGCATCACCAAGCAGCTTCTGTCGCCCCCCGGCGCCGCGCTGACCGGCATCTGGGTCGAGATCGAGCCGGGCGGCGGCACCGCCGAGGCCTATGCCCATGCCGGCCACGAATTCGGCCATGTGGTCGAAGGCGAGGTGGAGCTGGCAATCGACGGTGCGCGTTACCGGCTGCGGGCCGGCGACAGCTTCGCCTTCCGCAGCACCCTGCCGCACGCCTTCCGCAATATGGGCGCGGGGTGCTGCCGGATCCTCTGGGTCAACACCACCCGTCCCTCCGAGGTGCGCGATGGCGACTGAACCGGCCCTCCGGCTCGACCGGGTCTGCAAGACCTTCGGCAAGGGCGCCCATGCCCTGATCGACATCGACCTCGACATCGCCGCGGGCGAGTTCGTCAGCCTGCTCGGCCCCTCGGGCTGCGGCAAGACCACGACGCTGAGGGTCGTCGCCGGGTTCGAGGCGCCGACCTCGGGCCGGGTGATCCTTGCCGGCCAGGACATCACCGCGCTGCCGCCGAACCGCCGGCCGGTGAACACGGTGTTCCAGGACTATGCGGTGTTCCCGCACATGAACGTGGCCGAGAACGTGGGCTTCGGCCTTTCGGTGCGCGGCGTCGCCGCCGACGCGATCCGCCGCCGGGTCGGCGAGGCGCTGGATCTGGTCGGCCTCGGCGCCTTCGCGGCGCGCCCGGTCGCGGCGCTGTCGGGGGGGCAGCGGCAGCGGGTGGCGCTGGCGCGCGCGATCATCTGCGAGCCGAAGCTCCTGCTGCTGGACGAACCGCTGTCCGCGCTGGATGCGGCGCTGCGCGAGCACATGCAGGTGGAACTGAAAAGCCTGCAGGCCCGGCTGGGCACCACCTTCGTGATGGTCACCCACGACCAGACCGAGGCCTTGTCGATCTCGGACCGGATCGCGGTGATGAACGGCGGGCGGATCGAGCAGGTCGCCACCCCGGCCGAGCTTTACGACCGCCCCGCCACCCGCTTCGTCGCGGGCTTCATCGGCACCATGAACCTGATCCCGGCGCGGCTCGGCCCCGGTGGCCGGGTCGAGGCGCCGGGCCTGCCCGGCGGTCTGCGGGGCGGGCTGCCGGCGGGCCTGCCGGTCGCCACCGCCGGCGGCGCCGGTACCCCGGTGACGCTGGGTCTCAGACCCGAGGATCTGACTCTGGGCGTCGCCGGCGCCGGGGCACCGTTCCACATCGCCGCGACCGTGTTCCAGGGCCGCAGCCTGCGCGTCATCGGCACCCTGTCCGACGGCACCGAGGTGACCGTGGACCTGCCCCGTTCCGCGGGTCTGGTCCTGCCCGCCCCCGGCGAGGCGGTCTCGCTGGCGCTGCGGACCGGCGCCTCGGCCATCGTCCTGCCGGCCTGACCCGCCCTATTCTCCGGCAATCCGGCGTGGGCGATGCCTCGAGATCTTGCAGCGACGGCTCCTGGGTCGCCCCGGCCTCTTGCCAAGCCCGGGATCAGTTCATGTCCTTTGCCGGCTGCGGGCAATCGGGCAGTGGCCGCTACCATGCCGACTGGGGCCTTGCATGACGTCGCCGAGGTCATGGGCGTTAGTGGCTGGGTCCGCCGGCGCTGCAGAAGGCGGCATGCAGCGTGCCGACCACCGCGCGGGCCGGCTCGCTGGCGATCCGGTACCAGATCGTC
>JBGAOK010000018.1:0-45220 GCA_044221805.1 Meridianimarinicoccus sp.
CCTGACCTATTACGTCGATTTCACCAAGTCGGTGCAAACCCGGCGCCTGACCATGGGCGTCGCCGATGGCCGCGTCGAGGCCGATGGCGAGACCATCTATCTGGTCTCGGAGATGAAGGTCGCGCTGTCGGCGAACTGACGCCGGCGCGGGTCGCAGGACCGGCGCCCGCGGCGTCGGAAAAAGGGTTGCGCCGTCGGCACTCTGGGCGCCGATACAGCGGAAGGCGCGGACGGCCAGAAGAGCCGGAACAAGGAGGAAAGCGGATGCGCCGCGTCGTCATCACGGGAATGGGCATCGTCTCGCCGATCGGCAACAACGTCGCCGAGGTCGAGGCCTCGCTGCGGGCTGGCCGGTCGGGCATCGTCTTCGCGCCGGATTATGCCGAGCGCGGGTTCCGCAGCCAGGTCCATGGCAAGCCGCAGATCGTGCTCGAGGACCATATCGACAAGCGCAACCTGCGCTTCATGGGGCCGGGCGCGGCCTATAACTTCCTGGCCATGGAACAGGCGATCGCCGATTCCGGGCTCGAGGAAAAGGATGTCTCGAACGACCGCTCGGGCCTGGTGATGGGATCGGGCGGCCCGTCGACATCGAACTTCTTCGAGGCGCATCGCATCGTGATGGAAAAGGGCAGCCCCAAGCGCATGGGGCCGTTCATGGTCACCCGCTGCATGTCCTCGACCAACTCGGCCTGCCTTGCGACCCCGTTCAAGATCAAGGGCGTCAACTATTCGATCACCTCGGCCTGCTCGACCTCGGCCCATTGCATCGGCAACGGCGCCGAGTTGATCCAGTTCGGCAAGCAGGACATCGTCTTCGCCGGCGGCGGCGAGGAGGTCGACTGGACCCTGTCGTGCCTGTTCGACGCCATGGGCGCGATGTCGTCCAAGTACAACGACACCCCCACCACCGCCTCGCGCCCGTTCGACGCCACCCGCGACGGCTTCGTCATCGGCGGCGGCGGCGGCATGGTGGTGCTGGAGGAGCTTGAGCACGCGAAGGCCCGCGGCGCGAAAATCTATGCCGAAGTCACCGGCTACGGCGCGACCTCGGACGGCCACGACATGGTCGCCCCCTCGGGCGAGGGCGGCGAACGCTCGATGCGTCAGGCGCTGGCGACGATCGGCAACCGCAAGGTCGACTACATCAACGCCCACGGCACCTCGACCCAGGCCGGCGACATCGTCGAGGTCGAGGCCGTGCGCCGGGTGTTCGGCGAGGACGCCATGCCGCCGATCTCGTCCACCAAGTCGCTGACCGGCCATTCGCTGGGCGCCACCGGGGTGCACGAGGCGATCTACAGCATGCTGATGATGCAGAACCGCTTCATCGCGGCCTCGGCCAATGTCACCGAACTGGACCCCGCCCTGCGCCCCGGCGAGATCGTGACCGAACGGCGCGACGATGTCGATCTCGACACCGTGCTGTCCAACAGTTTCGGGTTCGGCGGCACCAACGCAACTCTGATCCTCAGCAAGTACCACGGGTAGCACGCAGATGGCGGATCTGATGAAGGGCAAGCGCGGCCTCGTGATGGGGGTCGCCAACGAGCGTTCGATTGCCTGGGGGATTGCCAGCGCGCTGGCCGCCGAAGGCGCGGAACTGGCCTTCTCGTATCAGGGCGAGGCGTTCGGCAAGCGGGTGGAACCGCTGGCCGCAAGCGTGGGTTCGGACTTCCTCGTGGACGTGGACGTCACCGACGACGCCTCGCTCGACGCGCTGTTCGACGCGCTGAGCGCCCGCTGGGGCAGGATCGATTTCCTGATCCACGCCATCGCCTTCTCCGACAAGGCGGAACTGAACGGCCGCTTCATCAACACGACGCGGGCGAACTTCCAGAACTCGCTGACCATCTCGTGCTTCTCGCTGATCGACCTGGCGCGGCGCGCCCGCCCGCTGATGCCGAACGGCGGCACCATCCTGACCCTGACCTATCAGGGGTCGAACCGGGTGACGCCGTTCTACAACGTGATGGGCGTGGCCAAGGCGGCGCTGGAATCGGCGGTGCGCTATCTGGCCAATGACCTTGGGCCGGAAGGCATCCGGGTCAACGCGATCTCGCCGGGACCGATGAAGACCCTGGCCGGCGCCGCCATCGGCGGGGCGCGGCGGACCTACAAGATGACCGAAACCAACGCGCCGCTGCGGTCGAACGCGACGCTGGAAGCGGTCGGCGGCACCGCGGTCTATCTGGCCTCGGATTATGGCGCCTGCACCACGGGCGAGATCGTCCGGGTCGACGGCGGCTTCCATGTCCTCGGCATGCCGCAGGCCGAGAACATCTGAACGGACGATCGGCAGACGGGCACGACCGGTGCCGCGCGGCTTCGGTCGCTCTGGCCTGCCCTTCGGGTCCGGCCGCTGTCGCGGCCTTCCCCGCCCGGCGGCCTAGTCCGCCAGCGTCTCGGGCGTGATCAGGCCCACCGCCGCGCCGCCCGGGTCGGTGACGATGGCGATGCGGCCGACCAGCGGGATCGAGAACGGCTGGCGCTGCACCACGCCACCGGCCGCCTCGGCCTCGCGCAGCGCCGCATCCAGGTCATCCACCGCCAGATAGGTGAACCAGACCGACCCGGTACCGTCGAGGTTCGGCATCGACGAGATGTCCATGATCCCGGCGACGGGTTCGTCATCGATTGTGCAGACATAGTATTCGCCCTCGGGCGTGGCGGTCCGGTCGACCTGCCAGCCGCAGACGCTTTGATAGAACTGCATCGCCCCGGGAATGTCCCGGGTCATCAGCTCGCTCCACCAGATCCTGCCGTGGTCCTCGGACATGTGCCTCTCCGCTTGCCGTGTCGCGGCGCGAAGCTAGCCGGTCCGGGCGCGAAGGCCAGCGGAATCCGTCGCCCCCCGCCCAGGAATCGGGCGTCCTGACGATGGGTGTTTGCCAAGTTGGCACCGACCCTGGAATGTGGCGTTGCGTTTCCGCCCGTTCCCGATGCAGGCTCCGCGGGGAAGCGTTAACGGGGCAGCAAGACCATGGCGATCACGGCAAGTATCTATCACCTGACTCATTACAAGTATGACCGCCCGGTTCATCTCGGCCCGCAGGTGATCCGGCTGCGCCCTGCAGCACATTCGCGGACCCGGGTGATCAGCCATTCGCTGAAGGTCTCGCCCGGCCCCTATTTCGAGAACCACCAGCAGGATCCCTATGGCAACTGGCTGGCCCGCTTCGTGTTTCCCGAACCCGTGCGGGAACTGAAGATAGAGGTCGACCTGGTTGCCGACATGTCGGTCTACAACCCGTTCGACTTCTTCGTCGAGGAATCCGCCCAGAGCTTTCCCTTCGACTATCCCGACGACATCCTCGACGACCTGTCGATCTACCGGAAGGCGGAACCCGCAGGGCCGCGGCTGAAGAAGTTCATCGACAGCATCAAGATCGAGAAGACCGGCACCGTCGACTTCCTGGTCGACCTGAACTTCCGCCTGTCGAAGGAAGTCGGCTATGTCATCCGGATGGAGCCCGGCGTGCAGGCCCCGGAGGAGACGCTGGGCGTGCTGACCGGATCCTGCCGGGATTCCAGCTGGCTTCTGGTGCAGATCTTGCGCCATCTGGGCTTCGCCGCACGCTTCGTGTCGGGCTACCTGATCCAGCTGAAGCCCGACCTGAAGGCGCTGGACGGCCCCTCGGGCACCGAGGTCGACTTCACCGACCTGCACGCCTGGTGCGAGGTCTATCTGCCCGGCGCCGGCTGGATCGGGCTTGACCCGACCTCGGGCCTGCTCACCGGGGAATCGCACATCCCGCTGGCGGCAACGCCGCATTACCGCAACGCCGCGCCGATCAGCGGGCTGGCAAGCCCGGCCGAGGTCGACTTCGCCTTCGACATGAAGGTGACCCGGACCTCGGAACATCCGCGCATCACCAAGCCGTTCTCGGACGAGGCCTGGGAGGCGGTGAACCGGCTCGGCCGGCAGGTGGACGAACGCCTGGCAGGGGGCGACGTGCGCCTGACCATGGGCGGCGAGCCCACCTTCGTTTCGATTGACGACTTCGAAAGTGCCGAGTGGAACTCGGCCGCAGTCGGCCCGACCAAGCGGATCATGGCCGACCGGCTGATCCGCCGGCTGCGCGACAGGTTCGCCCCCGGCGGCTTCCTGCATTACGGCCAGGGCAAATGGTATCCCGGCGAAACCCTGCCGCGCTGGACCTTCTCGCTCTACTGGCGCCGCGACGGCAAGCCGATCTGGCACGACGAGGCGCTGGTCGCCGAGGAAGGCGTGCGCCGTGAGGTCGGCCCGGCCGAAGCCGAGGCGTTGATCCACACCATCGCCGACGTTCTTGGCGTACCGGTCGAGAATGCGGTGCCGGCCTACGAGGATCCGGCGGAATGGCTGGTCAAGGAAGCCAGCCTGCCGGTCAACGTCACGCCCGAGAACAACAAGCTGAAGGATCCCGAAGAACGCACCCGCATGGCGCGGGTGTTCGAGCGCGGCCTGACCAATGCGGCAGGCTTCGCCCTGCCGATCCAGAAATGGCAGGCCGCGTCTTTCTCGGGCTGGCGGTCGGAACGCTGGTCGCTGCGCCGCAAGCACCTGTTCCTGGTGCCGGGCGACAGCCCGCTGGGCTATCGCCTGCCGCTGGGCGCCCTGCCCTATGTGCGCGCGGTCGCCTATCCCTATACCTATCCCGCCGATCCGACGATCCCGCACGAGCCGCTGCCCGAGTTCCCCGAACCCGAAAAGCTGGCCCCCGATCTGGAACAGCGCCGCGCCCGCTTCGTCGCCAGCCAGCCGCAGCAGTCGCGGGTGGAACAGTTCCTGACCGAATACGAGATCGGCGGCCCGGTGCGGACCGCGATCTCGGTCGAGCCGCGCGACGGCCGGCTCTGCGTGTTCATGCCGCCGGTGGAACGGATCGAGGATTACCTGGAACTGGTCGCGGCGGCCGAGATTGCCGCCAAGACCCACGGCCTTCCGGTGCATATCGAGGGCTATGCCCCGCCCCATGACAGCCGGATGAACGTGATCCGCGTCGCGCCCGACCCCGGCGTGCTCGAGATCAACATCCACCCGGCGCACGACTGGGATGACTGCGTCAAGACCACCGAGATCATCTACGAGGAAGCGCGCCAGTGCCGCCTGGGCGCCGACAAGTTCATGATCGACGGGCGACACACCGGCACCGGCGGCGGCAATCATGTGGTGGTCGGCGGCAGCTCGACACTGGACAGCCCGTTCCTGCGCCGGCCCGACCTGCTGAAGTCCCTGATCCTGCACTGGAACCGGCACCCGTCGCTCAGCTACCTGTTCTCGGGCATCTTCGTCGGCCCGACCAGCCAGGCGCCGCGGATCGACGAGGCGCGCCACGACAGCCTTTACGAGCTCGAGATCGCGCTCGACCAGATCCCGCGCCCCGGCGAAGGCGTACCGCCGCTGCCCTGGCTGGTGGACCGGTTGCTGCGCAATGCCCTGATCGACGTAACCGGCAACACCCACCGGTCCGAGATCTGCATCGACAAGATGTATTCGCCCGACGGCCCCACCGGGCGGCTGGGCCTGGTCGAGTTCCGCGGCTTCGAGATGCCGCCGAACGCGCGGATGAGCCTGGCGCAGCAGGTGCTGATCCGGGCGCTGATCGCGCGGATGTGGGAGAACCCGGTCGCCGGTCCGCTGACCCGCTGGGGCACTGCGCTGGCCGACCGCTTCATGCTGCCCTACTACGTCTGGGAGGACTTCCTCGAAGTGCTCCGCGACCTGAGGGAACACGGCTTCAACCTCGATCCGGACTGGTTCAAGGCGCAGGCCGAGTTCCGCTTCCCGTTCTGCGGCGAGATCACCGTCGAGGCGGTGAACCTGGAAATCCGCCAGGCGATGGAACCCTGGCACGTCATGGGCGAGGTCGGCGCGATCGGTGGCACGGTGCGCTATACCGACAGCTCGGTCGAGCGCATCCAGGCGCAGCTGACCACCGCGGACCCGGAACGCTACATCGTCACGGCGAACGGGCGGCGGATGCCGATGCGGCCGACCAAGGCCAACGGGGTCGCCGTGGCCGGGGTCCGCTACAAGGCCTGGCAGCCGGCGGTCTCGCTGCATCCGGTGCTGCCGGTCGACGCGCCGCTGGTGTTCGACATCTACGACACATGGACAGGCCGGGCGCTGGGAGGCTGCACCTATCACGTTGCCCACCCGGGCGGGCGCAGCTATGACACCTTCCCGGTCAACGGCAACGAGGCCGAGGCTCGGCGGCTGGCGCGCTTCTCGCCCTTCGGGCATTCGCCGAACCTCTACGTGCCGCCGTCGGAAGCCCCGCATCCGGAGTTCCCGATGACGCTCGACCTTCGGCGGAGACCGGGACTGTAATTGGACAAGGACACGGTGGGCGACGCCGACATCAGAACTCCGGAGCCGGAAGCCCGGCTGCTGAGCGCCTACCGGACCGAGGCCGGTGTCGCTGACGAACTCTACATGCCGGACGGGACCCTGCGTCCCGTCTGGCGCAGCTTCATCCACCACCTCGCCCGGCTGAGCCCCGAGGCGGTGGCCACCCGCTTCGCCCGCGGCGACCGCTATCTGCGGGACGCCGGGGTGTTCTACCGCAAGTACGAAAGTGTCGGCGCGCCGGAACGTGACTGGCCGCTGAGCCACATCCCGGTGATGATCCACGAGAGCGACTGGCAGATCATCGAGGAAGGTCTGGTCCAGCGGGCCGAACTGCTGGAATCGGTGGTACGCGACATCTATGGCGAGAACCGGCTGGTCTCGAACGGCCACCTGCCCGCCTCGCTGATCGCCCAGAACCCGGCCTGGCTGCGCCCGCTGGTGGGGGTGAAGCCGGCCGGCGGGTATTTCCTGCACTTCATCGCCTTCGAGATCGGCCGCGGCCCGGACGGCGACTGGTGGGTGCTGGGCGACCGGACCGAGGCGCCGTCGGGCGCCGGCTTCGCGCTGGAGAACCGCGTCGCCACGGCGCGGATCTTCCCGAATTACTACGCCCGGTCAGACGTGATGCGGCTGGCGAACTTCTTCCGCGCCTTCCAGGCCTCGCTCGAGCGCCTGTCGGGCCGCGGCGACGGCCGCATCGCCATCCTGACCCCGGGCTCGATGAACGACGCCTATTTCGAGCACACCTTCATCGCCCGCTACCTCGGCTTCCTGCTGGCCGAGGGCGAGGACCTGACGGTCCGCCACGGCAAGGTGATGGTGCGCACGGTGGACGGGCTGAAGCCGATCAACGTGCTGTGGCGCCGGCTGGATGCCCAGACTTGCGACCCGATCGAACTGGACCATGCCAGCAGGTTGGGCACCCCGGGCCTGACCGATGCGGTCCGGCAGGGCGGCGTCCATGTGATCAACGCGCTGGGGTCCGGCATCCTGGAAACCCGGGCCCTGCTGTCCTTCCTGCCGCGGATCTGCGAGGCAATCAAACGCGAGCCCCTGAAGCTGCCGAATATCGCCACCTGGTGGTGCGGCGGCCTGCGGCAACGCCAGCATGTGCTGAAGCACGCGGCCAACATGATGATCGGCTCGGCCTTTTCGACCCGGCTGCCGTTCGACGCGCTGGATACCACCGTGCTGGGCAGCCGGTTCAAGAAGGACGCTGGCGGCGATCTCGCCCAGCATCTCGAGGAGCACGGCCGCGATCTGGTCGGCCAGGAGTCGGTGACCCTGTCGACCACGCCGGTCTGGCACGCCGGCGGGCTGGTGCCGCGACCGATGGTGCTGCGGGTGTTCCTCGCCCGGACCCAGCATGGCTGGCAGGCGATGCCCGGCGGCTATGCCCGGATCGGGTCGGGGCCGGAAACCCGGGCGATCACCATGCAGCAGGGCGGCACCGTCGCCGATGTCTGGGTGGTCAGCGACACGCCAGTCACGCGCACGTCGCTGCTGACCTCGGCCTCGACCGAGACCCGGCGGCAGGACACCGGCGCGCTGCCGTCGCGCGCAGCAGACAACCTGTTCTGGCTCGGCCGCTATGTGGAGCGGGCGGAAGGCAACATGCGGCTGTTCCGGGCCTATCACGCCCGGCTGGCGGAAGGCATGTCGCCGGATGCGCCGCTGCCGACGGCACTCAGGCAGCTGATCGCACCGGGCACGCGGTCGCGGTCCTCGGCGATCCTTGCCCAGAGCTTCGACCTGCCGCTGGACGCCGCGCTGACCTGCGGCAGCCGGGTGCGCGACCGCTTCTCGGTCGACGGGATGATGGCGCTGCGGGATCTGGTGCAGACCGCCCGCAAGCTGTCGGCCCAGACCATCCCCAGCGACGAGACACCTCAGAAGGTCAGCGTGCTCCTGCGCAAGATCACCGGCTTCTCGGGACTGGTGCACGAGAATATGTACCGCTCGACCGGCTGGCGCTTCCTCAGCCTCGGCATGTCGCTGGAGCGGGCGGCGAACATGGCGATGATCCTTGCCGCGCTGGCCGAACCCGATGCGCCGGACGGCTCACTCGACATGCTGCTCGATGTCGGCGACAGCATCATGTCACACCGGGCGCGCTATTCGGGCGCGGCATCGCCCTCCAGCATCATCGACCTTCTGGCGCTGGACGACGACAATCCGCGGGCGATCCTTTACCACCTGACCCGGGCCCGGGACCATGTGGCCGAGCTGCCCGGCTCGTCCGAATACGGCCGGCTGGCCCCGGTGCCCCGGCTGGCGCTGCAGTTGCACACGCGGCTCGCGATCGAGACTCCCAACACCCTGACCCCGGCCAAGCTTCTCGGCCTCAGGCGCGGGGTCTGGCGGTTGTCCGACCTTGTCGCCTCGACCTACATGACATGACGCGCATGCGCTACGACATCCGCCTGAAGATCACCCAGGACTATCCCGGCATGGTGGGGATCGGCCGGCACCTGATCCGGGTCCAGCCGGCCGACCTTCCCGGCCGCCAGAGTGTGCTGTCGCGACAGGTGCTGGTGACGCCGAACCCGTCAGAATACGCCTATCACAAGGATTTCTTCGGCAATCCCGGCACCATGGTGGGGCATTTCCAGCCCCATTCGCGGATGGAGATCTCGATGCGCGCGCGGGTCGAATGCCAGACCCCGGCCGAGGCGCTGGACATGTCGCCCACCCTGGCCGCGCTGCCCGAAGAGATCGCGCAGGTGAATTCGCTGGGGCCGACGGCGCCGCACCATTTTCTCGGCCATTCGGCGCGGATCGTGAAGAACGCGGATATCGAAGAGTATACCCGTGCCTCTCTCGAACCCGACATGACGGTGCGCGACGTCGTCGAGGCGGTGGGCAAGGCGATCCACACCGACATGACCTTCGAATCCGGCGCCACCACCGTCGACACACCGGCGGCCGAGGCCTTCGCGGACCGTCGCGGGGTCTGCCAGGACTTCACCCACATCATGATCATCGGCCTGCGCGCGCTGGGGATCCCGGCCGGTTATGTCAGCGGCTTCCTGCGCACCGAACCACCCGAAGGCCAGCCGCGGCTGGAAGGCGCCGACGCCATGCATGCCTGGGTCCGGGCCTGGTGCGGCATCGAGCAGGGCTGGATCGAATACGATCCGACCAACGCGACCCACGCCAAGCAGGACCATATCGTGGTCGCCTATGGCCGGGACTATGACGACATCTCGCCGGTCCGCGGCGTGCTGCGCACCTCGGGCGCGAGCATCGGAACCCAGGCGGTGGATGTGATTCCGATTTCGGCGCACGCCAAGGCCTGACCGCCCCGGCGACTCGGCGCCGCAGTGCGGCGAAAGCGCTGCTCTGTCACAGGCAGCTGGAGGAAGCCGGACACTTTCCGGTCAAATCTTGCGCAAATCCCACGCCGTCGCCACGATTTTCGCCAGAACTTCGGGCGAGCGCAACACCGGCGCAACATTCTTTCGTGCCGGCCTGTCCTTCCCCGGTGCCGCCCTACAGTCTGTGCCAGTCGATCGGAGGTGGTTGCGCAACAGCTCCTCCCTTGAGCGCGCCATTCTCCGTTCGACACAGACACCCCATTCCTTGCCCCGAAGCCGACGGACACGCTAACCACGTTCCCGGTGTGTTCTGGAATTTTAAACAATCTTCTGGCGAACTCGATCCATCAGGAGGAGTTGCGCCATGCCCGTATCCACCCAGACACCCGCCCCCCGTCCCGTGGTCCCGCCGCTTTCCCATGCCGAAAAGCCGGGCCCGCGCCAGCCCTTCACCTTCACCGACTGGGCGATGATCTGAGCCGCGGCAGCGGCGCCGGTTCTGCCGCCCGCCGGCGATGCGGCCCGCGTGCCGGGCCTGCCAATCCGCTTTCCCGGGCATCGTACTGACGCTAGCATCGGTCTCGATCCATCCCGGCAAGGTCTATGCCCGAACCCGTCACCGCCATCCGCAACCTCGGCCCCGCCACGGCGCGGAGCTTTGCCGCCATCGGCATCACCGATGCCGAGGCCCTGCGCGCCCTTGGCGCCGATGCCGCCTATGCCCGGCTGCTGGCCGCCGGGGACCGGCCGCACTTCATCGCCTATTATGCCATCGTGATGGGGCTGCAGGGCCGTCCCTGGACCGACTGCACCGCACCCGAGAAGCTCGACCTGCGCCGCCGCTTCGATGCGATCAAGGCCGGGCTGTCCGCCGCCCCTGCCCCCGAAGCCGACTCCGACGCGCCGTCCGCGGCGGCCAGCCGCGCCTCGCGCCGGTCGGGGGCCGTCCCGATCGATCCCGGAACCCTGAACGAACTGGGCCGCATCCGGATGGATGCGGCCCTGGCCGAAATCGGGGTGATCGAAAGGCGCCGGGTTCAGCCGACCAGTTCGAGACCCGAGAAGAAATAGGCGATCTCGACCGCGGCGGTTTCCGGCGCGTCCGAGCCGTGGACCGAGTTCTCGCCCACCGACTCGGCGAATTCGGCGCGGATCGTGCCCGCGGCGGCGTCGGCCGGATTGGTCGCGCCCATCACTTCGCGGTTCTTCGCGACGGCGTTGTCGCCTTCCAGAACCTGCACGACGACCGGGCCGGACGCCATGAATTCGCACAGTTCGTCATAGAACGGGCGTTCCTTGTGCACGGCATAGAAGAGACCCGCCTGTTCCTTGGTCAGCTGGATCCGCTTCTGGGCGACGATCCTGAGGCCGGCTTCCTCGAACTTGGCGTTGATCTTGCCGGTCAGGTTGCGTTTCGTGGCATCGGGCTTGATGATCGACAGGGTGCGTTGGGTGGCCATGACGTCTCTCTTCCGTGTTTCGCTCAAGGGGGCGCGGCGAACCCGGCCCCCGCGTTTGCGCCCGCCTGCTACCACGCGGCCCGGGGGAAGGAAAGTCGTGAGCGGTAGCAGCATGCGGAAGGACAGCGCATGACCGATGGCGGCGATCCGACAGGCATCGGCGATCTGGCGGGCATCGTCGCCTTCCTGCAGGCGGCCGAGCGCCTGAAGGACACGCTGCGGTCCGGCCATACCGCCGGTGGCCGCCCGGAAAGCACCGCCGAGCACAGCTGGCGGCTGTGCCTGATGGTGCTGGTGCTGGAACGGCACCTGCCGGGGATCGACCTGCTGCGGCTCTTGAAGCTCTGCCTCGTCCACGATCTGGGTGAGGCGATCTCGGGCGATGTGCCGGCCACCCGGCAGACCGCCGACGACGGCAAGGCGGCGCGGGAACGGGCCGACCTTGCCGCGCTGGCCGCACCCCTGCCCGGGGCCGAGCGGACGGCGATCCTCGGGCTCTGGGACGAATACGACGCGGCGGCGACCCCCGAGGCGGTGCTGGCGAAGGGACTCGACAAGATCGAGACCGTGCTCCAGCACGCCATCGGGGCCAATCCGGCGGATTTCGACTATGGCTTCAACCTGACCTATGGCACCGACCGCACCGGGGCCCATCCGCTGCTGGCCGCGCTGCGCACGCTGGCGGATGCCGCGACCCGCGCCCGGATGCCGCCTGCCGAAACGGACTGAAGCGTTGCATCCCCCCGCGGCCTCGGGCAGATGGGGGCCATGCTGCGCATCGACGACATTTCCTATTCGGTGGAAGGCCGCCCCCTGTTCGAGGGCGCCAGTGCCACCATTCCCGCCGGCCACAAGGTCGGTCTCGTGGGCCGCAACGGCGCGGGAAAGACCACGCTGTTCAAGCTGATCCGGGGCGAGCTGGTGCTGGAAGGCGGCAGCATCTCGATGCCGGAACGGTCGCGGATCGGCGGCGTCGCGCAGGAGGTGCCGGCCTCGGAAACCTCGCTGATCGACACCGTGCTGGCGGCCGATACCGAACGCGCCAGCCTGATGGCCGAAGCCGAGACGGCAACCGACCCGCACCGGATCGCCGAGATCCAGACCCGCCTGGCCGACATCGACGCCTGGTCGGCCGAGGGGCGCGCCAGCGCGATCCTGAAGGGCCTCGGCTTCGAGGACCACGAGCAGCGGATGCCCTGTTCGGCCTTCTCGGGCGGCTGGCGGATGCGGGTGGCGCTGGCCGGCGTGCTGTTCGCCCAGCCCGACCTGCTGCTGCTGGACGAACCGACCAACTACCTGGACCTGGAAGGCGCGGTCTGGCTGGAAAGCTATCTGGCCCGCTATCCCCACACCGTCATCATCATTTCCCACGACCGCGGGCTGCTGAACCGGGCGGTGGCGGCCATCCTGCATCTGGACAACCGCAAGCTGACGCTCTGGCAGGGTCCCTATGACCAGTTCGCCCGCCAGCGCGCCGAACAGCGCGCGGTGATCTCGGCGGCGGCCAAGAAGCAGGAACTGCGCCGGGCGCATCTGCAGAGCTTCGTCGACCGGTTCAAGGCCAAGGCCTCGAAGGCCAAGCAGGCCCAGAGCCGGGTCAAGATGCTGGAAAAGATGGAGATCATCACCCCGCCCGAGGAAGCCGCGAAGCAGGTGTTCAGCTTTCCCCAGCCCGACGAGCTGTCGCCGCCCATCGTGGCGATGGAAGGCGGCGCGGTGGGCTATGGCGATCGCGCGGTGCTGCGCGGGCTGAGCCTCAGGATAGACCAGGATGACCGGATCGCGCTGCTGGGGCGCAACGGCCAGGGCAAGTCGACCCTGTCGAAGCTGCTGGCCGGGCGGCTGGCGCCGATGGCGGGGCAGATGACGACCTCGTCCAAGCTCCGGGTGGGCTATTTCGCCCAGCACCAGGTCGACGAGCTTTACATCGACGAGACCCCGCTCCAGCACATCCGCCGGATGCGGCCCGCCGAGACGCCGGCGCGCCTGCGCGCCCGGCTTGCCGGGTTCGGGCTGCTGGCCGATCAGGCCGATACCGTGGTCGGGCGCCTGTCGGGCGGGCAGAAGGCGCGGCTGTCGCTGCTGCTGGCGACGCTTGACGCGCCGCATATGCTGATCCTCGACGAACCGACCAACCACCTTGACATGGAAAGCCGCGAGGCGCTGGTCGAGGCCTTGGCGGGCTATTCCGGTGCGGTGATCCTGGTCAGCCACGACATGCACCTGCTGAACCTGGTCGCAGACCGGCTCTGGCTGGTCAAGGATGGCCGGGTCACCCCCTACGAGGACGATCTGGAGGCTTACCGGAAGATGCTGCTGGCCGGCGACGAGAAGGCCCCGGACCGGGCCACGCCGCCGAAACCCGCCCCGCCGCGCCCCTCGCGCGAGGCCATCCTCGCGCTCCGCACCGAGGTGCGCAAATGCGAGGACCGGCTGCAGAAACTGAACCAGATGCGCGACAAGCTGGCGACCAAGCTGGCCGATCCGGCGCTCTACGAACCGGAGCGGGCCGGCGAGGCCATGGTCTGGCAGAAGAAATACGCCGAGGTGATGGACGGGCTCGACCGCGCCGAACATCTCTGGTTGACTGCCCAGGAGCGGCTCGAGGCGGCAGGGGGATAGGCGATGGCGCCGGGCGAGATGCTGACCGGATTCGTGACGCTGTTCCTCGTCATCGACCCGATCGGCCTGACGCCGCTGTTCATCGCCCTGACCCCGGGGATGGCCGCCGCACAGCGCCGGGCTATCGGCCTGCGCGCCTGCGTGATCGCCACCGGGATCCTGACCCTGTTCGCGGTCTTCGGTACCAAGGTACTGGATCTGATGGGAATATCGCTGCCGGCCTTCCGCATCGCCGGGGGGCTGCTGCTGTTCCTGATCGCGGTAGCGATGCTGTTCGAACGCAAGCACCAGCGCCGCGAGGAGGACACCGCGGACGAGGCGCACGACCCTTCGGTCTTTCCCATCGCCACGCCGCTGATCGCCGGCCCCGGGTCGATGGCGACGATGATCCTGCTGGCCACCGGCCGCGGCGGACAGTGGGAGGATCTGGTGGGCGCGCTTCTGGCGATGGTCGCGGTGATCGCGGTGGTGATGGCGCTCTTCACCGTCGCGGGTCCGATCGAACGGGCACTGGGCAAGACCGGCATCGTGGTGGTGACGCGGCTTCTGGGCATGCTGCTGGCCGCGCTTGCGGTGCAGTTCGTGATCGACGGGCTGCGGGCGATCGGCCTCGTGCCCGCGCTGGCGGGGTGACAACCGCGCCGACCGCCCCCATCTGAGCACCAGCCCCGAGGGAGTCCGCTTATGTCCGGTGACCAGTTCGCCAGCCTGATCTACCTGTCGATCCTTGGCACGGTCGTCGGCGGGTACTTCCTGCTGGCCAACAGCCACCGCATGGGCAAGGTGGCGCAGCAGGCTGCGATCTGGGCGATGATCTTCATCGGCGTCGCGGCGGCGGCGGGGCTGTGGACCGACATCCGCGACAGCGCCGCGAACCGGCAAGCGGCGTTCGACGACGGCGCGCGGGTCGTGGTCACCCGGGCGCAGGACGGGCACTATCACCTGACGCTTGACGTGAACGGGGTGGCGATCCCCTTCCTTGTGGATACCGGCGCCTCGGACATGGTGCTCAGCTCCGCCGACGCCGCCCGGGCCGGGATCGACACCGGGACGCTGCGCTTTCTGGGCACCGCGGTCACGGCGAACGGCACGGTCCGGACCGCGACGATCCGGCTGGACGCGGTGACGCTGGGCGGGTTCACCGACCGGGACGTCACCGCGCAGGTCAGCGACGGCGACATGTTCGGCTCGCTTCTGGGGATGGCTTACCTGTCGCGCTTCGCCCGGATCTCGATCGAGGGCGACCGGATGACGCTGGCGCGGTAGGCGCGCCGCCGCCGGGCGGTGCGCCTAGGTCGGGTCAGTCGCGCGACGGATAGATGCCTTCGGTCACGATGCAGAAGCGGACGACCTGGAACGGGTTCACCACGCCCACCGACTTGCCCTTGTCCGGCGCATCGGTCACCGCGACGGTGCCCGCGGTGCTGCCGGGGGTCGAGGTTTCGGCCCCGCCGCTTTCGCCCTGGGTCCGCGGTGACAGACCGTTGCCGGTGCCGGGGTGCATCGGGAAGCGGCCGCGCAGGTCGGGAAGCCCGAAGGTGGTCTGTCCGTCGCCGCCGTATAGCGTGCCGAGCAGCGAGAACAGGGCCTCGTTCGACTGGATCGGCAGGATCTGCCCTTCGGTCGGCAGGGTGTAGCGGGGGCAGAAGCTCCAGCCGCCCATGATGATCTGCCCGATGTAGTCCTCCTGGGCCGCTGCTGCAGTCCCCAGCAGGCCCCCGGTCAGGGCGACCGCCGCCATCAGCTTCTTCATTGTCTCTCTCCCTCGTGGTTGCTTCGGGCCGCGACGGCGGCCCGGTGGCACCCGGCGTCCTTCGCCTTGCGGGGGCCGGTGCGCGCGGGTACCACGCGGCAACCATAGACGGATTTCCCCAGGGGAAAGCGGAATTCGGTGCCGGAGGTTCGGCCTCAGGCCTTGCGTTCCCAGCGCCCGGACTCCTCGGACCAGTATTCCGCCTCGGCCCCCGCGCCGGTCAGCGCCTTCCACTGGCCGCGGGCATGGGCCAGCGCGGCCGGGTCGTTGCCATCGAACAGGATCAGGGTCCGGTCCAGCCGCGCCGCTTCCGCCGCATCGACCGGCGCCCCGTCCACCGCCATGACGCAGGCGGTCCCGGGCGCCGCGGTCTCGGCCGTGGTCAAGAGGATCGGCTGCAGCCCGTCATGGGGGCCGCCGGCCAGCCCGTGGGGCAGGAAGCCGGCCTCGTCCCCCAGCCACAGCTTCTGGTCGAGCCAGTCGAGCCGGGCGGGATCGGTGCCGCGCACCTCGACCCGAAGCCCGGCATCGTGGGCGCGGTCCAGCAGGCGCGCCAGCGTCGTTTCGACCGGCACCCGGGTCATGTGATAGAAGCGGATCACCCCCATGCCTGCCTGCCCCCTCAGGTGAACGGATCGTAGTCGCCGAAGGTGAACACGTGTCCCTCGGGATCGCGGACCGAGAAGCTCGACCCGCCATAGGGCTGCGCTTCCAGCGGCAGGAAGATCTCGGCCCCCGCCGCCACCGCCCGGGCATGGCGCGCGGCGACGTCGGGCACCACCGCGTAGACCGTGGTCGTCTCGCGCCGGCCGACCGCCGCGGGGGCGACCATGGCGGCGCCGAAAGGGGTGTCGTCCTCGGGCCCGATCATCAGCATGCCCCGCCCGACGCAGATTTGGGCATGGACGATCGCCCCGGTCTCGTCCCGGTAGACCGCCCGCGACGTCATCCCCAGAACGCCGGTCAGGAATGCCAGCGCCGTCTCGGGGTCGCGGTAGCGGGTGGCGGGGATCAGCATGGCGGATCAGCGGCGCCGTGGCATCGGCCGGGCGCCTCAGCCCCCGAACCGGGTGCGGATCAGCCGGTCCAGCGACAGCACGCCCCAGCCGGTCGCCCCCTTGGGCGCGAAGTCCGTCGCGGCCGGGGTCCGCGCCACCCCGGCGATGTCCAGATGCATCCAGGGCGTTGCCGGTTTCACGAAGCGCTTCAGGAACATCGCCGCGGTGATCGACCCGGCGGGCCGGCCGCCCGAGTTCTTGATGTCGGCGACCTCGCTCTTGATCTGCTTGTCATAGACGGCGTCCAGCGGCATCCGCCAGGCCCCCTCGCCCTCGCCCGCCGCCGCGGTCAGGAAGGCTTCCGCGAGGCCGTCGTCGGTGGCGAAGACCGCCGCCTTTTCGGCCCCCAGCGCCACCACCGCGGCGCCGGTCAGGGTGGCAAGGTCGATCATCGCCGCCGGCGCGAAACGGTCCTGCGCGTACCACAGCACGTCGGCCAGCACGAGCCGGCCCTCGGCATCGGTGTTCACGATCTCGACCGTATCGCCCTTCATGCTGACGATCACGTCGCCCGGGCGCATGGCATTGCCGTCGGGCATGTTCTCGACCAGCCCGACCAGCCCGACCACGTTCGCCGCCGCGCCACGCCGCGCGAGCGTGTGCATGACCCCCGCCACCACCGCCGCGCCGCCCATGTCCGAGGTCATCAGTTCCATGCCTTCGGCGGGCTTGATGCTGATGCCGCCGGAATCGAACACGACGCCCTTGCCGACCAGCGCCAGCGGCGCGGCGTCGCCGCCGCCCCGCCACTGCATCACCACGACCTTCGAGGGGCTGCGCGAGCCCTGCCCCACCGCCAGAAGCGTGCGCATCCCCAGTCGTTCGAGCTCGGCCTCCTCCAGCACCTCGACCTCGACGCCAAGATCGCGCAGCGCCAGCAGCCGGTCGGCGAAGCTGGTGGTGGTCAGCACGTTCGCCGGCGCGAAGACCAGATCCCGGGTCAGAACCACACCCTCGACCCGCGCCGCCAGATCGCCTTCCTGCCCGGCCAGTGCCTCGGGCTTCGCCGCCATGACGGTCAGGGCGCCCCGCGCCGGACGCGCGCCGCTGCGGTGCTCGACGAAGTCATAACGCCGCAGCGCAGCGCCGAGGGCCAGATCGGCCGCGACCGCGCTCGCCCCTGCGACCAGGGTCAGATCCCCCGTGGCCGCCGCTGCCGCGATCGCCGCCCCGGCCTTCCGCGCCGCCAGCGGCGTCGCCCGGAGGTCGAGTTTCGCGACCAGCAGCGCCTCGGCCTTCAGGCCCGCGGGAAAGCCCAGTTCGGCAACCGCGCCCGGCTCCATCTCGGCAAAGCGCGGGCTGTCCGCCAGCCGGGCCAGGGCGCCCCGGGCCAGCCGGTCGACCCGGCGCAGGTCGCGGTCGAGAGCGCCGTTCGCGGGCAGCAGGACGGCGACCTTGCCTTCGGCCTGCGCCAGGGCCTCGAGATCGGTTGCGACGAAGGTGATGGCCTGCGGATCGGTCATGGGCGCCTCTCTGCCTGTTTGACCCGTACCTAGCCATCCCGCCGTGGATTGGCCAGAGACCCGTTTGCCTGTCCGCCCGGATCCGGTAAGACCGGGGGCAAGGAAACAAGGGGCAGAGCTTGGGGCGGTTCGACCGATATGTCTTCTCGCAGCTTCTGCGGGTGTTCGGCTTTTTCGCGCTGGTCCTCGTGGGCGTCTACTGGATCAACCGCGCCGCGGTCTTGCTGGACCGCTACCTGACCGAGGGACAGGGCGGTGGACTCGTGCTTCAGCTGACCCTTCTGAGCCTGCCCTCGATCATGCTGCTGGTGCTGCCGGTCGCCGGTTTTGTCGCCGCGGTCTATGTCACCAACCGGTTGCATTCCGACAGCGAACTGGTGGTGGTGCAGGCAACCGGCTATTCCGCGCTGCGGCTGGTGCGGCCGTTTCTGGCTTTCGGTGCCCTTCTGGCCCTGATCCTGACCGTGCTGGGGCATTTGGTGGTTCCGGCCAGCATGGCGCGCCTGAACGAGCTGGAACAGGAACTGGCCGAAGCGATCTCGGCCCGGCTGATCGTGCCGGGCGCCTACCAGAGCCCCACCGAAGGGGTCACCGTCTATGTCCGCAGCGTCGAACCCGACGGCACGCTGATGGGCCTTCTGGTGAACGACCGGCGCGAACGCGACTACGACACCACCTATGTCGCCCATCGCGCGCTGCTGGTGCGCCACGCGGACGGGCCCCGGCTGGTGATGTTCGACGGCATGGCGCAGACCCTGAACCGGGTGACCGAGCGCCTCTCGATCACCGAATTCGAGGACTTCACCGTCGCGCTCACCGATCTGGCCGGTACGCCGGGGCAGCGTCGGGTCGACTACCGGTCGCTGTCGACGCCGGTGCTGCTGGCTGCTTCGGCCGAGACCGTGGCGGCAACCGGGCGCAGTGCCGACGCGCTGCGGCGCGAGGCGCATCTGCGGATCTCGCAGGCGGTGCTGGCGATCGGCGCCGTGGTGGCGGGATATGCGGCGCTGATGGTGGGCGGTTTCAGCCGCTTCGGCCTGTCCTGGCAGATGGTCTTCGCGGTGCTGCTGGTGGTCGGCACCAAGCTTGTCGACAATGCCGCGATCGACAGGGCGAAGTCGAATCCGGACGCGCTGGTGCTGGTCTATGCCGCGCCGGCTTTCGCGTTCCTGGTCTGCGCGGTGCTGCTGGCGATCGCCGACGGTCGCGTGGGCATGCCGTTCCGGCGGGGTTCCGCGGCATGACCCTGCATCTCTATTTCGCCCGGCGATTTCTTACGACCCTCCTCGGAATCCTCGGGGGGTTCGCGATCTTCATGTGGTTGATCGAACTTCTGGAACACATCCGCCGCTTCGACAGCGGCGCGGTCAGCTTCGGAATGCTGGCCTATCTCGCGCTGATCCATGTTCCCGAGGTGCTGTACCAGATCCTCGATCTGGTCGTCCTGCTGGCCACCGTGACCATGTTCCTTGCCCTGTCGCGGTCGAGCGAGCTGGTCATCACCCGCGCCACCGGGCGGTCGGCGATCCGCAGCCTGATGGCGCCGGTGATCGCCGCCTTCGTGGTGGGGGTGACGCTGGTGGCGATCGGCAATCCCTTCGTTGCGGCGATCTCGAAGAAATACAACGCCGAGGACAACCGTCTGCGCGGCACCCAGCAGGTCGTTTCGGTGACCCGGGAAGGCCTGTGGCTCAGGCAGGGCGAAGGCGACCGGCTGACCGCGATCCATGCCCAGACCGCCAACCTTGACGGCACCCGGCTGTTCGGCGTGACCTTCCTGACCTTCAACCGGCAGGACGAGCCGCTGTCGCGCATCACCGCCGGCTCGGCCGAACTGGGCGACGGCATCTGGTCGGTCACCGACGCCAAACGCTGGACCTTCGACGGCCGCAACCCCGAGGCCCATGCCGAGATCTTCGCCAGCCTGACCGTCCCCACCGACCTGACGCGGGACCAGATCCGCGACAGTTTCGGCACCCCCTCGGCGATCCCGATCTGGGACCTGCCGACCTTCATTGCCCGGCTCGAGGCGGCAGGATTTTCGGCCCGCAGCCACCGGGTCTGGTTCCAGTCGGAACTGGCCAAGCCGCTCGGCTTCGTCGCCATGGTGCTGATCGGCGCGGTCTTCACCTTGCGCCATACCCGCGGCGGTCGGACCGGGCTGATGGTGCTGGGCGCGGTGCTGTCCGGCTTCGCGGTCTATTTCGTCGGCAACCTCGCCCGGCTGATGGGCGACAGCGGCCAGTTGCCCATTGCCGTCGCGGTCTGGAGCCCGCCGGTGGCCGCAATCTGCCTTGCGCTCGGGATGCTGCTGCATCTCGAGGACGGTTGAGGCCATGGCGATGCGTGCCCCTGCCCTCCGCCTCGCTGCGGCCCTTATGACCGGCCTGCCGCTGGCCGTGCCGGCCGCGCTGATCCCCACCGACCTTGCCGCACAGCAGGCCGAGGCCGAGATGACGACCCTGGTCGCCGACTTGGTGCGCATCGAGGGCGAGAACGTGCTGGTCGCCGAGGGCAATGTCGAGGTCTATTCCCGGGGCGCGCGGCTGCGCGCCAGCCGGCTGATGTACGACCGGGTGCAGGACCGGCTGTGGATCGAGGGGCCGATCGAGCTGCAGAACCCCGACGGCACCGTGCTGCTGGCTGACGCGGCCGAACTTGACCCGGACCTGACCGAAGGCATCCTGACCGGCGCCCGGGTCATCCTGAACGAGCAGATGCAGATCGCCGGCAGCGAGGCGGTGCGCCGGCAGGACCGCTATACCGACCTGAAGCGCGTGGTCGCCTCGAGCTGCGAGGTCTGCGAGGGCGGTGGCCCGCCCTTGTGGGAGATCCGCGCCAGCCGGGTCATCCACGACCAGGCCGAACACCAGATCTTCTTCTACAACGCCCGCTTCCGCATCGCCGGGATCCCGGTCTTCTGGCTGCCGAACCTGCGGGTGCCGGACGGCACCATCCCACGGGTGCGCGGCTTCCTCACCCCCAGCTTCTACTACACCAACCAGCTCGGCAACGGCATCAAGCTGCCCTATTTCTTGCCCCTTGGGGACCACGCCGACCTGACCGTCACGCCCTATATCGCAGAACGCTACTCCAACACGCTGATCGGCCGTTACCGGCAAGCCTTCGTGAACGGCGACATCGAGATCGACGGCGCGATCTCGCGCGACTCGATCCTGCCGGACCAGACCCGCGGCTATGCCTTCGTCAACGGCAAGTTCGCGCTGCCGAGCAACTACCTTCTCGGCTTCACGCTCGAAGGGGTCAGCGACAACGCCTACCTCCAGGACTACGACTTTTCCGAGCAGGACTTCCTCACCAACGCAGTGGGCATCCTGAAGACCGAACAGAACGAGCGGATCGCGGCCGACCTGATCGCCTATCAGTCGCTGCGCGGCGACATCGACACCTCGCGTCGTTTCGACTACCAGGCCGACGGGCGTTGGGACAAGCGCCGGGATGCGGGCGTGCTCGGCGGCTGGTTCGACATGAATTTCGTCGGCCATGCCCACCAGATCAACGCGCTGCCCCAGAACCAGACGCTGGAAGGCGACGAGATGGGCCAGTTCCGCGCCACCGGCGGCTGGACGCGCAACTGGACCGGGCCGGTCGGGCTGCGCTTCAACGCCACCGGGCGGCTCAACGCCGACATGGTCCAGATCAACGACGACCCGACCTATCCCGAGTTCCAGTCCGCGCTCACCCCGCAGATGGCGGCGACCCTGTCCTGGCCCCTGTTCAAAGCGACCGGGAACGGCATCAAGCATCTTCTGGAACCGGTCGCACAGCTGGCCTGGACCGCCGAAGACACCCTCGACCTGCCCAACGTGGACAGCACCGAGGTCGCGCTGGATTCCGGCAACCTACTGGCGTTGAACCGCTTTCCCGGTCTCAACGCCTATGAGGAGGGCGCCCGCGCCAACCTCGCGCTGCGCTGGACGCGCTATAATCCCGAGGCCTGGACCTATGGCCTGACCGCCGGACAGGTGATCCAGTTCACCGTGACCGACCAGTTCGACCTCTCGCCCAACCTGTCGGGGCGGACCTCGAGCTGGCTCAGCCAGATCGATGTCGGCTACACCGACCGGCTGGCGCTGCGCAGCGTGGTCCTGCTGGATTCAAGCCTGCAACTGACCAGCAACGAGACCCGGGTGTCGGTCAACGCCTGGAACCTGCTGCTGTCGTCCAACTATGTCTGGCAGAGCGCGGAGGCGAGCAACACCCTGACCGAGGACCTGTCGGCGCTGGGAGCAGCCGCGACCTATGTGCTCAACGACACATGGTCCAGCAGCGTCGAGGTGCGTCAGGACTTCACCGCCGACAAGACCACCTACAGCGAGGTCGGGGTCGGCTATCAAAACGAGTGCGTGAGGGTTGATCTTTCGCTCGTCCAGAAGTTTAGAGCGACCTCAGATGAAGAACCGATCACAAGCTACCAGTTCTCGGTCGAGCTTGCCGGTTTCGGATCGGGCGCGACTGCCGTCCGGCGCGGACGGTGCACCAACGGAGGTTAAGGCCGGCATGTCCCTAGCAATAGTCCTCAGCCGCCTCGCGCTGATGCTGGCCGTCCTGGTGGCGCCGGGATCGCCGGCGCTCGCACAGAACCCGTTCGAGACCGTCGCCATGGTCAACGAAAGCGTCGTCACCCGCTACGAGGTGGCGCAACGCGAGCGACTGCAGCAGGTGCTGCGGGTCCCCGGCGCCAATGCCGAAACCGCGCTCCAGTCGCTGATCGACGACCGGCTGAAGCTGGCCGCCGCCCGCGAGGCCGACGCGATGCCCACCGACGAGGCCGTCCAGCAAGGCGTCGAGGATTTCGCCGCCCGGGCGAACCTGACCGGCGAGCAACTGATCCAGGCGCTGAAGGACGTCGGCATCGACCGCGAGACGGTCTATGACTATGTTCGCGCGCTGGTTGCCTGGGGCGATGTCCTGCGCGAGAAGTACAACGCGCGGGCACGCCCCACGGATGCCGAGATCGACCAAGCCATCGCGCTTGGCGGGGGACAGGGTGCCGCGACCCGGGTGCTGCTGTCCGAGATCGTGCTGCCGATGGCGCCCGAACTTGCCCAGCTGAGCCAGGAACGGGCCACCGCCATCGCCGGGCTGCGCAGCTTCGACGACTTCTCTGCCGCCGCCGCGCGGTTCTCGATCGCACCGTCGCGCAACAACGGCGGCAAGCTGGACTGGATGCCGCTGTCGGCGCTGCCGCCGCAACTCGGGCCGATGTTCCTGTCGATGCAGCCCGGCGACGTGACCCAGCCCTTCCCCGGCCCGGACGGGCTGATCCTGTACCAGCTGCGCGGGATCGAGGACGCCCGCCCCGGCCTGTCCGGCAACAACACGATCGATTTTGTCATCGTGCGCTTCCCGCCGGGCACCAACCTGAACACCGAACTGGCGCGGCTGGCACTGGTCACCGAGACCTGCGACGACCTCTACGGGGTGTTCAAGGGCGCCGACGAGAACACGCTGCAGCGGAAGTCCGAGGCGCGGGACAAGATGGGCGGCGTGCTGGCCCAGAAGGTCGACCTGCTGGACCCGGGCGAAATGGCGCTCCTGCCGGCGCAGGCCGGCGAGGGCGGCGCCATCCTGATGCTGTGCAGCCGGTCGGTGATCCGCGACCAGCAGATCACCCGTGAGGACGTGCGCCGGCAGTTGTTCGCCCGGCGGCTGGAAGCCCTGGGCGATGCCTATCTGGCCGAGCTGCGCTCGGACGCCGTCATCTCCGCGGGCAAATGACCCGGCCCGTCGCGCTCACCTGCGGCGAACCGGCCGGGATCGGGCCCGAGATTGCCGGCCGTGCCTGGTCGCTGCTGAAGGCGGACCTGCCGTTCTTCTATCTGGGCGATCCCCGCCACCTGCCCCCCGGGGTGCCGGTGGTGCTGATCGCCGATCCGGCCGAGGCGGTGGTGGCCTCGGCCCGCGCCCTGCCGGTGCTGGTGCATGGCTTCCCCTCGGCCGCGGTGCCGGGACAGCCGCAGCCCGACCACGCCGCCGAGGTGATCGCGGTCATCGCCCGCGCGGTCGGTCTGGTGCAGGACGGCAGCGCCGCCGCGGTCTGCACCCTGCCGATCCACAAGAAGGCGCTGAAGGACGGCGCCGGCTTCGCCTTTCCGGGCCATACCGAGTATCTGGCCGCGCTCGCCGGTGTGGACCGGGTGGTGATGATGCTGGCCTGCGACGCCCTGCGGGTGGTGCCGGCGACGATCCACATCCCCCTGGCCCAGGTGCCTGCCGCCCTGACCGCCGCGCTGCTGGAGGAGACCATCCGCATCACCCACCGGGCGCTGCAGCAGGATTTCGGCCTCGCCAGCCCGCGGATCGCGGTCGCCGGGCTGAACCCCCATGCCGGCGAAGGCGGCGCCATGGGCGGCGAGGAACTGGCGATGATCGGCCCGCTGCTGGCCCGGCTGGCGGCCGAAGGGCTGGACGTCACCGGACCCTGGCCCGCCGACACGATGTTCCACGCCGCGGCCCGGGCGCGCTATGACGCCGCCGTCGCCATGTACCACGACCAGGCGCTGATCCCGATCAAGACCATCGACTTCGCCGGCGGGGTCAATGTCACCCTCGGCCTGCCCTTCGTGCGCACCTCGCCCGACCATGGCACCGCCTTCGACATCGCCGGGAAGGGCATCGCCGACCCGTCCAGCCTGATCGCCGCCCTGCGCATGGCGGCGCGGATGGCGACCGCCCGCGCCGCGTCCCGGCCATGAGGCCGCCGCGGTGAGCCACCTGGACGCCCTGCCCCCCCTGCGCGAGGTGATCGCCACCCACGGGCTGAGCGCGCGGAAGGCGCTGGGGCAGAACTTCCTGCTGGATCTGAACCTGACCGCGAAGATCGCCCGCGCCGCCGGCGACCTGACCGGGGCGGATGTGCTGGAGATTGGCCCCGGCCCGGGCGGGCTGACCCGCGGGCTGCTGGCCGAAGGCGCCCGCCATGTGGTCGCGGTCGAGAAGGACCCGCGCTGCATTCCGGCACTCGAGGAGATCGCCGCCGCCTGCCCCGGCCGGCTGACGGTGATCCAGGGCGATGCGCTGACGGTCGACCTGACCGGGCTGCTGACTGCCCCGGTGAAGATCGCCGCCAACCTGCCCTACAATGTCGGGACCGAGCTTCTGGTGCGCTGGCTGACGCCGCCGGCCTGGCCGCCGTTCTGGGACAGCCTGACGCTGATGTTCCAGCGCGAGGTCGCCGAACGGATCGTGGCGAAGCCGGGATCGAAGGCCTTTGGCCGGCTGGCGATCCTGTCCCAGTGGCGCTGCGACGCGCGCATCGTCATGGATCTGCCGCCCCAGGCCTTCACCCCGCCGCCCAAGGTCAGCTCGGCCGTGGTGCACCTGAAGCGGCTGGACGAACCACGCTTTCCTGCCGACGGCGCCGTGTTGTCGCGGCTGGTGGCCGCCGCCTTCAACCAGCGCCGCAAGATGCTCAGGGCCAGCCTGCGCGGCCTTGCGCCGGGGATCGAGGAGAAGCTGGCCGAGGCCGGGATCGACCCGACGCTCAGGGCCGAGGACGTGTCGCTGGAGCGGTTCTGCGCCCTTGCCCGGCTACTGGCCTCCGGCCCCGCCGCCTGAACCTGCCGGCGCGAACGCCGTCCTTGGGAAGCGCGAGCCCAAAAAATCCCGCGCTTGAGAGACTGACCCCCGGGACACCCGGCCCCGAAAACGCAGGAAGGCGCCGCAGCGGCGCCTCCTGTCGACCTTGACATCCTCCGGGAGCGTCCGGGGTGACGCGTTACTCGGCTGCCTCGCGATTGCCGTCCGGACCGTCGCCGTCGCCCTGCGGGGCGCTCTCGCCGGTCGGCTCCTTCGGCTTCGGCTTGCGCGTCCGCCGCGGACGCTTCGGCGCCGCCGGCTTGGCTTCGGCAGCCGCCTGTTCCGGGGTCTCGACCAGGCCACTGTCGACGTCGCCGCCGGACTCGACCACGTCCATCACTTCAGAGAATCCGGACGGACGACCAAAAGACACCGGCTCGGGCGCGATGAAGGGTTCTGGTTCGGAAAAGTCCTGCCCGGGTTCGTAGCCATTCTCGCCAGCGGCGTCATCGCCCTGGTCGAAGTCCTGCCCGCCGGGCGACACGGTGTCGGCCATCTGGTCCTCGTAGGTCTGGGCGGCGGTGCCGTCCAGATCCCAGGGCGCGCGCGGGGTGCCGCTGGCGAAGCGATTGTCGTCGTTGCCGAAGCGCGGCTCCTCGCGGAACCGCTCGCGCGGCTGCTGCTGGTTGCCGGTCTGGGCCTCGCGCTGTTCCCGCTGGGCCTCGGCCTCGCGCATCGCCTCGCCCAGAAGGCGGGTATAGTGCTCGGAATGCTGCTGGAAGTTCTCGGCCGCGACCCGGTCGTTGGCCAGTTGGGCGTCGCGCGCCAGCTGGTTATACTTCTCGATGATCTGCTGCGGCGTGCCGCGAACCTTGCCTTCCGGACCCGACGAGTCGAAGACGCGGTTGACGATGTTCCCAACCGATCGGTTGCGGTTGTTCTTGGACCGCGAGCGTGACTTGGATGATCTCATGCGAAACTTGTCTCGGCCTTGTGTTTGCCTGCAGCATGCCTGCCGGGGCGCAGAGCCCAATAAAATCGGCGGTGGCTGAATTTTTCGGCTTGGCGTCAAGGGGAGCACCTTCCGGCCGCACCGCGAACCTGACGCAACGTGTAAATCACGGGGTTCCCGGCATGACAAGGGGAAATTCGCGGTCCTTCGGGCGGAGGGCAGCTCAATCCGCGGGAAAAGCGAAGGAAACCACCCGGTCGCGACCGTCGAGATCGGGCAGGATGGCGGCCTCAAACCCGGCGGCGCGGCCGATTGCGACGACGGCAGCGCCCTGGGTCGCGCCGATCTCGACCAGCACCCGACCGTCCGGCGCCAGCAGGGCGGCGGCCTGGGGCAGGATCGCGCGATAGGCCGCCAGCCCGTCGCCGCCGGGCGACAGGGCCAGCATCGGCTCCCAGTCGCGCACGTCGGGGGACAGGCCGGCGATCTCGTCCGCGGCGATGTAGGGCGGGTTCGACACGATCAGGTCGAAGGGGCCGGACAGATCCGTGGCCCAGTCGGCCAGGACGAAACCGGCCCGGTCGCCCAGCCCCAGCGCCGCGGCGTTGCGCCGCGCCACTTCCAGCGCCGCCACCGAGACATCGGTGCCGAGACCCGTGGCGCCGGGCCATTCCGCCAGCAGGGTCAGCAGGATGCAGCCGGTGCCGGTGCCGAGGTCGAGCACCCGCGCCGCCGGTCGCGCCAGCGCCGCGGCGATCAGCGATTCGGTCTCGGGCCGGGGATCGAGGGTGTCGGCGGTGACGAGGAAGTCGCGTCCCCAGAAGCTGCGACGGCCGGTGATCTGCGCCACCGGCCGGTGCCGGGCGCGATCCGCGATGGCGGCGGCGAAGATGGCCGCGGCGGCTTCCGGCAGCGGGTCGCCAAGCACCAGGGTCAGGCGCGATGGTGGCAGACCCAGCGCATGGGCGAGAAGCCGGCGGGCGTCACGGGCGGGGTCGGCGATGCCGGCCCCGGCCAAGTGGCGCACTGCCCCGACCAGCGCCGCGGCAGCGGTTCCGGCCCCGCTCACGCCTCCATCTCGGCCAGGCGCGCGGCCTGGTCCTCGGCGATCAGGGCGTCGATGAATTCGTCCAGATCGCCGGCCAGCACCGCGTCGAGCCGGTAGAGCGTCAGGTTGATCCGGTGATCGGTGACCCGGCCCTGGGGGAAGTTGTAGGTGCGGATCCGCTCGGACCGGTCGCCGCTGCCGACCTGGCCCTTGCGTTCGGCGGCGCGGGCATCGGCCGCGCGGCTGCGTTCCATGTCGTAGAGCCGGGTCCGGAGCACCTGCAGCGCGATGGCGCGGTTCTGGTGCTGGGACTTCTCCGACGAGGTGACCACGATCCCGGTGGGGATATGGGTGATCCGGACCGCCGAGTCGGTGGTGTTGACATGCTGGCCGCCGGCGCCCGAGGCGCGCATGGTGTCGATGCGCAGGTCGGCCGGGTCGATGGCGATATCGACCTCCTCGGCCTCGGGCAGCACAGCGACGGTGGCGGCCGAGGTGTGGATGCGCCCGCCCGATTCGGTCTCGGGCACGCGCTGGACCCGGTGGACACCGGATTCGAACTTGAGCCGCGCAAAGACCCCCTCGCCCGCGACCCGGACCACCGCCTCGCGGATGCCGCCCAGTTCGGTCACCTGCTCCTCGAGCACCTCCCAGCGCCAGCCCTTCGCCTCGGCATGACGCTGGTACATGCGCAGGAGGTCGGCGGCGAACAGCGCGGCTTCGTCGCCGCCGGTGCCGGGGCGGATCTCGATCATCGCAGGGCGGGAATCGGCAGCATCCCGGGGCAGCAGCGCGAGCTGGAGCCGGTGTTCGAGATCCGGCACCCGGGCACGCAGCGCGGGCAACTCCTCCTCGGCCAGGGCGCGCATCTCGGGGTCGGCGCGCATCGCCTCGGCCTCGGCGATCTCGGCGCGAAGCCGACGCCAGGCGCGGATTTCCTCGACCACCGGTTTCAGCTCGGCATATTCGCGGCCCAACTGGGCGAAGTCGCCCCCGGCCATGCCGTCAGCCATCCGGGCCTCGAGAAACTCGAAGCGCTGGACGATCTGGTCGAGTTTCGCGTCAGGTACCATGACGAGGCCATGTGTCGGAGCCGCAGGCGCCGGTCAAGAGGCCGGGCGGAACCGAGAGGGCCCGGCCAGGCGGCGATGGCCGGAACCGGGGCGGCTCCCGCCCGTCTTCGCCGCCGCTGCCGCGGCAGCTCATCCGGTTGGGCCGGGCCGCGCGTGCCGCGCGGCGCCTCCGGCGGGAGTATTTGGACCAAGAAGAAGGCGAAAGAGAAGATGGTCCGGCGGATCAGCTGCCCCCGGGCGACGTCACCGAGCCGGGCGGCAACGCGGCGAGCCAGGCCGCGGTCCGGGTCCGGTTCACGCCGAGGTCGTCGAGGCCGAAGCGCTGGCGGGCGAAGATGGCGAGGGTGGAGCCGCCGTCTCCCGCCGGGAGGGCCCGGACGGAAACATAGTCCGGAAAGCCCATGAAGCGGCTGCGCACGACGTAGGTGATCATGCCGTCGTCCACCGACCCGGCGAGGACCGAGACCCGCGGCTGTGCCCGGGCGACCCGGTCGAAGGCCGCGAGCAGCGCCGCAGGCGCCATGTCCCAGACCGGTGCCGCGGCATCGCCGCCTTCCGGGCGGATCAGGGCGTGGCCGACCCGGACCGGCGTCGCCACCGCAAGCGGGTCCACATGCCAGCGCGCCGGATCGGCGGGGGCAAGGCGGATCCAGGCCGGGCCCGCCAGCAGCACGGCCAGGAGCGCGAGGGCCAGGCTCATGCGCATTGTCCGCCCCCGGGCGGCGGCGCGGCGGGGCTGGACTCGGCCCTGCCGCAAGGCGCAACTGGGCCGACCTTCCTGCACGACGCGAGGCCCGGATGACCGACCCGATCCAAGACCCAGACGGCAGCTTTCCGGGCGGAAGCCTTGCGCGGCTGCTCGAGATCATGCGCCGGCTGCGCGACCCGAAGGCGGGCTGCCCCTGGGACATCGAGCAGGATTTCGACACCATCGCCCCCTATACGATCGAGGAGGCCTACGAGGTCGCCGACGCGATCGAGCGGCGCGCCTGGGACGAGCTGAAGGGCGAGCTGGGGGATCTTCTGTTGCAGACGGTCTATCATGCGCAAATGGCCGAGGAGCAGGGACTGTTCGGCTTCGAAGATGTGGCGAGGACCGTCGCCGACAAGATGGTGGACCGCCATCCCCATGTCTTCGGCGAGGAAAGCCGCGACAAGACCGCCGATCAGCAAACCCGCGACTGGGAGGCCCAGAAGGCGCGCGAGCGCGCAGGCAAGGACCGCGGCGGCGTGCTGGCCGATGTGGCGCTGAACCTGCCGGCGCTGATGCGGGCCGAGAAGCTGCAGAAGCGCGCCGCCCGGGTCGGCTTCGACTGGCCGGATATCGCCCAGGTGCTGGACAAGATCACCGAGGAGGCGGGCGAACTGGCCGAGGCGCGCGCGCACCTGGGCGCGGCGGAGATCTTCGAGGAATATGGCGACCTTCTGTTCGTGGTGGTCAATCTGGGCCGGCACCTGAAGGTGGATGCCGAAGCCGCGCTGCGTGCGGCGAATGCCAAGTTCACCCGCCGCTTCGAGGCGATCGAGGCCCGGCTCGCCGCCGAGGGGCGCCGGCCCGAACAGGCCACGCTGGCCGAGATGGACGCGATCTGGAACGCGGCGAAGCACGCCGAGAAGGCCGAAGCGGCAGACCCTGCCGTCGCGAGGGGTGCGGCGAATAGTTCCCGATAGTTTCAGTCGGCTATCCTTGACCTGAGTGTTTTTGTCGTGTTCTGTGGTCTCCAGTGCGGTCCGCAGGCCGCAGCTTTTGCCAGCCTTCGGGAGACACCCATGCTCAAATCCCTGCACACCGGACTGACCGCCCTGCTGCTGGTCACCGCGGCCACGCCGATCCTCGCCCAGGAGGTGAACCTCTATTCCGCGCGCCAGCCCGAACTGATCGACCCGCTGCTGGTGGCCTTCACCGAGAAGACCGGCGTCACGGTCAACAGCGTGTATATCTCGGAAGGGATGCTCGAGCGCCTGAAGGCCGAGGGCGACCGTTCGCCCGCCGACCTGGTCCTCACCGTGGACATCGCGCGGCTGGCCGAACTGGTCAGCGCCGGGGTCACCCAGCCGGTGGACAGCGAGGTGCTGCAGGAGCAGATCCCGGCCGCGCTCAGGGATGCAGACGGCCAGTGGTTCGGCCTGACCAGCCGCGCCCGCGTGATCTATGCCAGCAAGGAACGGGTCGACCCGGCCGAGATCACCACCTACGAGGATCTCGCCTCGGAGAAGTGGAAGGGGCGGATCTGCATCCGCTCGGGCACCAACGACTACAACGTGGCTCTGGTCTCGGCGATGATCGCCCATCACGGCGCCGACTACACCGCGGACTGGCTGGCCGGCGTCAAGGCGAACCTCGCCAAGAAGCCCCAGGGCAACGACCGGGCGCAGGTCAAGTCGATCTGGGCCGGCGAATGCGACATTTCGATCGGCAACACCTATTACATGGGCCTGATGCTGGCCGATCCCGAGCAGAAGCCCTGGGCCGACAGCGTGCAGCTGGTGTTTCCGCAGTTCGAGACCGGCGGCACCCATGTAAACGTCTCGGGCGTGGCGATGACCAAGGCAGCGCCGCACCGGGACGACGCGCTGAAGCTGATGGAGTTCCTCGCCTCGGACGAGGGCCAGGCGCTTTATGCCGAGCTGAACAACGAATACCCGGTGGACCCGGCCGTGCCGGTCTCGGCGCTGGTGGCCAGCTGGCCGGCACTGACCCCGGACGAGATGAGCCTGACCGAACTGGCCAAGCTGCGCCCCGAGGCGCTGCGGCTGGTCGAGACAGTCGATTTCGACGGCTGACGTCGAAAACCGTGCCAGGAGCGTGAGGGTGCGGCACAGCGGGGCGCGGCAGCGATGCCGGGCCCCGCAGCGTATTGCGCTCAAGACTGCAAGTTTCCGCAAATTGCCGCGTGGTGACGCGTTGATCTGCGGCTTCATGCACGATAATGCAGGTTCATGCAACATCCTGCCGGACGACACATGGACCTCAACAACCCCGACATCCGCCGCGCCCTGCTGGGCGAGCGGCTGGCTCATGGCACACTTCTGGTGGCGGGCGATCTTGCCCGGGAATTCGGCGTCTCGATCGACACGGTCCGGCGCGACCTGATCGCGCTGGAATCCGAAGGCGCGGTGCGCCGGGTCCGGGGCGGGGCGCTGCCGGTCCTGCCGCCCGCGCCACTGCTGACTCAGCGCCGGGCGGCACCGGTGGCGCCGGGGCTGGTCGCGGCGGCGCTGGCGGCGATCGGCCCGGCGCGGACGCTGATCCTGGACGGCGGCACCTCGGTACTGGCGGTGGCCGAGGCGCTGACGCCCGCCCCCGGCCTGCTGGTGGTGACGCCCTCGCCCTGGATCGCGGTGGCGGTGATCGAACGCGGCATCGACTGCCTGACGCTGGGCGGGCGGATCAGCGGGTCAGGCGGGATCGCGGTCGGCGGCGAGGTGGTCGACGCGCTGGCAGGACTGGCGGCCGAGGTCGCCGTGCTGGGCGCCTGCGGGCTGGACGCCAGCTTCGGGCTGAGCTCGGACGACCTGCTGGAAAGCAGCGTGAAGCGCGCCATGGCCGTTGCAGCCGAACGGGTGCTGGTGGTCGCGGGGGCGGCCAAGCTGGGCCAGCGCGCCCGCCACCGCACCCTGTCTCCCGACGAGATCGACGTGATCGCCACCGATGCCGCGCCCGAGCGCACGGCGCCCTTCCAGAATGCAGGAATCGAGGTTGTCCATGGCTGACCCTGTCCATCGTCCCGGCGCCCCCTGGCGCGCGGTGGCCGCCATGTTCGGCCTGAACGGCGCCCTGTTCGGCATGTGGGCGGCGCGCATCCCCGCCTTCGTCGACCGTCACGGCATCGATCCGGGCCAACTGGGGCTGGTCCTGTTCGCGCTGGCCTGCGGCGCCATCGTCGCCTTCCCGCTGGCGGGTGGGCTGTCCGACCGGCTGGGGGCGGCACGGGCCACCAAGGGCATCGCGCTGGTCTATGTGCTGGCGCTGTGGCTTCTGCCGCTGGCCCCCAATGCCTGGGCGCTGGCGCTGGTGCTGGGGCTGTTCGGCGCCGCCCATGGCGGCATGGACGTGGCCATGAACGCCTGGGGGGCCGAGGTCGAGGCCCGCGCCGGCCGGCCGGTGATGTCCTCGCTTCACGCGATGTGGAGCCTTGGCGCGGGCCTTGGCGCCGCGATCGGCTGGGGCGCGGTGCAGGCCGGTCTGGCGCCGGGGCCGCAGTTCTGGCTGATGGGCGCGTTGATCGGCGCGGCCGCGCTCTGGCTTGCGGCGATTCCCTGGGTGTCGGACCGTCACCAGGACGGGCCGTCCTTCGCCCTGCCCAAGGGCCCGCTTTTCCTGGTCGGGCTGGTGGCCTTTGCCGCCGCCCTTGGCGAAGGCGCCATCGCGGACTGGAGCGCGGTGTTCCTGACCCGCATCGCGGGGGCGACCGAGGCGCAGGCGGCGCTTGGCTATACCGCCTTCTCGGCGGCCATGGTGGCGATGCGGCTGGCCGGCGACCGGGTGGTGCAGTGGCTGGGCCCGGTGACGGCGGTCCGCATCGGCGGCCTGCTGGCGACGGCGGGCGCCCTTGCGGCGCTGGTCTTCGCCAGCCCGGCGGCGGCGATATTCGGCTTCTGCGTCATGGGCATCGGCTATGCGGTGGTGATGCCGCTGGCCTTCAGCCGGGCGGCGAAGGATCCCGACCTGCCGGCGGGCCGGGCCATCGCCAGCGTGGCGACGCTGGGGTATGGCGGCATGCTGATCGGCCCGCCGGCGATCGGCGCGGTGGCAGCGGCGCTGTCGCTGCCCGCCGGCTTCGGCCTGATCGCCGCGCTGGCGCTGCTGATCGCGGCCCTGGCCGGGGCGCTGGCCACCCCTTCCCGCGTCGTGCCCCGCCCGGCCGAGGCTTGACATCCGGCGCGCCCCGTCGCGGGATCGGGCCAGTCCTGACCACTGCACGAGGCCGCCTCCATGTCGCCCCGCAAGATCATCATCGATACCGACCCCGGCCAGGATGACGCCGTGGCGATCCTTCTCGCCCTCGGCAGCCCGGACGAGATCGAGCTTCTGGGCATCACCGCCGTCGCCGGCAACGTGCCGCTGGCGCTGACCCAGAAGAATGCGCGCATGATCTGCGAACTGGCGGGCCGGCGCGACATCAAGGTCTTCGCCGGTGCCGACCGGCCGCTGCTGCGCCCGCTCCGCACCGCCGAGCATGTCCATGGCAAGACCGGGCTGGACGGCCCGACCCTGCCCGACCCGACCATGCCGCTGCAGGACGGGCATGCGGTCGACTTCCTGATCGACACGCTCCGCCGGGAGCCGTCGGGCACGGTGACGCTCTGCCCGGTCGGCCCCCTGACCAACATCGCGCTGGCGCTGATGCGCGCCCCCGACATCGCCGGGCGGATCGCCGAGATCGTGCTGATGGGCGGCGCCTATTTCGAGGTCGGAAACATCACTCCCGCGGCCGAGTTCAACATCTATGTCGACCCCGAGGCGGCGGCGGCAGTCTTCGCCTGCGGCGCCCCGATCACCGTCATGCCGCTCGACGTCACCCACAAGGCGCTGGTCACCGCGCCCAGGGTGCAGGCCTTCCGCGACCTCGGCACGCCGGTCGGACAGGCGGTCGCCGAATGGACCGACTTCTTCGAACGCTTCGACAAGGAGAAGTACGGATCCGCCGGCGCGCCGCTCCACGATCCCTGCACCATCGCCTACCTGATCCGGCCCGAGCTGTTCTCGGGACGCCACATCAATGTCGAGATCGAGACCCGCTCGGACCTGACCCGCGGCATGACGGTGGCCGACTGGTGGCGCGTCTCGGGCCGGGCGCCGAACGCGACCTTCATGGGCGCGGTGGACGCGGACGGATTCTTCGCCCTGCTGACCGAGCGGATCGCCCGGCTCTGAGCCTCGGCGCTGGCGGCGCGGCGGGCAAGGCCCTATCTATCGGGCAACAGGAAGGCGCCGTCGACCGGGCGGCGCCAGCACAGGTGACCCCCGGCCATGACGCTGCACATCCCGTTCCAGAACACTTATGCCCGGTTGCCCGAGCGGTTCTTCGCCCGCCAGCCGGCGGAACCGGTGGCGGCGCCGCAGCCGATCGTGGTCAATGGCGCACTGGCGGCCGAGCTGGGCCTTGACGCCGCCGCGCTGGCCAGCCCCGAGGGAACCGAGGTGCTGGCCGGCAACCGGGTGCCCGACGGCGCCGATCCGCTGGCGCAGGCCTATGCCGGGCACCAGTTCGGCGGCTGGAACCCGCAACTGGGCGACGGGCGCGCGCTGCTGCTGGGCGAGGTGGTCGACATCCATGGCCGCCGCCGCGACATCCAGCTGAAGGGTTCGGGACGGACGCCGTTCTCGCGCATGGGCGACGGCCGGGCCTGGCTGGGCCCGGTGCTGCGCGAATACGTGGTGAGCGAGGCGATGCATGCCATGGGCGTGCCGACCACAAGGGCGCTGGCCGCGGTGACAACGGGCGAGAGCGTGCTCAGGAACGGCGAGGCCCTGCCCGGCGCCGTACTGACCCGGGTCGCGGCCAGCCACATCCGGGTCGGCACCTTCCAGTATTTCGCCGCCCGGGACGACGACGAGGCGCTGGACCTGCTGACGCGCCATGTGATCGACCGGCACTACCCCGGCGCCGAAGGCGCGCTCGGGCTGCTGGACGCGGCGGTTGCCGCCCAGGCCGGGCTGATGGCGCGCTGGCTGGGGCTGGGCTTCATCCACGGCGTGATGAACACCGACAACACTGCGCTGTCGGGCGAGACCATCGATTATGGCCCCTGCGCCTTCATGGACCGGTTCGAGGCCGGCAAGGTGTTCTCGTCCATCGACCATCAGGGCCGTTACGCCTTCAACCGCCAGCCCAGCATCGCGGCCTGGAACCTGGCCCAGCTCGCCAACTGCCTGCTGCCGCTGATCGACGCCGACGCCGACCGGGCGGTGGCGGCGGCCAGCGCGGCGGTGAACCGCTTCCCCGCGCTGTTCCGCGAGGCCTGGCTGGCCGTGTTCGCCGCGAAGCTGGGCCTTGCCGACCGACGCGACGGCGACGACGCCTTGGTCAACGACCTGATGGTCGCCATGCAGGCCGGCGGCGCCGATTTCACCAACACCTTCGCCGGTCTGGCCGATGGCACGGCGCGGGCCGCCTTTGTCGACCCCGACCCGTTCGATGCCTGGAGCGCGGCCTGGGAAGCGCGCCTTGACGCTCAGGGTGGCCCCGACACCGCGGCGATGGCGGCGGCGAACCCGCGGGTCATCCCCCGCAACCACCGGGTCGAGGAGATGATCGCGGCCGCGGTGGCCGGCGACCTTGCGCCGTTCCGGCGCCTGCTCGAGACCGTAACGCGCCCCTTCGCGGTCCCGCCCGCCGACCTGACCGCCCCGCCCGCCCCCGAGGAGGAGGTCGCGATGACCTTCTGCGGCACATGACGCCCGGCCGCTTCGACTTCGAGGTCTGGGACGTCTTCACCGACCGGGCCTTCGGGGGCAATCCGCTGGCGGTGATCCGCGATGCCCGCGGCATGGACGCGGCCGCGATGCAGGCGGCGGCGCGGGAATTCAACTTCTCGGAGTCGACCTTTGTGCTGCCGCCCGAGACCGCATCCGGCACAGCGCGGGTGCGCATCTTCACCCCCACGGACGAACTGCCCTTCGCCGGACATCCGACAGTCGGGACCGCCATCGCCCTTGCCGCTGCGGGCGAAGCCTTCGGCGTCCCGGTGGGTGACCGGCTGGTGCTGGAGGAAGGCGTCGGCCCGATCGCTTGCGTGATCGGCCGCGACGGCGGGGCGTGGCAGGCGACTTTCACCACCGAGACCCCGTTCCGCCGGCAGGGCGATGTGGCCTGGGGCGACGCCGCCGCCTGCCTGTCGCTGCCGGCAACGGCGATCCGCAGCGACCGGCACCCGCCGACGTTGGCCACCAAGGGCCTGGCCTTCGCCGTCGTTGAACTGGCCGACATGGCGGCGCTGGATGCCGCCACGCCGGATCTGGCGGCGTTCCGGACAGCCGCGGCGCAGTATCCGGCGGTGTCCGGCCATTTCCATGTGGCGGCCTATGTCCGGTCCGCGCCGGATCAGGTGGCGATGCGGATGTTCGCCCCCCTGTCCGGGGTGATCGAGGATCCGGCCACCGGAAGCGCCGCCGCGGCGCTGGGCGCGCTGCTCTGCACGCTCGACGGCGCGCCGGTGAGGCTGGAGATCGCGCAAGGGGTCGCGATGGGCCGGCCGAGTGCGATCCGGGTCCGGGCCGAAACCCGCGAGGGCCTGTCGATCGTGCAGGTCGGCGGCGGCGCGGTCAGGGTGATGCAGGGGACGCTGGAGCTGCCGCCGGCACCCTGATTCCGGGTGGAGCCGCGGCCGGAACGCCCCTAGAAGGAATGCGACACGAACCGGATGGCGGCATGAAGCCCACGATCAACGAGCGCTGCGAGGAAAAGGGACTGCGGATGACCGAGCAGCGCCGCATCGTCGCGCGCGTGCTGGACGAATCCGAGGACCATCCGGATGTGGAGGCGCTCTATGCCCGGGCGGCCGCGGTGGACCCGCGGATCTCGATCGCCACGGTCTACCGCACCGTGAAACTGTTCGAGGAGGCCGGCATCCTGGAACGGCGCGAGTTCGGCGACGGGCGCGCGCGCTGGGAATCGGCCGAACGCGATCACCACGACCACCTGATCGACCTGAATTCGGGCGAGGTGATCGAATTCGTCGATGCCGAAATCGAGCAATTGCAGGAGCGCATCGCAGCGAAACTCGGGTACCGGCTGAAGGGCCACCGACTGGAGCTCTACGGCGTTCCACTCAGACGCGAACGCTGATCGAAGACGCCGTCCCCTGCGGAAAATCCTCCCTGTCTGTTAACTTCCTTTACCTAGCGTCATCGACAGCGTTGCCGATTCCGGTATAAAATTCTTTCAGTGCTTGTGCTGCGGGCGGCCCCTCGACGGCCGGATGGCCAGGCCATGGTCCTGTAACGGGAATCAACAGTTCGAACTTCCCAGTTCGACCGGAGTTGACAGAGGATTTAACGGATCGTGGCATATGGCATTACCGGACTGCGGCAAGGCACGGCGACAGTCCTGCGGGTACCGGTCTGGATCGCTTTCGGGATCGCACTCGCCGCTGCACTGACCGCGTTCGGACAACCAGCAGCGGAACGCATCTGGGATCTGCGTGATCTCGCGGCCGGTCCTGCGCCATGGTTCGTGCCCTCAGAGGCCTTGCTCCTTTACCTCCTGTTTCCTCTCCTGGCCTTTGCGGCCTCGGTCCTGGTGATGGCGCCGGGGCTTCTGGTGGCGCTTTGGCTGGACGCCGGCCGGGGCGATTTCGGTGCCGTCCTGTTGCGGGGATTCGCCGTCACGATCATCGGTCAGAGCGCGCTGCTGGGTCTTGCCGATGAAGCCGCCGGCACAGCCCTGATCGGACCGGCCTTCTGCGGCTTTCTCGCGCTTCTCGCGCTGGCGGCGCTGGTGCCGGTCTGGCTGGCCGACCGGCACGGCGGTATCGACTGGGCGATGTTCCAGGCGCGCCGGGCCGACATCCTTGCCATGGCGCTGGTTCCGCTCGCGGTCCTGCTGCTGCTCAGCGCCAAGGTCTACTGGGAGGCGCTGAACGGCGACGGGGCGCATCTGTTCCTGTCGGGGCAGAACCTGATCCTGACCGGCTCGCCGTTCTGGGACGGCGCGGCGGGCGGCGTCGCCGCCTATCCCAGCTTCACCACCCTGATCGAAGTGATCCCGAACGCCTGGTTCCAACGTCTGTTCGGACCGTTCGAGCTGTCGGCCCGGCTGCCCGTACTGCCCGGGCTCGCCCTGCTGGTCGGGCTGGTGCTGGACCTGATCCGCTATGGCCGGCGCAAGGTTCCATCCGGCGCTGCAGCGCTGGGGGTCGGCGTGGCGCTGGCGCTGTTCGCCTGGGTGCTGGCCTGGCATGCCAGCTATGACCCGTATTACGCCGACATCGCCCTGCCGATGTCGCGCGAGCCCTTCGTGCTGATCGCCTTCCTGGGCTTCATGCGCTTCACGCTGGATCGCAGCCCGGTCTGGACCCTGGTCTTCGCTGCCCTCAGCTATGCCGCGCTGCCCAGTGCGCCGGTCTTTCTGGTGCTGTGGATTCTCGCCCTTGCGGCAGTCCGCCATCCGGTGGGCTGGCGCTGGCTGGCGGCGGCCTTCGCCATGGTGGTGATGGTCAGCCTTGCGGGGCGGGTGGTGCCGGGACTGCTGGCAGATCTTGGCGTGGGCAGCGCCCGGGACGAATTCAGCGCCGGCAACCTGGCCGAAAGGCTGCGCTATGTGACGGTGTTCTGGCCGCAGCGGATGCTGTTCTGGATCCTTCCCTGCGGCATCGTTCCGGCGCTGGCTTTGGTCGCCTGGCGCTGGCAGGATCCGCTGGCCCGTGCCGTCTCGCTGCTGACCATCGGCTACGCGATGTTCTTCTACATCCAGGGCTACCGGGTCCTGCCGCATCATTTCGCGCCGGTCATGGTCTTGCCGTTGATCGTGTACTGGCGACTGGCGCCGGTCGCGGCCCATCCCGGCCGGGCAGTGACGCTGGCGGTGGCGGGACTGGCTGTTGCGGCCGCGCTGTCGATCCCGGGCGGCTTCCGGCCGCATCTCTACGGCCGCGACTTCGGCGCCCGGATCGAGATCGCTGCCCCCGCGGGCAGTTATTCCGACGATCCGGCGCGGCTGGCCGCTGTGACGGCGGTCATGGGCGAAGCCTTCCCGATGATGTGGGGCGAAGGCGCGTCCAAGTCGCGTTACCTGGGTTCTCCGCTCAGCTGGTACGTCCACGCGCTCCAGCCGAAGCGGCCCGGCCAGCGGATCGACTACAAAATCGCGCCGGCCGGCGACGGACCGCTGCCGGAAGGGCACACCCTGATCGCGGCGGCGGACGGATATGTCATGACGGCTGCCGATCCCGAAACCTATGCCGCCGACGTCCTGCGCGGCGGCTGGCAGCGCACGATCGGCGCCACCTATTACGTGCGCCGCAATGCCATCTTCGGCAGGGGCGGGCGTGGCTGGCCGCGACTGGTGATCGATCTCTACGACGTCGCAAGTACCTTCGGTTTGAAAGGGGACACGCAATGACAGTACACTTGCCGATCGCATCGAATACCGCTCAGGGCGCCCGACTGGCGAAGGGCGATTCCATGATGATGATGGCGCGGCGCCTGCTGGACCGGGTGCCAGCCCTGCAGAAGCCTGCCTATCACGCTTATGTGGGCGCCATGGCCGTCAAGCAGGCTGTGCACAGGAACGCCTATCTGCGGTACAATCAAGTGCCGAAGTACCTGTCCGACCGCGGCCAGGACCGCTGGGTCATCGACGAGGTGTTCAAGGGCAAGCGCGGCGGCTTCTTCGTCGAGTTCGGCGCCTTCGACGGCTTCACCGACAGCAATACCTTCATCCTCGAAAAGCGCTTCGGCTGGGGCGGCCTGACGATCGAGCCGAATCCCGAGAACTTCCGCAAGATGACCGAGGTCTACAAGCGCGGCTGCACCTGCGTGCCGCTGGCGGTGGATGCCGAGCCGGGCACGCTGGACTTCGTCACCGACGGCCAGCGCAGCGGGCTGATCACCAAGGAAGGCGACTACGCCGACACCGCCCTGACCGCCGCCGCCCGGGCCGAGGGGCGGATCGTCACCGTCGACGTGCTGCCGCTGGCCGACGTGCTGGACCGCTATGGCGCGCCTGAAGCCATCGACTATCTGAGCCTGGACGTGGAAGGGCTGGAAACCCGGGTGATGCGGCACTTCCCCTTTGACCGCTACCGCTTCCTGACGGTGACGGTGGAACGCCCGACGCCCGAGCTGAACCGGATCCTGTTCGCCAACCGGTACCACTTCGTGCGCAACTCGCTCTATGACAGCTTCTATGTCCACGAGTCGCTGCCGAACTTCGCCGAAATCCCGAAGATGCCCTTCGAGCAGTTGCCGGCCAAGGCGTTCTGACCCCGCGGCCGTGGCGGCGCCCTGCCCCGGCCCCATGCCAAGACCACAGACGGGGCGCGGCGGCTTGTGGGCGTCGGTTCCCGCTGGTGTAGCCGCGCCGACTGCCATAGGCAGCGGCGGCAACACCGCGGGGCGGAACCATGGGCAATCTGCAGGGCATCATCCTCATGGTCGCGGCCATGGCGGGCTTCGCGCTTGAGGACATGTTCATCAAGCTGGTCGCGGAGGACCTGCCCACCGGGCAGATCATCGCGATGCTCGGCCTTGCCGGCGCGGCGATCTTCGCGCTCTGGTCGCGCCAACGGGGCGACAGGCTGTTCGCGCCCGAGATGTTCACCCTGCCCATGTGGATCCGCAACATGGGCGAGGTGCTGGGTTCGGTCTGCTTCGTCGTCGCGATCACGCTGACGCCGCTGTCCACCGCCTCGGCGATCCTGCAGGCGACGCCGCTGGCCGTCACGCTCGGCGCGGCGCTGTTCCTGGGCGCGCCGGTCGGCTGGCGGCGCTGGACGGCGATTCTGGTGGGCTTCGCCGGCGTGCTGATGGTGGTGCGCCCCGGCCTGTCGGGCTTCGTGCCGGCCTCGCTGTTCGCGGTCAGCGCGGTGGCCGGGCTTGCGGCGCGGGACCTGGGCACCCGGGTCGCGCCGGCGACGGTGTCCAGCATCGTCCTGTCGAGCTGGGGCTTCGGGATGCTCGGGGCCGCCGGACTGCTGCTGCTGCCCTTCGGCGACCGGCCGGTGCTGCCGGGCCCCGGCGCGCTGGCAGGGCTGGGCGGCGCCTTGTGCGTCGGCGTCCTGGCCTATCTGGCACTGACCGCGGCCATGCGGCTGGGCGACATCGCCACGATCACGCCGTTCCGCTATGCCCGGCTGCTGTTCGCGCTGATCCTCGGGATGACGGTCTTCGGCGAAAGGCCCGACGGCTGGACCCTTGCCGGCGCCGGGGTGATCATCGCCTCGGGCCTCTACACCCTGCTGCGCGAGCAGCGGCTGCGCCGCGCCGCCCTTGCGGCGGCGAACGACCCGCACGCTGCGGCAACCGGTCTGGGTCACTGATAGCGCAAACGGACCCCGCCCCCTTCCCAGCGAAGGGGCGGCGCGCTATGAGGTCGCGAGCATCAGGCCCGAAGGAACAGGAGAAATCCATGACGACCATCGTCGATATTATCGGCCGTGAAATCCTCGACAGCCGCGGCAACCCGACCGTCGAGGTCGATGTCTTCCTCGAGGACGGCACCATGGGCCGGGCCGCGGTCCCCTCGGGCGCCTCGACCGGCGCCCACGAGGCGGTCGAGAAGCGCGATGGCGACCCGAAGCGCTACAAGGGCAAGGGCGTGCTGGAGGCCGTGGCCGCCGTGAACGGCGAACTGGCCGAGGCGCTGGTCGGTCATGACGTCACCGACCAGGCCGCCATCGACGCGGCGATGATCGAACTGGACGGCACCCCGAACAAGGCCCGTCTGGGGGCCAACGCGATCCTCGGCGTGTCGCTGGCCTGCGCCAAGGCGGCGGCCGACGCGACCACCCAGCCGCTCTACCGCTATGTCGGGGGCACCTCGGCCCGGATCCTGCCGGTGCCGATGATGAACATCATCAACGGCGGCGAGCATGCCGACAACCCGATCGACATCCAGGAATTCATGATCATGCCGGTGTCCGCCGACTCGATCGCGGACGCCGTGCGGATGGGATCGGAAGTGTTCCACACCCTGAAGAAGGAACTCTCGGCCGCCGGCATGTCCACCGGCCTTGGCGACGAGGGCGGCTTCGCGCCCGAGCTCGCCTCGACCCGTGACGCGCTGGACTTCATCCTGAAGTCGATCGAGAAGGCCGGCTACACCCCGGGCGAGGACATCTACCTCGCGCTCGACTGCGCCTCGACCGAGTATTTCAAGGGCGGCAAGTACGAGATGAAGGGCGAGGGCAAGAGCCTGACCTCGGCCGAGAACGTGGCCTATCTGGCCGATCTCTGCGCCGCCTATCCGATCATCTCGATCGAGGACGGCTGCGCCGAGGATGACTGGGACGGCTGGAAGATCCTGACCGACACGCTCGGCGACAAGATCCAGCTGGTCGGTGACGACCTGTTCGTGACCAACCCGGCGCGTCTGGCCGAAGGCATCAAGAAGGGCGTCGCCAACTCGATGCTGGTGAAGGTCAACCAGATCGGCACCCTGAGCGAGACCCTGAAGGCGGTCGAGATGGCGCACCGCGCCCGCTATACCAACGTGATGAGCCACCGCTCGGGCGAGACCGAGGATGCCACCATCGCCGATCTGGCCGTGGCCACCAATTGCGGCCAGATCAAGACCGGCTCGCTGGCGCGGTCGGACCGGCTGGCCAAGTACAACCAGCTGATCCGGATCGAGGAAATGCTGGGCGACGTGGCAGAATATGCCGGAAGGTCGATCCTGAAGAGCTGAACCGCCCGACCATCGCACAGGAAAAGGGGGCCGGCGCGGCCCCCTTTATCGTTTTCCAGCCTCCCCGGCTCAGTCCAGCAGGCCCTTGTCGACCTCGGGCATCGCCTTCAGCGAGGCTTCGGTCTCGCGGCTGACCAGGACGTAGCCGCCGGCTTCGGTGCGGGGCAGGATCACGGTCCGGCCGATCGGCAGCAGGACATGCTTGTCGCCGATGCCGAGGAAGCCGCCCACATCGGCCACGACCCCGACCATCTGGCCGGAGGAATCCAGCACCACATCCTCGATCTCGCCGATCTCGGGCCAGTCGGACCGCAGCTCGGCGGGCGGGGTCGTGGCATCCCAGACGCCGGCGGGGTCGGAGTAGATCCTGCCGCCTTCCAGATCCTCGGCAAGGATCAGGTTAGCCGGATTGATCGTCGCGGCATTCTGCGCCATTGCGGGCACGGCCAGCAGGGGCACGGCCAGCGCGGCACCACCGGCAAAAGCGGCGGCAAGGGCGGTCTGTGCGAAGCGGGTCATGAGAATTCCTTTCCTTTCGGCTTTCGTCGTACCTGTTCAACGTGCCGGGCGGCGGGGCGGTTCCCGGCCGTGTCCTCGACCTTGGCCTTGCCGGCGGCCGGGGCGCCGTGGCAGGCTGGCGCCATGACCGCAGACCAGATCATCGCCAGCCTGGGCCTTCAGCCCCATCCCGAGGGTGGGCATTACCGCGAGACCTGGCGCGCCGATGCCCCTGACGGCGCCCGCCCGGCCGGGACGGCGATCCATTTCCTGCTGCGGGCGGGCGAGCGCAGCCACTGGCACCGGGTCGATGCCGACGAGGTCTGGCTCTACCATGCCGGCGCGCCGCTCGACCTCTGGGTGTCGGCGACCGACGTCGGGCCGGCCTGCCGGCTGCGGCTGGGCGCCGATCTGGCGGCCGGGGACCGCCCGCAGCATGTGGTGCCCCGGGATCACTGGCAGGCGGCCGCCAGCAGCGGGGCCTTCACGCTGGTCTCCTGCATCGTGGCGCCCGGCTTCCGCTTCGAGGGATTCACCCTCGCCCACCCCGGCTTCGCCATTCCCGAGGCCGACTGAGCCGCGCCTATTCGCCGTAGCGCGCCGCGGTCAGCCCGTCGAAGTCGATCTCGGGCTTCCGGCCCAGCACCGCATCCGCCACGGCCCGGCCCGATCCGCAGGCCATGGTCCAGCCCAGCGTGCCGTGCCCGGTGTTCAGGAACAGGTTCGGATAGCGCGTCGGCCCCAGCACCGGCGTGCCGTCCGGGGTCATCGGGCGCAGGCCGGTCCAGCCCTCGGCCTTGGACAGGTCGCCGCCGCGGGGGAACAGGTCGCCCACCACATGGCGCACGGTGTCGGTGGCGTTCGGCCCCAGCTTGCGGTTGTAGCCGACGATCACCGCCTGCCCCGCCACCCGGATCCGGTCGCCCAGCCGGGTGATCGCCACCTTGTGGGTCTCGTCCATGATCGTCGACTGGGGCGCGGACTGGTCCTCGGTCACCGGCAGGGTGATGGAATAGCCCTTCACCGGATAGATCGGCAGCCGGATCCCCGCCGGCGCCAGCATCCCCGCCGCATGGGGCCCGAGCGCCACCACATAGGCGTCGCCCGTCACCCGGCCCTGGTCGGTCTCGACCCCGGCGATGCGCCCGCCCTCGACCGCCAGGGACCGGATGGTCACCCCCTGGCGGAACTTGGCCCCCCGCTCCGCCGCGCGCAGGGCCAGCGCCTGGGTGAACATCCGGCAGTCGCCGGTGCGGTCGAGGGTGAGCCGCAGCCCGCCCACGAACTTCTCCGCCACATGGCGCAGCCCGGGCTCGACGGCGATGCAGCCCTCCCGGTCGAGCTCCTCGAAGGGCGAGTCGAATTCCGCCAGGATCTCCTGGTCGGCGCGGGAGCCCTTGAGCTGCTTTTCGGTGCGGAACAGCTGGAGCGTGCCCTGCTCACGCAGGTCGAAATCGAGCGAAACCTCGGCCATCAGCTCGGTCAGCGCGTCGCGGCTGTAGTTCGACACCCGGACCATGCGGCTCTTGTTCCGGCGATAGGCCTCGGCGTTGCAGTTCGCCAGCATGGCGAGGCCCCAGGCCCACATGGCCGGGTCCGGCAGCGGCCAGATGAACAGCGGCCGGTGCTTCATGAACAGCCATTTCAGCGCCTTGAGCGGGATGCCGGGCGCCGCCCAGGGCGAGGTCATGCCGTAGCTGAGCTCGCCGGCGTTGCCGAAACTGGTCTCCAGCCCCGGCGACGGCT
>JBGAOK010000136.1:0-6703 GCA_044221805.1 Meridianimarinicoccus sp.
GGGTTTGTCGTCGTGATCATGCAAGATGATCTGGTGCCCAGGAGAGGACTCGAACCTCCACGTCCTTTCGAACACTAGAACCTGAATCTAGCGCGTCTACCAATTCCGCCACCTGGGCAGGTGGTGTGGGGGGCCGTCTAACCATGGGGCGCGGGGGTGTCAACACGCGTTTTTCCGTCCTGCGCGGCATTCCTGCCGACCCGGAAGCCCCGGCCGCGACGCGATGCGCCTTGTGAGGTTCCGCCGCGGCGAGTATCCGATTGGGCGGCGACAGCGGAGGTATGAGATGACGAAACTGGTCACGATCTACGGCGGGTCGGGATTTGTCGGACGGTACATTTCGTGGCACCTGGCCCGGCGCGGCTGGCGCATCCGGGTGGCGGTGCGGCGACCCAACGAGGCGCTGTTCGTGCGGCCCTATGGCGTGGTCGGCCAGGTCGAGCCGGTGTTCTGCAACATCCGCGACGATGCCTCGGTTGCCAGCGTGATGACCGACGCCGATGCCGTCGTGAACTGCGTCGGCGTGCTGGCCCAGGATGGCCGCAATACCTTCGACGCAGTGCAGGCCGAAGGCGCCGGACGGATCGCCCGACTGGCGGCGGCGAGCGGCATCGACCGCATGGTCCACATCTCGGCGATCGGCGCCGATCCGGACAGCGACAGCAGCTATGCCCGCACCAAGGCGGCCGGCGAGGCGGCGGTGCTTGCGGCGCTGCCCGGGGCCGTGATCCTGCGGCCCTCGCTGGTGTTCGGACCCGAAGACGCCTTCTTCAACCGCTTCGCCAACATGGCCCGCTTCGGCCCGATCCTGCCGCTGGTCGGCGCGGAGACGAAATTCCAGCCGGTCTATGTGGACGACGTGGCCCGCGCGGCGGTCAAGGGCGTGGAAGGCGAGATCCCCGGCGGGATCTATGAACTCGGCGGACCCGAGGTCGCCACGTTCCGCGAGCTGATGCAGAAGATGCTGACGGTGATCCAGCGCCGGCGCCTGATCGTGAACGTCCCGTTCTGGGTGGCCGGTCTTCAGGGTTCGGCGTTCGACCTGGCGTCGAAGGCCAGCCTTGGCCTGTGGTCGAACACGCTGCTGACCCGGGACCAGGTCCGCCTGCTGCACCACGACAACGTGGTCGCCCCCGGCGCCAAGGGTTTCGACGCCATCGGCATGGCCCCGGTCGCGATGGAATCGGTCCTGGAAAGCTATCTGTACCGCTATCGGCCGCACGGTCAGTACGACGCGATCCAACAATCCGCGGCCGGGTTGAAAGGCTGACGAGTGGAGACTGGTTCCTTAGCGATTGCAGCCCTTCTCGGGGTTATCGAGGGGCTGACCGAGTTCATACCCGTATCGTCCACCGGCCATCTTCTGCTGGCCGGCCACTTCCTGGGGTTCAACTCCACCGGCAAGACCTTCGAGGTGCTGATCCAGCTCGGCGCCGTGCTCGCGGTGCTGAGCGTCTACGCGCAGCGAATCTTCGGCCTGCTGGTGGCCTTCCCCACCAACCCGAAGGCGCGGCGGTTCCTGTTCGCGGTGCTGCTGGCGTTCTTTCCGTCGGTCGTGGTGGGCGTGCTGGCGCACGACTTCATCAAGACCGTGCTGTTCGAGACGCCAGTGCTGATCGCGGTCATGCTGATCGTCGGCGGCTTCATCCTGCTCTGGGCCGACCGGCGGACCGCGGTGCCGCGCTATCACGACGTGATGGACTATCCGCTCCATGTGGCGCTGGGAATTGGCCTGTTTCAGGTCCTGGCGATGATCCCCGGCACCTCGCGGTCCGGCTCGACCATCGTCGGCGCGCTGCTGCTGGGCGCCGACAAGCGGTCCGCGGCCGAGTTCTCGTTCTTCCTCGCCATGCCGACCATGGCCGGGGCCTTCGCCTACGACCTCTACAAGAACCGCGACATCCTCAGCTTCAACGATGCCGCCCTGATCGGGGTCGGCTTCGTCTGTGCCTTCATCGCCGCGGTTCTGGTGGTGCGCAGCCTGCTGAGCTTCGTCTCGCAGCGCGGCTACGGATTCTTCGCCTGGTGGCGGATCATCGTCGGCAGCGTCGCCCTCGTGGCGCTTCTGCTCGGCGCCTGAGGCGCCATCGCTGCGGTCTGCGCCGCAAGATTCGGCGCAGATGCGGCTTTCCCTTCTGTTGTCCCGGCGATGTCTGCGGTGTTCGGCCGCGATCCGTGATCCTCTGGGTTGGCGCAGGCCCGTGTGGCAACCCCTCGCACAGGAATCGGTCCGAGTCAGAGACCTGAAATCGTTGTGTTATTTGCCTTAATGGTCAGCACTACTGTCATTTAAGTTCTCATCCTGCTGCGTTTTTGTGCAAATAGCGGGCCAAGGCGCGAAAGTGGGTCAATGCTTATGACTTTTCATTTGCTTCCGCCCGTCATAAAAGGCTTTCGAGTTCTGGTTCCGGAGACCGCGACATGGCCAATCAGAAAATGCTGCAGTTCGTGACCGTCGCTCGGTCGATGCCCGAGAAGCGGGGCGCGGACGAGCGCAGCGAGGATTTCGACGAGATTTATGCCGAGTTCGCGGCAGAGAAAGCGGCGCAGCAGTCCAGCCGCTGTAGCCAGTGCGGCGTGCCCTATTGCCAGTCGCATTGCCCGCTGCACAACAACATCCCCGACTGGCTGAACATGACCGCCACCGGCCGGCTTCAGGAAGCCTACGAGATCAGCCAGGCCACCAACACCTTCCCCGAGATCTGCGGCCGGATCTGCCCGCAGGACCGTCTCTGCGAAGGCAACTGCGTGATCGAGCAGTCGGGCCATGGCACCGTGACGATCGGCGCGGTCGAGAAATACATCACCGACACCGCTTTCCGCGAGGGCTGGGTCAAGCCGATCGTCCCGCCGACCGAGCGGCCCGAGTCGGTGGGCATCATCGGCGCCGGCCCCGGCGGTCTGGCGGCCGCCGACCGGCTGCGCCGCGCCGGGATCCAGGTCACGGTCTATGACCGCTACGACCGCGCCGGCGGGCTGCTGGTCTATGGCATCCCCGGCTTCAAGCTGGAAAAGCCGATCGTGGTGCGCCGCAACGAGCAGCTGGAGCAGGGCGGCGTCCGCTTCCGGCTGAATTGCGAGGTCGGCAAGGACATCACCTTCGACGAGATCCGCAAGGCCCATGACGCCGTGCTGATCGCCACCGGCGTCTACAAGACCCGCGACCTGCAGGGGCCGGGCAGCGGTGCCAGCGGCATCGTCCGCGCCATCGACTACCTGACCGCGTCGAACCGCAAGAGCTTCGGCGACTCGGTGCCGGAATACGAGTCGGGCGAGCTGAATGCCGAAGGCAAGCGCGTCGTGGTGATCGGCGGCGGCGACACCGCAATGGACTGCGTGCGGACCGCGATCCGACAGGGCGCGACCTCGGTCAAGTGCCTGTACCGGCGCGACAAGGCCAACATGCCGGGCAGCCAGCGCGAGGTCCAGAACGCCGAGGAAGAAGGCGTCGAGTTCGTCTGGCTGGCCGCACCCAAGGGATTCGCCACCTCGGGCGCGGCGCCCGGCACGGTGTCGGGCGTGATGGTGCAGCGGATGCGGCTGGGCGCGCCGGACGCCTCGGGGCGCCAGTCGCCCGAGCTGATCGAAGGCTCGGACTATGTCGAGAAGGCCGATCTGGTCATCAAGGCGCTTGGCTTCGAGCCCGAGGATCTGCCCGCGCTGTGGAACGAGCCCGGCCTGGAAGTGACCCGCTGGGGCACCGTGAAGGCTGATTTCCGCACCCACGAGACCAGTCTCGACGGGGTTTATGCGGCGGGAGACATCGTGCGCGGCGCCAGCCTCGTGGTCTGGGCGATCCGAGATGGCCGCGAGGCGGCGGATTCGATCATGGCGCGTCTTGCGACGCGCGCCAGCGTCGTCGCGGCGGAATGAACGCGATCGGACTTTCATCGGAATTCCATCGGAATTCCATCGGACGGCGCGAACACGCGCCCTGCCCGGACGGGTCGGTCCTGCTGACCCCGACGGCCGGGAACGTCTGAGCGAGCGACGGCAGAGGGGGCGAAGATGGCCGAGCCGATGCTTGAGGGGCGCTGCATGTGCGGAGCGGTGACGCTGCGCATCGTCCCTGCGCGCGACGACCTGCACGCCTGCCACTGCGAGATGTGCCGGCGCTGGACCGGCAGCGCGCTGGTCGAGATCGGCGTCAATGACGACGGGCTCGAGGTCGCGGGACCGGTCAGGACCATCGCCTCGTCGGACTGGGCGGAACGCGCCTGGTGCGACGCCTGCGGGTCCTGCCTGTGGTACCGGGTGACGCTGCCCGGCAAGGAACACTACGCGGTATCGGCCGGGCTGTTCGACAACGCCGGCGGCTTCGCGCTGAGCAAGGAAATCTACATCGACTGCAAGCCCGAGGGTTACGCCTTCGCCGGCGAGCGGACGAGACTGACGAAACGGGATGTCGAGGCGGCCTGGTCCGCCGCGGTTGCAGGAGAAACGTCATGACCACGTACGACGAAGCCTGGGTGGCCGAAGAGCAGGCCAAGCGCGCGTTTCTGGCCGAGAACGGCATGTACGCCCCCGACACCGAGCATGACAACTGCGGCGTCGGTCTTGTGGTGTCGATCGACGGCAAGCCGTCGCGGCAGGTCGTGCAGGCCGGCATCACCGCACTGAAGGCGATCTGGCACCGCGGCGCGGTGGATGCCGACGGCAAGACCGGCGACGGCGCGGGCATCCACGTCCAGATCCCGATGCAGTTCTTCTACGACCAGATCCGGCGCACCGGCCACGAGCCGGACATGGGCCGGCTGATGGCGGTGGGGCAGGTGTTCCTGCCGCGAACCAACTTCAACGCCCAGGAAACCTGCCGGACCATCGTCGAGGCAGAAGTCCTGCGCATGGGCTACAGCATCTATGGCTGGCGCCACGTTCCGGTGGACATCGACTGCCTGGGCGAAAAGGCCAACGCCACCCGGCCCGAGATCGAGCAGATCCTGCTGTCGAACTCGAAGGGCGTCGACGAAGAGACCTTCGAGCGCGAGCTCTACGTCATCCGCCGCCGGATCGAGAAGGAAGCCACCCGGGCGGGGATCAACGATCTCTACATCTGCTCGCTGAGCTGCCGGTCGATCATCTACAAGGGGATGATGCTGGCCGAGCAGGTCTCGGAGTTCTATCCCGACCTGATGGACCCGCGCTTCGAGAGCGCCTTCGCGATCTATCACCAGCGCTATTCCACCAACACCTTCCCGCAGTGGTGGCTGGCGCAGCCGTTCCGGATGCTGGCCCACAACGGCGAGATCAACACCCTGAAGGGCAACCTGAACTGGATGAAGTCGCACGAGATCCGCATGGCCTCGTCGACCTTCGGCGAGCTGGCCGAGGACATCAAGCCGATCGTCCGCTCGGGGTCGAGCGATTCGGCCGCGCTGGACGCGGTGTTCGAGGTGCTGGTGCGCGCCGGCCGGTCCGCGCCCATGGCCAAGACCATGCTGGTGCCCGAGACCTGGGCGAAACAGGCCAAGGATCTGCCACAGGCCTGGGTCGACATGTATTCCTACTGCAACTCGGTGATGGAGCCGTGGGACGGTCCGGCCGCGCTGGCGATGACCGACGGGCGCTGGGTCTGCGGCGGGCTTGACCGCAACGGCCTCAGGCCGATGCGCTATGTGGTAACCGGCGACGGCCTGCTGATCGCAGGGTCCGAGGCCGGCATGGTGCCGTTCGACGAGGGCCGCGTCCGCGAGAAGGGTGCGCTTGGCCCGGGCCAGCTGATCGCCGTCGACATGAAGGAAGGCAAGCTCTACCACGACCGCGACATCAAGGACCGGCTGGCCGCATCGCAGCCCTTCGGCGACTGGGTCGGCCGGATCAACGACCTGAGCGACACCCTGGCCGCCGCCGAGGAAGTCGCCGGCTTCGCGGGCGAGGAGCTGCGCCGCCGCCAGGTCGCTGCCGGCTATACCATGGAAGAGCTTGAGCAGATCCTCGCGCCCATGGCCGAGGACGGCAAGGAAGCCATCGCCTCGATGGGCGACGACACGCCGCCGGCGGTGCTGTCGGACAAGTACCGGCCGCTGTCGCACTACTTCCGGCAGAACTTCAGCCAGGTGACCAACCCGCCGATCGACTCGCTGCGGGAATTCCGGGTGATGAGCCTGAAGACCCGCTTCGGCAACCTGAAGAACGTGCTGGACGAGGATTCCAGCCAGACCGAGATCCTGGTGCTGGAAAGCCCGTTCCTGGGCAACGCCCAGTTCGAGGAGCTGAAGAAGAACTTCAGCGCGCCGGTGGTCGAGATCGACTGCACCTTCCCGGCCGATTCGAAGCCGAACGCGCTGCAGAAGGGCCTGACCCGGATCCGCGAGGAGGCCGAGGATGCGGTGCGGTCTGGCGCCGGCCACATCATCCTGACCGACCACCTGCAGGGGCCGGACAAGATCGCGATGCCGATGATCCTGGCGACCTCGGCGGTGCATTCCTGGCTGACGCGGACGGGCTTGCGGACCTTCACCTCGATCTGCGTGCGCTCGGCCGAATGCATCGACGCGCATTACTTCGCGGTGCTGATCGGTGCCGGCGCGACCGTGGTGAACGCCTATCTGGCCGAGGACAGCCTCGCCGACCGGATCGACCGGGGCCTGCTGGACGGGCCGCTGTCGAAGGCCCTGGCGCGCTATCGCGCGGCGATCGACGCGGGCCTGCTGAAGATCATGGCGAAGATGGGCATCTCGGTCATCTCGTCCTACCGGGGCGG
>JBGAOK010000137.1:0-6578 GCA_044221805.1 Meridianimarinicoccus sp.
GCGCAGATCAAGTCAGACGACGAAGAGAGGAGGCTTCGATGTTGACACGACCGGTTCCCGTGGCGGCCCCCGCCCCGATCCCGGCCGAGGCCATTCCCTCGGCCCTCTATCCCGCCATTGCGGCGATCGCCGCGGTGGCCCGCGACCTGTCGGCGGTGATCGCCCGCGGCCCGCTGGGCGGCGCGCTCGGCGCCGAAGTGGGCACCAACACGGACGGCGACGGCCAGAAGGCGCTGGATGTGTTCGCCGACGAGGCCTTCGCCGTGGCGCTGGCCGGGACCGGGGTGCGCTGGTACGCTTCGGAGGAACGCGACACGGTCAGCGAGATCGACGCCGACGGAACCCTGGCGCTGGCCATCGACCCGCTGGACGGATCGTCGAACATCGACGTGAACGTCTCGATCGGGACGATCTTCTCGATCCTGCCCGCGGACGCCGGGGCGGAGGCCAGTTTCCTGCGCCGCGGCGCCGACCAGCTCGCCGCCGGCTATGTGATCTATGGCCCGCAGACGGCGTTCGTGGTGACCTTCGGCGCGGGCGTCCGGCTTTACATTCTGGACCGCGAAAGCGGCGCCTTCGTGCTGGCCAACGCCGCGGTGACCATTCCGGCCACTTCGCGGGAATTCGCCATCAATGCGTCGAACTACCGGCACTGGCTGAAACCGGTCCGGGCCTATGTGGACGACTGCCTGTCGGGCACCGACGGGCCGCGGCGGGCGAACTACAACATGCGCTGGGTCGCCTCGCTGGTGGCCGAGACCCACCGCATCCTGACCCGCGGCGGCGTGTTCCTGTACCCCGCCGACAGCCGCGAGGGCTATGCCCGGGGCCGACTGCGGATGATCTACGAATGCGCCCCGATCGCCTTCGTGATCACCCAGGCCGGCGGCGGCGCCACCGATGGCTGCGACCCGATCCTGACCCGCATCCCCGAAACCCTGCATGCCCGCACCCCCTTCGTCTTCGGCAGCGCCGAGAACGTCGAGCAGGTGAGCGTCTACCACGATCTGCCCGAGCAGGAGATCTCCGCATTGTTCGGAGTCCGCGGCCTGTTCCGAGCCTGAGAAAGTCAGAACATGAGCAAGAAACACCCGATCATCTCGGTGACCGGTTCCTCAGGTGCCGGCACCACCACGGTGAAGACCACCTTCGACAACATCTTCCGGCGCGAAGGCATCACCGCGGCCTCGATCGAGGGCGACGCCTTCCACCGCTATGACCGGATGGCGATGAAGGCCGAGCTGGAGGCTCACAAGGCTTCTGGCGAGGACAGGTTCAGCCACTTCTCGTACGAGGCGAACGAGCTCGAGCTGCTGGAAGGCGTGTTCAAGAGCTATGGCGCCACCGGCACCGGCAAGACCCGGCACTACATCCACGACGACAAGGAGGCCGAACGCCACGGCACGCCGCCGGGCGAGTTCACCGACTGGAAGGACCTGCCCAGCCCGACCGACCTCCTGTTCTACGAGGGCCTGCACGGCGCCGTGGTCAGCGACCAGGTCAACCTCGCCGCCCATGCCGACCTGAAGATCGGCGTCGTGCCGGTCATCAACCTTGAGTGGATCCAGAAGATCCACCGCGACAAGGCCAGCCGCGGCTATACCACCGAAGCGGTGACCGACGTGATCCTGCGCCGGATGCACGCCTATGTGCACTGCATCTGCCCGCAATTCACCGAGACCGACGTGAACTTCCAGCGCGTCCCCGTGGTCGACACCTCGAACCCGTTCGTCGCCCGCTGGATCCCCACCGCCGACGAAAGCCTCGTGGTGATCCGGTTCAAGAGCCCCCGGGGCATCGATTTCCCCTACCTGACCTCGATGATCCACAACAGCTGGATGAGCCGCGCGAACTCCATCGTCATTCCCGGCGGGAAGATGGACCTCGCCATGCAGCTCATCTTCACGCCGATGGTCATCCGTCTGGTCCAGGAATCCAAGCGCGGCTGAGGAGGCCCCCATGAACGTCCAGACGAATGTGTCCCCGACCACCGAGGACCTCATGGCCAATGCGATCCGCGTCCTGTCGATGGATGCGGTCGAAGCCGCCAACTCCGGCCATCCCGGCGCCCCCATGGGCATGGCCGATGTCGCGACGGTGCTGTTCAACCGGTTCATCAAGCTCGACCCGATGGACCCGCAATGGCCCGACCGCGACCGTTTCGTGATGTCGGCCGGCCATGGCTCGATGCTGGTCTACGCGATCAACCATCTGCTCGGTTATGACGACATGGGCATGGACCAGCTGCGCGCCTTCCGGCAGATGGGCAGCCGCACCGCCGGGCACCCGGAATACGGCCATGCCAAGGGGATCGAGACCACCACCGGCCCGCTCGGACAGGGGATCTCGACCGCGGTCGGCATGGCGCTGGCCGAGCGGATGATGAACGCCCGCTTCGGCGACGACCTGGTGGATCATTACACCTATGTCATCGCCGGCGACGGCTGCCTGATGGAAGGCATCAGCCACGAGGCGATCGACTTCGCCGGGCACCAGAAGCTCGGCCGGCTGATCGTGTTCTGGGACGACAACGGCATCACCATCGACGGGCGGACCGACCTGTCGACCTCGACCGACCAGCTTGCCCGCTTCGCCGCCTGCGGCTGGCATGTCCGGGCCGTCGATGGGCACGACAAGGAGGCGATCGCCACCGCGATCAACGCCGCACGGGTCGATCCGCGGCCCTCGCTGATTGCGTGCAAGACGCTGATCGGCAAGGGCGCCCCGAACAAGCAGGGGTCGTCCTCGGTGCATGGCTCGCCGCTGGGCGCGGCCGAGGTCGCCGCCACCCGCCGGGAACTGGGCTGGACCGACCCGCCCTTCGTGATCCCGACCGAGATCACCGCCGCCTGGCGCGAGGTCGCCGCACGCGGCCGGGCGATGCGGCGCGACTGGGCGCAGCGGCTGGCCGCCAGCCCGAAGGCCGCGGCCTTCCGGACCACCCTCGCGAAGCCCGATGCCCCGGCGCTGGATGCCGCGATCACCGCCTATCGCCACCGCCTGTCGCAGGACGCGCCCAAGGTCGCCACCCGCAAGGCCAGCGAGATGGCGCTCGAGATCGTCAACGCCACCCTGCCCCACACGATCGGCGGTTCGGCCGACCTGACCGGGTCCAACAACACCCTGACCAAGGGGATGACGGCGATCACCGCGCAGGATTACGGCGGGCGCTACATCCATTATGGCATCCGCGAGCACGGCATGGCGGCGGCGATGAACGGAATCGCGCTCCATGGCGGGTTCCGGCCCTATGGCGGCACCTTCCTGGCCTTCGCGGATTACTGCCGCCCGGCGATCCGCCTGTCCGCGCTGATGCAGGTGCCGGTCATCTATGTGATGACCCACGACTCGATCGGCCTGGGCGAGGACGGACCGACCCACCAGCCGGTGGAACAGATCGCCAGCCTGCGCGCGATGCCGAACCTGAACGTGTTCCGCCCCGCCGACGCGGTCGAAACCGCCGAGGCCTGGCAGATCGCCATCGACTCGGACCGCACGCCCTCGGTGCTGTGCCTGTCGCGGCAGAACCTGCCGACGGTGCGCACGAAGCATGTGGACGCCAACCTGACCGCCCGCGGCGCCTATGTGCTGCGCCAGCCCGCCGGCCCGCGCCAGGTGACGCTGATCGCCACCGGATCCGAGGTCGAACTGGCGCTGGCGGCGGCCGACCTGCTGGCCCGGGACGGGATCAACGCCGCCGTGGTCTCGGCGCCGTGCTTCGAACTGTTCGCTGCCCAACCCGCTGCCTACCGGGCCGAAGTGCTGGGCACCGCGCCGCGGATCGGCATCGAGGCCGCGGTGCGCCAGGGCTGGGACCTGTTCCTGCGCCCCGAGGACGGCTTCATCGGCATGACCGGCTTCGGCGCCTCGGCGCCCGCGCCCGAACTTTACCGCCATTTCGGAATCACCGCCGAGGCCGCCGCCCAGCTGGCGCGCAGCCTCACACGTCAAGGAGCACCTGCATGACTGTACGAGTCGGCATCAACGGCTTCGGTCGGATCGGGCGCAACGTGCTGCGCGCCATCGCGGAAAGCGGGCGCACCGACATCGAGGTGGTGGCGATCAACGACCTCGGCCCGGTGGAAACCAACGCCCACCTCATCAAGTACGACAGCGTCCACGGCCGTTTCCCCGGCACGGTCACCGTCAACGGCGACACCATCGACGTGGGCAGCGGCCCGATCAAGGTGACCGCCGTCCGCGACCCGAAGGACCTGCCCTGGGACGGCGTCGACGTGGCGATGGAGTGCACCGGCATCTTCACCGCCCGCGACAAGGCCGCCTTCCATCTGGAGAACGGCTCGAAGCGGGTGCTGGTCTCGGCCCCGGCCGACGGCGCCGACAAGACCATCGTCTTCGGCGTGAACCACGACACGCTGACCGGCGCCGACCTGGTGGTCTCGAACGCGTCCTGCACCACCAACTGCCTGTCGCCGGTCGCCAAGGTGCTCAACGACACCATCGGCATCACGCGCGGCTTCATGACCACGATCCATTCCTATACCGGCGACCAGCCGACGCTGGACACCATGCACAAGGACCTCTACCGCGCCCGCGCCGCGGCGATGTCGATGATCCCGACCTCGACCGGAGCCGCCAAGGCGGTGGGCCTGGTGCTGCCGGAGCTGAAGGGCAAGCTCGACGGCGTGGCGATCCGGGTGCCGACGCCGAACGTCTCGGTCGTGGACCTGGTGTTCGAGGCCAGCCGCGCCACCACAGTGGCCGAGATCAACGACGCCATCCGCGCCGCCGCCAACGGGCCGCTGAAGGGCATCCTCGGCTATACCGACGAACCGAACGTCTCGATCGACTTCAACCACGACCCGCACTCGTCGATCTTCCACACCGACCAGACCAAGGTCATGGACGGCACCCTGGTGCGGATTCTCAGCTGGTACGACAACGAATGGGGCTTCTCGAACCGCATGAGCGACACCGCCGTCGCCATGGCTTCAACCACGACCCGCACTCGTCGATCTTCCACACCGACCAGACCAAGGTCATGGACGGCACCCTGGTGCGGATTCTCAGCTGGTACGACAACGAATGGGGCTTCTCGAACCGCATGAGCGACACCGCCGTCGCCATGGGACGGCTCATCTGATCCCCGCCATCAGGAAAGGAGGACGCGCATGGCTCTGATCACGCTCAGACAACTTCTCGACCACGCCGCCGAACGAGGCTACGGCGTGCCGGCCTTCAACATCAACAACATGGAACAGGGTCTGGCGATCCTGAAGGCGGCCGAGGCCTGCGACGCGCCGGTCATCCTGCAGGCCAGCCGCGGCGCCCGGTCCTATGCCGGCGACATCATGCTGCGCCACATGGTGCAGGCGCTGGCCGAGATGCACCCGGACGTGCCGATCGTCCTGCATCAGGACCACGGCAACAACGAGGCGACCTGCCTCTCGGCGATCCGCCACGGCTTCACCAGCGTGATGATGGACGGCTCGCTGGAAGAAGACATGAAGACGCCGGCAAGCTATGACTACAACGTGGCGATCACCCGCCGCGTGACCGAAGCCGCCCATTCGGTCGGCGCCTCGGTCGAGGGCGAGCTGGGGGTTCTGGGCAGCCTCGAGACCGGCGAGGCCGGCGAGGAAGATGGATCGGGCGCCGAAGGCAAGCTCGACCACGCGCTGCTGCTGACCGACCCGGACCAGGCGGTGGACTTCGTGCTCAGGACCAAGGTCGACGCGCTGGCGATCGCCTGCGGCACCTCGCACGGGGCCTACAAGTTCAGCCGCAAGCCCGACGGCGACATCCTGTCGATGAAGACGATCGAGGCGATCCACACCAACCTGCCGAACACCCACCTGGTGATGCACGGATCCTCGTCGGTGCCGCAATCCCTGCAGGACCTGATCAACGAGTCCGGCGGCGAGATGCCCCAGACCTATGGCGTGCCGGTCGAGGAGATCGTCCGCGGCATCCGCCACGGGGTCCGCAAGGTCAATATCGACACCGATTGCCGGATGGCGATGACCGGCCAGTTCCGCAAGGTCGCCCGCGACAAGCCGCGGGAATTCGACCCGCGGAAGTTCCTGATCCCCGCCATGGCCGAGCTCGAGAAGCTCTGCCGCGACCGGTTCGAGCAGTTCGGCACCGCCGGCCAGGCCGGACGGATCAAGCCGATCCCGATGGACGAGATGGCCGCGCGCTACCTTGCCGGCAAGCTCGACCCGAAAACCAACACCGCTGCCGCAGCCTGAGGAGAGGCCAGATGAACGAGATGAAAGGTCAGACCGAGATCAAGGGCAAGGAGCGCTATCGCGCCGGCGTCCTGAAATACGCGCAGATGGGGTATTGGGACGGCGACTACGAACCGAAGGACACCGATCTTCTGGCGCTGTTCCGGATCACCCCCCAGGAAGGCGTCGACCCGATCGAAGCGGCCGCGGCGGTGGCCGGGGAAAGCTCGACCGCCACCTGGACCGTGGTCTGGACCGACCGCCTGACCGCCTGCGACCAGTACCGCGCCAAGGCCTACAAAGTGCAGGAAGTGCCCAACAACCCGGGCCAGTACTTCTGCTACGTGGCCTATGACCTGATCCTGTTCGAGGAAGGCTCGATCGCCA
>JBGAOK010000138.1:0-6599 GCA_044221805.1 Meridianimarinicoccus sp.
GAACGTGGAAGGCGGCCATCGGGGTCTCCGTCTCGGGCTGTCGGTCGCGGTCATTTCAGGCCCGCGGGGGCGGGCAAGGTCAAGCCCCCGAAGTGCCGCCCCGGGCGCCCAAGGGGGCGATCCGCGGCGCGGCGCGCTTGCCGCGGACCGGGGACGGGGGCAGAAACGCGCCATGGACCCGCTTCGCCTGCGCCCCGCTACCGAGCCCGCCACCGACGCCGACCGGGACAGCATCGCGCTGATCTGGCACGCAAGCGCCGGCCTGCCCGAGGTGGGCGTGCCGCGGCTGCCCGATCTTGCCGCGCTGCGCGCCCGGGTGGACGCCGAACTGGCCACCGGATGGGAGGTGACGCTGGCCGAGCGGGACGGCATCGTCACCGGTTTCCTTGCCATCCGCCCGGCCGAAGGGCTGCTGTGCGAGCTGTTCCTGCGCCCGGACTGCCGCGGGCAGGGCATCGGCGCCCGGCTGCTGGCCCATGCCATGACACGGATGCCCGGCGGCTTCCGGCTGTTCACCCGGCCGGTCAACGGCGCCGCGATCCGCTTCTACGAGGCGGCGGGGCTCCGGTTCCTGGCCGCGGACATCCACCCGCAGTTCGGCGACCGCATCCTGTGGTACGGCTGGGCGCCCGACCGGCCCGCCTAGTCGGCGGCCGGCTCGGGCCCGTCGGCCGCGCGCCCCGGCGCGCGGAACACGAAGCGCTGATAGACCCGGGCGATCCCGATCAGCGTCAGCCCGAGGCCCAGGAACGACGCCACCCGGAACAGCCCGGTCAGCCCGGCCATGTCCACCGCGAAGACCTTGACCACCGTCACCAGCAGCACCGCCAGCGAGGCATAGCGCAGCGGCACCGACCGGCGCAGCACGCCAAGTGCCAGCAGGCTGAGGGCGAAGACGATCCAGGTCGCGGAATAGGCGTAAAGCTCCAGATCGCTGGGCCAGGTCGCCGGGGACAGGGTCAGCACCGGCCCGCGGAAGGCCCGGCGCACCTCGAGCGAGAGGAACACGAAGACCAGCACCCCCGCCGCCCCTTTCAGCACCGGGCGCAGCCCGTCGGGCAGCCGGAACGCCGTGCTGTGGCCCAGGGCGGCGAAGACCAGCGCCGGCGCCAGATAGGCCAGCCCCAGAAGGTTGAACAGCGGCACCCGCCCCACCGGCTCGCCGCTGACCAGCGGCCAGAGCGCCACCAGATGGCCGGTGGCGACCGCGAAGCCTGCCGCGGCCAGAAGCATCAGCCCGGCCGGGCCGGTCCAGCGCCGCTGCCCGCGCGCCGCCTCGCGCAGCAGCAGCGCCGCCGCCGCCAGCCACCAGAGGGTCTGGATTGCCTGTTCCTCGAGGCTCCAGTGCGGCAGGGCCAGCGTGCCCGAGGTCCACAGCTTCAGTTGCAGCGCCACCATCAGGAAGCCGAAGCCGATGCCGGCGATCTCGCACAGGACGGTCACCGCGTCGCGCCCGCCGCGCCCGAAGACCCGTGCGGCATAAAGTGTGGCCAGCGCCGGCAGGCCATAGCCATAGACGACCCAGCCGAAGGTGCCGGCGATGTCGCCCTGATAGGCGAGGATCTGCGGGTTCAGCACCAGCCGCACGATCACCCCCAGCAGCACCGCCGCCGCCACCGTGCGCAGGGCGCGGACTCCGGTCCTTTCCCAGATCCAGGCCAGGGCCGCGACCTCGGCCGCAATCGCCACGGTCAGCCAGGCCTCGCGCAGCAGACAGGCGAAGGCCAGCGCCAGCGCGGCGGTGGCGCCGGCGGCGAAGAAGGCGACCACCAGATCCCGCTGGACCAGCCCGGGGTGCCGCGACGCCAGCGTGGCCGCCAGCAGTGCCAGAACGGCCAGCCCCGCCGCCACCATCGCCCAGGCGATGTCGGTTTCCAGTGCGCCGATATGCTCATACCCCACCAGGAACAGCAGCAGCGGCATCAGCACCGCGAGCGCCGCCCAGACCGCGGGCGTCCGGCCCCGGAACAGGCCGAAGAACCCGCCCAGCCCGAACAGGGCGGCGAAGCCCCAGAGCGCGCCGGCGAAGGTGCGGAACTCGGGCGGGACCAGGAAGGGACCGAAGCCCGGCGCGGGCAGGTCCTGTGCCGCGGCCCGATCGGTGACCACGCCCGGCACCGGCCACAGCACGACCGAGGCCAGCGTGACCGCGGCAGCGGCGACCAGCAGGCTTTCCAGCGTGCCGCGTCGGACCGCCAGCGCCAGCGCCGCGGCGGCATAGAGCCCGACGAACAGGAAGGCCGCGCCGTTGAAGCCCGACGCCGCCGCGATCAGCACCAGAAGCGTGCCCGACAGGGTGAAGCCCAGACCCGAGGTGTCGGCCAGCATCTCGACCAGCCATTGCCCGACCGGCTGGTCCGGCCGGCGCAGCGGCAGCCGGGTCGACAGCACCGCGAACAGCAGGGCAAGCCCCAGCGCATAGGCCGACAGCACGACCTGATCGGCCGCGGTCCATGGCTCGGCCAGCCACAGCGCCGGCCAGGCCATGGCACCCGCAAGGGTCAGATAGGCGAACCACCACCAGCGCCGCCAGACCAGCAGGGCAAGGCAGGCCGCGGACAGGACGAACAGGTACAGGAACAACGGCAGCGCCGCGGCATCGGTCGCCACCACCAGCGCCGGCACCAGATAGCCGCCCAGGAGCCCCATCAGCGCCACGAACGGCCCCTGCCGGAGCGACAGCGCCAGCGCCGCGAAGGCCACCGCGCCCAGGGCGGCGAAGGCCAGCGGTGCCGGGATCAGCCCGAACAGCCCATGCGCCGCCCAGAGCGAGGCAAAGACCGCGAACAGGCCGCTGCCGGTCAGGGCGGGGGGGACATGGTCCGGATTGACCGCCCGGCGCACCGCGCCCACCGGGTGGCGCCGCGTCCAGTCGCCGGCGGCGACCAGCAGCCCGCCAAGGCCCAGCCCCAACCCGACCCGGGTCACCTCGGTCAGCCAGCCCTGTTCGACGGCGTAGCGGAACAGGAACACCGCGCTCAGCGCCACCGCGATGGCGCCGACCCAGATCAGCCATTGCGAGGTCAGGCGTTCCTCGACGTTGCGGCGGGGCTGCAGAGGTTGGGGAGCGGGTCCGGATTCGCCGGCCGCCGGGGCTTCGCTTCGCGCCGCCAGCGGTGTCGCGGCTGCTTCGACCGCCGGCACCGCGAGGTCGGGGGGCGGCTGGTCTGTGGCTGTGGTCAGCGAGATTGCCTCAGGTGCGGCCGGCACCCCGTCCGGCTGGACGCCCACCGCGATCCCGTCCGGAGTGGGCTCGCCGGCCAGACGGCGCAGGCGGTCGATCTCGGCCAGCGCGGCGTCCAGCGACCGGCTCATCCGGTCCAGCCGCTGGCCCAGCCGGCGCTGCCGCACCAGCAGGACCAGCGGCGAGACCAGAACATAGGCCGCGACGAGAAGGGCGAGGATCAGGGCTTCCATGGACGGCACTCCGGCTTCGGTCCGCCGGACTTGGCGGCGCCCGGCCGCGGCGCGCAAGTGGGGTTCACCTGTCCTGAAGCGGTTCCGGCCCCGTCCTGCCGGGCTTGTGCCGCGGCGTCACGGGCGCATGTCCTGTTGCGCGGCGAACCGGAAGCGGACGGTCGGCGCGGATCGTCAAGCTGGCCCGAGCGGCGCGGCGCGCAACTCGACAAGGTGTCCGGCTTCCGGTTGCAAGGTCCGGGCTCGCAATGCCCGCCGTTGCCCTGCCTGCAGCCTCACGGGCGCCCTGGGCCATGGGCCGACGACCGGCGCGCATGGCGAGGCCCCGCGCCGGTCACGGGACCAGTCACAGGAACAGGGAGGACCCCGGCCTGACCCTCGGCCAGCTCACGGCGGCAACGATCCGGGGCGACCGGCACGTGCCGGCCGTCCGTTCATGTGCGCCAGCGCCGGAATGGCTCAGAGCATCGCCCAGTCGGTGATCCGCGGCGGGCGCGGATGCTGCACCGGCGTCGGGGCCGGCGGCGGGGCGGTCTTCACGGGCGGAATCGGGGTCGCGTTTTTCATCGTCTGCTCCATTTGTGTCGGCCAGGCCCCTTTCTGGGTTGGCGGATCTGCCTGTCGCATCCTGCGTCCCGGGCTTGTCTCGACCGACTTGTTGTCACCATAGCGCGGATTCCAGAGCCCGAGGTGTCACGTTTGGCAACGCGCATTTCGGTCCGGTGATCTGCATGGCGCTTCTGGATCGGGTCGGAAGCCTTGGACAAGTCTGGATTTCCATTCCGGGGCAGATTCAGGGGGCAGGGTTGCCTGACCGGCACGGCCTGCACCGCCGTGATACCATCGGGCTGCGTCCAAAGTGCTGAGGAGACGGGATTTTCCCGGTCCGGCGGCACGGCGGGCGGATCGCACCGCAAGAGGCCGTAATGGCCCGAAGGACACAGCCATGCCCCCGAAATCCCCCGGTCACCCCCGCGAAGATGCCCCGCCGCCGCGCTGGATCTTCACGGATTTTGCCATGATCTGAACAATTTATGGTGATATCTTGCAGTAAGCCACGCCACGGCCCGCGCCCGGTGTGCCCGGCCATGGCGCTGTGAAACCTGCCTGCCTGCCTGCCCGCGCGCGCGTCCCGGCCCGCCTCAGGGCGCAGGAGCCTCGAGATGCGGTAACAGGACCACGCTTTCCTGCTCGTTCGGATCGGTTCGGGCGATCACCGCGGTGGCCGGTTCGGGACCCGGGTTGAACGGCAGGTGCGGCATGCCGGCGGGGATGTAGAGCAGGTCGCCGGCCTTCACCACCATGTGCCGTTCCAGGTTCGGGCCGTAATGCATCTCGGTCACGCCGCTCAGCATGTAGATCGCGGTCTCGTGGTTCTCGTGCAGATGCGCCTTGGCGCGGCCCCCGGGCGGGATGGTCAGCAGGTGCATGCAGAGGCCCCGCGCGCCGGCGGTCTCGGCCGAGATACCGGCGGCATAGTCGAAGCCCTGCTTCCCGCGATAGGTCTCGCCGGGACGGAACAGGGCGCAATCGGCGATCGGGTCGGACATCGGGGGCTCCGGTTCTGCCTGCTTCAGACCATACCAGCGGTTCGCCGCCGGTCGCGGCAAAAATCACCAAGGGACGCCGGCCGCAAGGGGCGCGATTCCCTGACGGGCAGGGTCGGGGGCAGATCAGGCCGCCGGCGGGGCCGTGTCGTCCAACGCCTGCATCCAGCCGTTCTCCCACGCGAGATGATCGGCGGAGTTCGGGGTATGAGGATTGGCGGTGAAGCCAAGCCCGGCCCGGCAGGCGTCATAGCCCGCGTCGTAGGACGGACCCCGGGCGTCCGCCGTGGTCCCGCCTGTTCCGGCGCGGACATGGGCGGCGTATTCCGGATAGGCCATGAGGTCTGAGCCGTCGATCCCGTCCGGGTGCCGATAGAGCGCCTCCGAGCCCCGGTCGGTGACCTGCCAGCCGCCATCGGCGTCGGCACGGACGAGGCGCGCGATCTCCAGATCCCGCAGCGCCTGCAGGAGCCGTGCCCGCCGCTCGGCCGCGGGAAGCGCCGGGGTTTCCTGCGCGGTATCGAATAACGCATCGAGCGAGGCCATCAGCCCGTCCAGGGACACCGGCCCGGCCTCGGCCCGGCGCAGGATCAGCGCCGTGAGACTGGGGGTCGAGAGGAGGGGAGCATCGTCTTCTGTCATGGCCGCGAACCCTTCATCCTTGGGCGAGCCTAGACCCGGGGACAAGCCGGCGTAAAGCGCGGGGTGCCGGCGGGAGCGCGGATGCGCGTCGAGGTCCCGGCCCCGCACAGGCATCGGGCGCGCGGTTTCCCGCGCGCCCGACTGAACGTCAACCGCAAGGAAGCGGATCAGGCGAGCGACAGATTCGCCGCGCTCTGACGGCCGTCACGGCCGTTCTCGATGTCGAAGGTCACCTTCTGGTTGTCGGCGAGGCCGGTGAGGCCGGCGCGCTCGACTGCCGAGATGTGGACGAAGACGTCCTTGCCGCCGTTATCGGGCGCGATGAAGCCGAAGCCTTTGGTGGTGTTGAACCATTTCACGGTGCCAGTGGCCATATCCGTGGTCTCCTGTCTGTGTTGCCAGTCACGAGATGCACTGGCCCGGCGTGGTCGGTCCGTATCGAGAGACTGAGCGCCGGTTAGGGAGACAGCAGGTCGAAAGGATCACGTAGCCCGCTTCTAATGACAGATCCCGCGCCGTTTGGCAAAGGGATTCCGGGGCTCGGACCGGCATCGGAACGGTGTCGGACTTTCATCGGACTTTCATCGGACCTTCCGACGGCCCGGACCGGCATCCGCCCGGGACGGCCAGCGCGTTGCAACCCGGCGGGGCGGACGCGCGCCGGCGGCCCCGGGGGGCGGGGCGGCGCCGCTGCCGCGGTCAGAAGACGTCGAGCAGATAGAGGACGATGATGATCGGGATCGGAATGCCGATCACCCAGGCGAGGATGCCTTTCATGGGGATACTCCGGGGTTGGGGTCATGCGCAGGGGCAACGCCGCCACGGCGGATGGGTTCCGGAGATGGGGTCCGGACGGCATTGTTGCAGAACTGTCGCCGCGAAGGATTCACATCACGAATCCATGCGGTTAGACGGGTGGCATGAGCAAGCCCAAGCCCGCCCGTTACCGCACGACGAACTGGTCCGCCTACAACGCTGCGCTCCGCAAGCGCG
>JBGAOK010000139.1:0-7375 GCA_044221805.1 Meridianimarinicoccus sp.
GTTTCGTCGTTTTGCGCCCCCATTTCGCGCCGGGCCCGGTCTGCCCGCCGGCCCGCAGCGTGGCGCGGTTCGCCCGGCGCGGGTCAATTCGTGCGCAGATGCACAGCTGCGGTGATGTTTCGGGTGTTCTTGTGCGGCCAATCGAAGGTTACTTTGGTTGCCAACAACAGGAGACATGCCATGACCGTGACCATCGACGAGATCCGCCGCCAGGATGGCGAGACCAAGGGCCGCTATTTCTTCCAGACCGACTCCCATCCTGCCGCCGAAATGACCTTCTCGAAGCTCGGGGCGCACCAGATCATCATCGACCACACCGAAGTGCCCGATGCCTACCGGGGGCAGGGAGTCGGCGTGGCGCTGGTCACCCGTGCGGTCGAGGACGCAAGGCGCGACGGGGTTCGCATCACCCCGCTCTGCCCCTTCGCCGCGGCGCAGTTCCGCCGCCACCCCGAATGGTCCGACGTGCTGGCGAAATAGGAGGCTGCCATGAGCTGGAATCCGTCGATCCCGAACACCGCGCCCGATGCGGTTTCCGCCGAGGCGATCGAGACGCTGATCATCCCCCGGGCCCGCGACCTTGGCGGGTTCGAGGTGCGCCGTGCCCTGCCTGCGCCCCGGCGGCAGATGGTCGGGCCTTTCATCTTCTTCGACCACATGGGGCCGGTCGAATTCCTGACCGGCGGCGGGATCGATGTCCGCCCGCACCCGCATATCGGGCTGGCGACGGTCACCTACCTGCTGAAGGGCGAATTCCAGCACCGTGATTCGGTCGGCAGCAACCAGATGATCTATCCCGGCGAGGTGAACTGGATGGTGGCCGGTCGCGGCGTGACCCATTCCGAACGCACCAGCGCCGAGACCCGGGCGAAGCCGTCGTCGCTGCATGGCATCCAGACCTGGGTGGCCCTGCCCGACGCGGCCGAGGAGATCGATGCCCGGTTCGAGCACCAGTCGAAGGAGGCGCTTCCCTTCCTTCAGGAGGGCGGCAAGGCGGTGCGGCTGATCCTCGGCACCGCCTGGGGTGAACGGGCGCCGGTCAGCACCTTCTCGGACATGTTCTATGCCGATGCGGTGCTGCAGCCGGGCGCCGTGCTGCCGCTGCCCGACGACCACGAGGATCGCGGGCTTTACGTGATCGAGGGCAGCATCCGGGTCGCCGGGCAGGCGTTCGAAGCCGGGCGCATGATGGTGTTCCGCCCGGGCGACCGGATCAGCATTGCCGCAGGCGAGTCAGGCGCCCGTCTCATGGTGCTGGGCGGCGAGACCCTGAACGGCCCGCGCTTCATCTGGTGGAATTTCGTCGCCTCGTCGCGCGAGAAGATCGAGGCCGCCAAGGCCGCCTGGAAAGATGGCGACTGGGATCACGGCCGATTCCGCCTGCCCCCCGGCGACGAGGCCGAGTTCATTCCCGCACCCGAGAAATAGCGGCGGATTCTTCCATCTGAGCGGGAGTTTTGCTCTTGCGGCAACTTGGCTCTGTTCAGACTGCGGGAATACCGGGATTGTCCGACATGCGGTCGTAACGTAATGCCCGTTGTGTCGCGAATGCGGCATGGAGGTTTGTGACGTTCGGACTGGCTGTCCCCGACGATTATATCGTCGTTCACCCTCGCCGTTCTAGAGAGGGCGGGCAGGACAGCCGGAACGGGCGGAATGGTCGGTGGAACGGAACGGGTTGATGGGCGCGAGTGCGAAGCGGGTACTGGTGACAGGGGGCGCCGGGTTTCTCGGCTCGCATCTGTGTGAAAGGCTTCTCGGCTTCGGGCACGAGGTGCTGTGCGTCGACAACTACTACACCGGCCGGCGCCAGAACGTGGCCCACCTGCTGGCCAACCCCCGATTCCGGGCTGATGCGCCATGATGTGACCTTTCCGCTCTATGTGGAGGTCGACCAGATCTACAACCTCGCCTGCCCGGCTTCGCCGGTCCATTACCAGTACGACCCGGTGCAGACGACCAAGACTTCGGTCCATGGTGCGATCAACATGCTCGGGCTGGCAAGCGGGTCCGTGCCCGGGTCCTGCAAGCCTCCACGTCCGAGGTCTATGGCGATCCGACCGTCCATCCCCAGACCGAAGCCTATTGGGGCAACGTCAATCCGATCGGCCGGCGGTCCTGCTATGACGAGGGCAAGCGCTGCGCCGAGACGCTGTTCTTCGACCACCGCCAGCATCGGCTCGAGATCAAGGTGGCGCGGATCTTCAACACCTACGGGCCGCGGATGCACCCCCAGGACGGCCGCGTGGTGTCGAACTTCATCATGCAGGCGCTGGAAGGCCGGCCCATCACCATCTATGGCGAAGGGCTGCAGACCCGGTCGTTCTGCTTTGTCTCGACCTGATCGAAGGGCTGATCGGATTGATGGAAAGCCCGGCCGAGATCACCGGGCCGATGAACATCGGCAATCCGGCCGAGATGACGATCCGCGAACTGGCCGAGGCGGTGATCGCCAAGACCGGCTCGCGCTCGCAGCTGGTGTTCGAGCCGCTGCCCAGCGACGACCCGATGCAGCGCCAGCCCGACATCTCGTTCGCCCGGGCGGCGATCGGCTGGGAACCGAAGGTCGCGCTGTCCGAAGGTCTGGACGCCACGATCGCCTATTTCGACCGGCTGCTGTCCTCGGGCGGCGCTGCCAGATCACGGAAGCGGGCCGATGAGCCTGGTGCAGAACCTTCCCGGGGCGATGCGGCGTCCGCAACCGTCCGGCCGACCATCAGCGTGATCATGCCGGCATTCCGGGCCGAAGGCCTGCTGCCCAAGGTCCTGACCCCGCTCATCGCCATGCGCGACGCCGGCGAGGTGGACGAGGTGATCGTGGTCGACGACCGGTCGTCCGACGGCACCGCGGCGCTGGCCCGGCAGATGGGGGCCGAGGTGCTGACCACGCCGGTGAACGGCGGGCCGGGCGCCGCCCGCAACCTTGCCGCCCAGTCCGCGCGCGGCGACATCCTGTGGTTCGTCGATTCCGACGTGATCGCCTGGCCCGGCGGGGCCGCGTTGATCCGGGCCGCCTTCGCCGACCCGAAGGTGCATGCGGTGTTCGGCTCCTACGACACCACGCCGGCCGGCCAGCCGTGGTTCTCGCGCTACAAGAACCTGATGCACCGCTATTATCACCAGCGGGCGCGGGACACCGCGACGACCTTCTGGGCCGGGTGCGGCGCCGTCCGGGCCGACGTGTTCCGGCAGATCGGCGGCTTCGACGTGGGCACCTACCGGGTGCCCTCGATCGAGGACATCGAACTGGGCGACCGCATCGCCCGCGCCGGCGGCCGCATCCGGGTCGAGCCGGCGCTGCAGGGCAAGCACCTGAAGGTCTGGACCATCCGCAACGCCATCTTCACCGACATCTTCCGCCGGGCGCTGCCCTGGTCGCGGCTGATGATCAACCGCGGCGGGCTGGTGGACGAGCTGAATGTCAGCAAGGCCGAACGCCTGCGCGCGCTGATCGCCGGGCTGCTGATCCTGTCGGTGCTGGCGTTGCCCTTCGTGTCGGGCGGATGGCTGGTCACGCTGGGCCTTGCGGCCCTTGCCGCGGCGGTGAACTGGCCGCTGGTGCGGTTCATGACCGACAATGGCGGGCCGCTGTTCGCGCTGCGCGCCTTGCTCTACCATCAGCTGTAGCCATTGCCTATTCCGCCGGCGCCTATGTGTGGTGCCTGTTCGAGTTCCATGTCCTCGGGGTGAAGAACCGCCTGAACGTTCCCTGACGTTGAGATGGCGCAGGTAACCGGAGACAGCGATGCGTGAGAGGAAAGGGTCGATGGACGGCATGAATGCGGCACTGGCCGAAGCGGACAGCCTTGCGGGGCTGTCGCTGAGCGTGGTCATTCCCGCCTATAACGAGGAAGCCGCCGTGCGCTCGACGGTCGAGGACGTCAGGCGCAATTCGCCCTCTCGGCATTCCGTTCGAGATCATCGTGGTCGACGACGGGTCGAAGGACAACACCCGGGCCGAGGCCATCGCCTCGGGCGCCACGGTGGACTGGAACGACCAGAACTCGGGCTACGGCGCGACCCTGAAGCGGGGCGTGAAGCGCGCCCAGTACGAATACGTGGCCATCCTCGACGCCGACGGCACCTATCCGGCGCGCTACCTGCCCGAGATGCTGGCGCTGTGCCGGCATCAGGACATGGTGGTGGGCGACCGCGGCGCGGCGATGAAGAACGTGCCCGTGGTCCGTCGCCCGGCGAAGTTCATCCTGAACCATCTCGCCTCGTTCCTCGCCGACCGGAAGCTCAACGACCTGAACTCCGGCCTGCGGGTGTTCCGGCGCTCCGAGCTGGTGCCGTTCCTGCCGCTGCTGCCGCAGAACTTCTCGTTCACCACGACGATCACGCTCTGCATGTCCTGCAACGGCAAGCGGCTGATCTACGTGCCGATCGAATACGGCAAGCGGGTCGGCCGCTCGAAGATCAAGCCGATCGACTTCATCAACTTCATCATCCTGATCCTCAGGGTGATCACCCTGTTCAATCCGCTCCGGGTCTTCATCCCGCTCGGCCTGGTCCTGTTCCTGCTCGGGACCTTGAAGCTCGGCTACGACATCTCTCCAGACAACCTGTCGGAAACGGCGATCTTCTGCTATCTGGCGGCGATCATGATCTGGTCGCTCGGCCTGATCGCCGACATGATCTCGCGCCTGCACCTGCGACCCTGACGATGGCGAGGGGCGCGGCCAAATCCCCTGCCCTGCGCCGCTGGGCGATCCGCGCCGGCGGCTCGGCCGTGCTTCTGGGCGCGCTGTTCTGGCTTCTGCCGCGGGACGCGATCATCGAGGGTTTCGCGCGCATTCCGCTGCACCTTTTTGCCCTGGTGATGGCGCTGTTCATCCTGGGCCATGTGCTGTCGGCGGCGAAATGGTGGAACGTCCTGCACCGGTCGCTGCCGTTCCCGGTGGCGCTCCGGGCGCATTTCGCCGGGCTGGCGGCCAATCTCTGCCTGCCGGGCGCGGCAGGGGGCGACACGGTGCGGGCGGCGGTCGGCTATGCCCAGCTGCGCGACTTCGGCGTGATCGGCGCGGCGGCGACGGCAGACCGGCTGATCGACATGGTGGCGCTGGCCAGCCTGACCATCGCCGGCCTGATCGTGGCCGGCGACGGCGGCGCGGGCTGGGCCTCGACCGAGGGTGCCTGCGGCCTGATCCTGCTCATCGCGCTGTCCGCCTTCTATGTGTTTCCCTGGATCGTGCCGCAGGTCTGGACGCGGTTTCCCGCCTGCCGGCGCGCGGGCTGGCCGAGCGCATCGCGCAGGGACTGACGCGTGGCCCGCGCGCCGGATTGCTTCTGGTCAATCTGGTGCTGTCGGTCGGGATCCAGACGGGCTTCATCTTCCTGAACTTCCTGTTCGCCCGGGCGGTCGGGCTCGAGATCCCCTTCGCCGCCTGGGCGTTTGCCTGGTCGCTGTCGAAGATCATCTCGGTCCTGCCGGTGTCGCTGGGCGGTCTCGGCCTGCGCGAGGCGTCGCTCGCCGCGCTGCTGGCGCCGTTCGGGGCGGCGCCGGCCCTGGTGGTGACGGCCGGGCTCGCCTGGCAGGTGGTGCTGTTCCTGACCGGCGGCCTGGGCGCGCTGGTGCTGTTCCTGTCGGGTGCGCCCCTGCGCCCCGCAACGCCGGGAGAATGATCGGGTGAATGAACGGGTGGCAGAGTACGGGGCGATCCGGGGGGCCAGCGACGCTGCGCAGGACTTGGCGCCGTTCCATGTCCTGGGCGCCGGTCCGGCCGGGATCGCCGCCGCCTATGCGCTGAGCCGGCGCCAGCCCGCGTCCCGCGGGCTCGAGGTGCTCGAGCGCGGCGCCGGTGGCGGGCGGCAACTCCACTCGTTCATGATCGACGGGATCTGGTGCGACTACGGCTCGCACCGCTTCCATCCGGTGGCCGAGCCCGAGGTGCTGGCCGACGTGAAGGCGCTTCTGGGCGACGACCTGCTGCTGCGCCCGCGCCACGGCCGGATCCGCCTTGGCGGGCGCTGGATCCACTTTCCCCTGAAGCTGGCCGACGCGCTGACCCGGCTGCCGGTGCCCTTCGCGGCCTCGCTCATGGCCGATACCGCGCTGAAGCCCCTGCGCCGCAAGCAGCGAAGGCGCCGCGACCTTCTCGAGCGTGCTCTATGATGGCTTGGGCGCCACCATCGCCGAGAACTTCTACTTCCCCTATGTGAAGAAGCTCTGGGGCCTCGACCCCGACCAGCTGGCGGTGACCCTGGCGGAACGGCGGGTCTCGGGCAGTTCGGTGGGCAAGATCCTCGGCAAGATGATCCGCATGCTGCCGGGCCTGCGCAGCCCCACCACCGGGCGCTTCTACTATCCGCGAAAGGGCTTCGGTCAGATCTCGGAAGCCATGGCCGAGGCCGCGCGCAAGGGCGGCGCCGATTTCCGCTTCTCGACCCGGATCAGCCGGATCGAGCGCGAGGGCAACCGGGTCACCGCGATCTGGACTGGCGCGCCGGGCGAGGAACGGCGGAGGAGACCGGCGCGCTCCTGTCGACCATCCCGATCACCTACGCTGGTGCGGCTGATGGACCCGCCCGCGCCGCCCGAGGTGCTGGCCGCGGCGGATGCGATCCGCTACCGCGGCATGATCCTGATCTACCTGATCCTCGAGACGCCGCTTCACCGAGTTCGATGCCCATTACTTCCCCGAACTGTCGATCCCGATCAGCCGGATGTCCGAGCCGAAGAACTACAACGCCGTGAGCGAGCCGAAGGGCGTCACGCTGCTCTGCGCCGAACTGCTGCGATCCGGGCGAGCCCTGGTGGTCGATGAGCGACGCGGATCTGGGCAAGGCCTTCGCCGGCTGGCTGGCGCGTGGGCCTGCCGGTCAAGGTTCCGGTGCGGCGCTGCGAGACCCGCCGCCTGCGCCACGCCTATCCGGTCTATGATCTGGACTATCAGGCAGGGCCTTCGACCGGATGGATGGCTGGATCCAGGGTCTGGACGGGCTGATCAACTTCGGCCGGCAGGGCTTTTCGCCCATGACAACACCCACCACGCCTTCGCCATGGCCTATGGTGCGGTGGATTGCCTGGGCTCCGACGGGCGGATCGACAGGGATCTCTGGGCGCGCAAGCGGGCTGTCTTCGCCACCCATGTGGTCGAGGATCGAGGGCGCCGCCCGTGGCCGACATCCTGATGTACCATGCGATCGCGCCCGATCCCGGCCCGACCTCGATCGCGCCCGGGGTCTTTGCGGCGCAGATGCAGGCGCTGGCCGACTCCGGTCGCCCGGTGGTGAGCCTTGACGCCTGGCTGGCCGGTGGCGACCCGCGGTCGGTGGTGATCACCTTCGATGACGCCTTCGTCGACTTCGCCGAAACCGCCTGGCCGGTGCTGAAGGCGCATGGCTTCCCGGCCCATGTCTATGTGCCGACGGC
>JBGAOK010000019.1:0-43480 GCA_044221805.1 Meridianimarinicoccus sp.
CCACCAGGTCGCGGTCGCCGGCGATCGGCTGCAGCCGGATGTCGGGGTAGCGCAGCGAGACGTCCGCCTCGTAGTCATTTTCCCAGCGCCGGTTGTAGACCAGCGCCAGCGACGCGCCGAGCCCGCCCGCGGTCAGGCCGCCATTCTTCAGCGCGTCGGTGTCGATGCCCAGTTCGTTGGCGATCACCTGGGTGCCGACCGAGATGTCCGACTGCACCCGGCCAAGCGCGACATGCACCAGCGGGCGCAACACAAGATCGGGGGACAGGTCGAATTCGTAGCCGACGCCGCCAGTCGCCGCGACCGAGGTCCATTTCAGCGGCAGCGGCGAGGTCCGGGCGCCTTCGGTCACCACAAGGACAGGGTCGAACCGGTTGTAGCCCAGGTAGCCTTCCAGATAGATCGGCAGGTCCTCGCCCCAGCGAAATCCGCCGCCCAGCTGGCCGGCGACGAAATCGTAGGTGCGGCCAGGATTGTTGCCGGTGTCGAGCGCGAGCGCGCTGGCGGTTTCCGACGGCACGGTGGCAAACCCAAGCACGGCAAGCGCACTTTCCGCCTGCGCCCGGATGGCGGCGCCGAAGATATCGTCCCAGTCATCGTTGGTGGCCGCGGCGGGACCGGCAAGACAGGCCAGCAGTGGGAAGGCTGAAAGACGAAGGGCGAGGCGCATGGATCCGGAGGCAGGTGCTGCCGGTCGTGCCTACACCGCCGGATAACTCTGCGGCAAGCGCCTTCGCGTCCGGTCCCGGATGACCGGACCCGGCGGCGGCAAGTGCCGCGCCGGGCCCGACGGCGACCGGTCGGGGAAGACACCGGGCGCCACTCACAACCATCCACTGGGCAACAGGTTCCGTCGGGTGGTCAGGACGCCGGCAGCATCACCTTGTCGATGACGTGGATGACCCCGTTCGACTGGACCACGTCGGCGATGGTGACGCGGGCGACCCGGCCGCGTTCGTCGGTCAGGCTGATCATGTCGCCCGACAGGCTGGCGGTCAGGGTGCAGCCGCCCAGGGTCTTGACCGGGTGCGCGCCGCCGTCGTCGGCGATCATGCCGGCGATCGCCTCGGACATCGCGTTGGCCGCAACCACGTGGCAGGCCAGCACCTGGGTCAGCTGGTCGCGGTGTTCCGGCATCATCAGCCGCTGAAGGCTGTCGGCGTCGATCTCGGCAAAGGCCGCGTCGGTGGGAGCGAAGACGGTGAAGGGCCCCGGGCCGCTCAGGGTCTCGACCAGGCCGGCGGCCTGGACGGCGGCGACAAGGGTCTGGTGGTCGGCCGAAGTGGCGGCGTTCTCGACGATGGTCTTCGTGGGATACATCGGCGCGCCGCCGACCATCGGCACCAGCGTCGCGGCGCCGGTGGCGGTGGCCATCAGGGTGGCGAGCAGCGGGGCGGCAAGCACCCCGGACAGGCGGAACGGGCGGGACAGGTGGAACGGGCTGGGCATGGCGTCTCCTCTCGAAGCTCCCGGGGCGTCTGTCCCGGTTGCCTCAAGTCACGGCGCCGCGGCGGCGGAAGTTTCACCGGGCCGGCGGATTTTTTGGCACGCCCGCGTCGGCGACGCCCAAGGCGAAGTCCGCCGGCGGCAGCCCGATGGACGGGCGCGCCATCCGGGGCTAGGCAGGGGCGATGCGCACCGCCCTTCTCTATACCGCCGCCGCGCTGGCCGAGATCGCCGGCTGCTTCGCCTTCTGGTCGTGGCTGCGGCTTGACCGGCCGCTGTGGTGGCTGCTGCCGGGAATGGCGGCGCTTGCGCTGTTCGCGGCGCTGCTGGCCTTCAGCCCGGCGGCGCAGGCGGGGCGCGCCTATGCTGCCTATGGCGGGGTCTACATCGTCGCCGCGCTGGGCTGGCTGTGGCTGGTCGAGGGCTATCGCCCCGACCGCTGGGATCTGGTGGGCGCCGCGGTCAGCCTTGCCGGCGCCGCCATCATCCTGCTGGCGCCGCGGCCGGGCTGAGGCTCAGACCCCGTCCAGCCGTCCCAGCGCCAGCACCGCCCCGGTCGGCGCCCCGGTGGGCGAGCCGCCCGGGGGTTCGTCGCTGATCGCGAAGGTGATCGCCCCGGCCTCGCCGCGCAGCGCCTCGGGCAGGACCACCCGGCCCTGGGCATCGGCGCCCAGAAGGCCCAGCGAGACCGGCGGCGCCTCGCCCGCGATGGCCCACAGCTCCAGCGCCCGGCCCGGGGCGGCCACACCATCGGTGCGGGTCAGCCGCAGCGTGCCGTCGGCGGCGTCATAGACCGCCATGAGGCGCAGGGCGGATTCGTTCTCGGCGGCGATCTCGCCCACCAGCAGCGGCACCGGTCCCCTTGCCTGCTGCAACTGCCATCCCAGACCCGCCGCCAGCACCAGCGAAGCCAGGGTGGCGCCGCGCCACAGCCAGACGCTGGTCCACAGCCGCTGCCGCGGTTCGGGCGGGAACAGCCCGTCGATCAGCCGCGCCTTCAGCTTCGCGGGCGGCGTCACCGGGGCCAGTTCGGCCAGCGCCATCCCGGCCAGTTCGGCCTCCCAGAACGCCACTTCGGCGCGCAGTTCGTCCGAGCGCGCCAGCGCGTCCTCGAACTCCGCCCGGCTGACCGGGTCCATCAGGCCAAGGACATACTCGGCCGCCAGCGCGGTGGCCTCGCCCCCGCTGTCCGGTCCGCCGGCGAAGATGTCGGGTGTGTCGGTCATCGGCCCAGACACTCCCTCAGCCGGATCAGGCTGCGCCGGAGCCAGGTGCGGATGGTGTTCAGCGGCACGCCAAGGGCCGCGGACAGCTCGGCATAGCTGGCGCCGTCCAGATAGGCGGCGCGCACCGCGCGGCGGCGGTCGGGGTCCAGCTCGCCCAGACAGGCGGCGATGCGGGCGGCTTCCGACCGGGCGATGGCGCGGGCCTCGGGCGTCGGGCGGCCGTCCGAGATCACCTCGGCCATGTCGGCGATGTCGGCCATGGGCCGGCGGGCGCGCAGGCGGTCGATGGCGGTGTTGCGGACGATCGTCACCAGCCAGGTCATCGGGCTGTGCCCGGTCACCGCGAAACGGTCGGCATGGGTCCAGATCTTCATGTAGGCGTCCTGCATCGCGTCCTCGGCCTGGGCGGCGTCCTTGTAGAACACGCAGCGCACCGACGCCGCTGAGTTCCGGTGCCGTCGCATCCCGCCGAGCGCCGCGAGGCGCGGTCGCGCAAGGCGACCCGGGCGATCAGCGCTTCGATCTCGGCGGGCGACACGGGCGGCGGCACCTTTCCGGGGCTTGAGGCGCGGCGGGGGCGCGGGGCACGAGCGGTTTGACGGAGCGCAGCCTGACCCATGCCGCGCGAAAGTCAAGTCGGCGGGGTAGCGGCCGCGTGCGTTCCTCCAGCGCCGCGCGGACGGGGATCGGGAATGGAACCCCGGCGGCCGCTTCGCGATCCAGGCGAGGAAGCGCGCGAGGCGGGGATGGGTGCGCAGCGCCTCGATGGTGGCGAAGTTCCGGGCCAGTTCGGTTTCGGTCAGGGTGGCGTGGATCTGGTTGTGGCAGATCTGGTGCAGCCGCACCACCGGGCCGCCCTTGCCGCCCCTGAGCCGCGGGGTCAGGTGGTGCAGGCTCTGCGGTGTGCCCGGCGGGATCGGCCGGAGGCAGAGCGGGCAGATCGGCCCGGCGTCGGAACCGGCTTCGGGGTCGTCTGGGGTCTTCGGCCGGCATGGGCTATCCGGATGGCAGACCGACAAGGATAGCGGGGTTTGGGCAGCGGAGCAACAGCAGATCGCGGCGCTGGTGGTGGGGGCCGGGCCGGCCGGGCTGATGGCGGCCGAGGTGCTGGCCGCGGCCGGGCACGCCGTGCTGCTGGCCGAGGCGAAGCCTTCGATCGGACGCAAGGTCCTGATGGCCGGCAAGTCCGGGCTGAACCTGACCAAGGCCGAGCCGGCCGACCGTTTCCTGGCCGCCTATGGCGCGGCCGCGGACTGGCTGGCGCCGATGATCGGCGCCTTCGGCCCGGATCAGGTGCAGGACTGGGCAAGCGGGCTGGGGCAGGCGGTCTTCACCGGCTCGACCGGGCGGGTGTTCCCGGTGGCGATGAAGGCCTCGCCGCTGCTCAGGGCCTGGGCCGGGCGGCTGACGGACCTCGGCGTCGAGCTCCGCACCAGCTGGCGCTGGCAGGGCTGGGACGGCGATGCGGCCCTGTTTGCCACCCCGGACGGTCCGGTGCGGCTGGTGGCGGGGGTCAGCGTGCTGGCACTGGGGGGCGCAAGCTGGGCGCGGCTGGGCGCGGACGGGGCCTGGGCCGGTACGCTGGCCGCCGAGGGCGTCGCGCTGGCGCCGTTCCAGCCTGCGAATATCGGGCTTCAGGGTCGACTGGTCGGCGCCGATGGCCCGGGTATCGGGGCTATGATGAAGGGCGCCGCCCTGCTTGCCGGCGCGGCGGGGACGCGGGGCGAATTCGTCGTCTCGGCACGCGGGCTGGAGGGCGGCGGATCTATCAGGTGGCGCGCCCCGTGCGCGAGGGCGCGGCGCTGGTGCTGGACCTGGCCCCCGATCTGGACGTGGCGGCAGTGGCGGCGCGGCTGGCGCGGCCGCGCGGCAAGGCCAGCCTTGCCAACCACCTGCGCCGGGCGCTGGGGCTCGATCCGGTGAAGCTCGCGCTGCTGCAGGAATGGGGCCGGCCGCTGCCGGCCGAGCCGGCGGCGCTGGCCGCCCTGATCAAGGCGCTGCCGGTGCGCCATGCCTGGCCGCGGCCGATCGACGAGGCGATCTCGACCGCCGGCGGCGTGCGGCGGGACGCGGTCGATGCCGGCCTGATGCTGAAGGCCCGGCCGGGCGTTTTCGTCGCCGGCGAGATGCTGGACTGGGAGGCGCCCACGGGCGGCTACCTGCTGACCGGATGCCTTGCCACCGGCCGCTGGGCGGCGGCGCCGCGGCGGCGGGCTCGGGCAGGCCGACCAGGCCGGGGCCGGCCCGGCATCCGGCCGCGCCGCCGGATCGATCTGACGCCGACCTTCGGCGGCCATCATCGCCAGCACCTTGCGATAGGCCGGGCGGGCGCGGACCCTGTCGCCATAGGCGGCGAGCGCCGGGCCGGTCAGCGGCATCTTCGCCCGGTCGGTCCAGTCGAGGCAGTGGGTGGCGAGGATGTCGGCGATGGTGAAGGTTTCGCCCATCAGGTAGGGCCCGTCGTCCAGCGAGCCGGCCAGATCCGCCTCCAGCCGGTCGGCGTTGCGGGCCAGTTCCCAGCGCAGGCTGTCCTTGACCGCGGGGACCCGCTGGTCGGGCGGCAGGATGAAGCTGTGCCGCGCCGCGGTCCAGACCAGCCCCTCGACTTCGTCCAGGAAGCGGTGGGTCAGCGCGTCCTGCCGGGCGCGCGCGATGCTGCCGGCGGGAAAGGTCAGCGCGCCGTGGCGGTCCGCGAGGAAGGCGAGGATCGCGGTGCTGTCGGTCAGGGCGGTGCCGTCGGCCAGCAGGACCGGGATCTTGCCCCCCGGGTTCAGCGCCAGCACCCGCTCGCTATGGGGCGGAACCGGCTCGTGCTCATAGGGCAGGCCCAGTTCCTCGAGCGCCCAGAGGATCCGGAAGGTGCGGCTGGTGAGGGTGCCGATCACGGCATACATGGCAGGGCTCCGCTGCTGGAAGGCTGGCGCCATGCTGGCGGCAGCGCGGCCCGGCCGCAAGCCCGCTCAGCGCCGGGCCAGGAAGGTCAGCCGGAACAGCGCCCGTTCGATCAGCGCGGACTGGGGGGCGACCTGCCCGCCGGACCGGAGCGCCAGATCGGCCTCGATCAGGATCGCCAGCGCCTCCTCAAGCCGGGTGGCGCCCCAGCCCTGCGCCTGTTTCAGCATCCGGTCCCGGCGCGGGCCGAACAGCGGCGGGCGCAAGGCCCCCGCGCCCTGGGCCGGGCCGCCGGGATGGGCGATGATGGCGTGCAGGGTGCGGAAATGCCGGATCGCGGCGATGGCCAGCGCCACCGCCCCGGTGCCCTGGTCGTGCAGCCGACGCAGCGTCGGGCCCAGTTCGCCGTGCCGGCCCTCGGCCACCACGTCGATGGCGGCATCGATCGCGGCCTCGGTCGAAACCGGCGCCACCGCGGCGATGTCGGCGGCGGAAACCGGCGTCGGGTCATCGAGCTTGTAGAGCGCGAGCTTGGTGGCCAGCTGGGCGAAATCGCCGGGGTCGAGCGCTTCGGCCAGCGCGGTCAGGTCGGCCAGCGCCGGATCGGGCAGGCCCGAAAGCCCGGCCTTGCCCAGCGTCGCCGCGACCTCGGCCCGGCTGGGCGGGTCGGCATAGATCGCGGCGGCCAGCGCGTTCGGGTGCTCCTCGAACAGCTTCCGCAGGGCCGAGCCCTTCGCAAGGTTCCCCGCCGCCAGCACCAGCCGGGCATCGCTGGGCCGCCAGTCGGCCAGCACCGCGGCCACCGCGGCGGCATGGGCATCGAGCGCGCCGTCCAGCACCACCACCCGCAGGCCCGGGAAGAAGCCCTGCGCCTTCATCGCCGAATCGAGCGCGGCCGGGTCGGCGCGCAGGTCGGCGGGCGACAGGCGGGTCAGGCGCATCTCGGCCTCGGCGGCGGGGCCGGAAAGGGCGGCGGTCACCTCCTGCCGCCGCAGCGCGATGCGCATCGGGTCGGCGCCGAAGATCAGGATGCCGGCGCGCCCGGGATCGGGGCGGGCGAAGAAGCCGACCGCCTCGCGCGGGTTCAGCTTCACGACCTCAGGCCCGGCGCCGCATAGAGGTCGAGCATGATCTTGTCCGACAGGATCACCGCCAGCCGGCGGAAGGCGTCGCGCAGCGCGGCCCGGTTGGCGACGGTCGATCCGGCGGCGGAATAGCTGGTGAAGCCGTCCACATTGCCCGCCACCACCACGGTGCCGGTGGCGATATCGGTCAGGCGGAAGCCGGCATTGCCGACGAGGTTGTAGCGCGTGGTGCTTTGCGCCGCGGTCACCGCGACCCGGTCGGTCGAGGCCGAGAGCGTCATGTTCAGCCGGTAGCGCGGGTTGACCGGCGGGCCGAAGCGGTCTTCCAGCGACTGGGTCATCCAGTAGCCCAGATCGCCGCCGGGCTGCACCACCTCGACCGCGCCGGGCAGGGCCGCGCCGGAATTGCCCGGTGCATAGACCGGGGTGAAGCCGCAGCCCGCCAGCGCCGCAAGGGTCAGGATCGCCGCGCGGCGGGCCGGATCCGGCCCGTCGGCATCGTCGCGGAGGGCGGGGTCAGACCACCACATTGATGATGCGGCCCGGCACGACGATCAGCTTCCGCGGCGCGGCGCCGGCCAGCGCCTTCTGCACCGCCCCGTCGGCCAGGGCCAGCTTCTCGACCTCGGCGGTGGACAGGTCCTTGGCCACCACCAGTTCCGACCGGCGCTTGCCGTTGATCTGGATCGGCAGGGTCACGGTATCCTCGACCAGAAGCGCCGGATCGGCCTCGGGCCAGGGCAGGGTGGCGACAAGGCCAGTGCCGCCCAGCATGGTCCAGACCTCTTCGGCCAGGTGCGGGGTCATCGGCGCCATCAGCCGGACCAGCACGCCAAGCGCGGCGGCCCGGTCGGCGGGCGCGGCGTCGGATTTCTGGATCGCCCCGGCCAGGGTATAGAGCTTGGCCACCGCCGAGTTGAAGGCGAAGCCCTCGATCCCGTCGGTCACGTCGCGGATGGTGCGCGCCACGGTCCGGGCCAGCGCCGCATCGGCGACGGGCGCGTCGGCCCGGGCGCCGGCAGCGGCCAGCTCGTCGGCGATGCGCCAGATCCGCGACAGGTGCCGGTGCGCGGCCTCGGCCCCGGCATCGGTCCATTCCACGTCACGCTCGGGCGGGCTGTCCGACAGCATGAACCAGCGCGCGGTATCGGCGCCGAAGGTGGACACGATCCGCACCGGGTCGACCACGTTCTTCTTCGACTTCGACATCTTGGCCGAAGGGATGATCTCGACCGCGGTGCCGTCGGCCAGCCGTCCGTCCCGGACATCGGCGGGCAGGTGATAGACCGGCCGGCCATTCGCGTCGCGGGTCTGGTAGATCTCGTGGGTCACCATGCCTTGGGTGAACAGCGCGTCGAAGGGCTCCTTCGCGCGTTCGGGCAGGTGGCCGGTCAGCACCATCGCCCGGGCGAAGAAGCGGGAATACAGCAGGTGCAGGATCGCGTGCTCGATGCCGCCGATGTACTGGTCCACATCCATCCAGTAATCCGCCTCGGCCGGGTCGGTCGGACCTTCGGCTCCGGGGCTGGTGAAGCGGGCGAAGTACCACGACGAATCGACGAAGGTGTCCATCGTGTCGGTCTCGCGCTTCGCCGGGGCGCCGCAGGCCGGGCAGGCCACGTCGCGCCAGGTCGGGTGGCGGTCCAGCGGGTTGCCGGGCCGGTCGAAGCTGACGTCCTCGGGCAGGCGGATCGGCAGGTTTTCCTTCCGCTCCGGCACCACGCCGCAGGACGGGCAATGCACCACCGGAATCGGGCAGCCCCAGTAGCGCTGGCGCGACAGGCCCCAGTCGCGCAGGCGGAACTGGGTGACGCCGGTCCCCCAGCCGTCGGCCTCGGCCTTGGCGATGGTGGCGGCGATCGCCTCGTCGCCGTTGGCCACGTCCAGCCCGGCGAAGTGGTCGATCCATTTCACCGTCTCGGACTTCGGCGGGGTGTAGGCGGTGCTGGCGACCGGCGTCGGGTCGTCCAGCGCCACGAAGGTATCCGTGACCGGCAGGCCGTATTTCCGCGCGAAGTCCAGGTCGCGCTGGTCATGGGCCGGGCAGGCGAAGATCGCGCCGGTGCCGTAATCCATCAGGATGAAGTTGGCGATCCAGACCGGCAGCTCCCAGCTCGGGTCGAGCGGGTGGCGCACCTTCAGCCCGGTATCCAGGCCCTTCTTCTCGGCGGTTTCCAGCGCTTCCTCCGAAGTGCCGACGCGGCGGCAGTCCTCGCAGAAGGCGGCGATGGCCGGATTGCCGGCTTCCAGCGCTCGGGCCAGCGGGTGGTCGGGCGAGAGGCCGACGAAGCTTGCGCCCATCAGCGTGTCGGGCCGGGTGGTATAGACCTCGATCTTCTCGTGCCCATGGGCAGGCGCGGTCAGGTCGAAGGCGAAGCGCAGGCCCTGCGACCGGCCGATCCAGTTGGCCTGCATGGTGCGGACCTTCTCGGGCCAGTTGTCCAGCCCGTCGAGCGCGTCGAGCAGTTCCTGGCTGAAGTCCGAGATCCGGAAGAACCACTGGGTCAGCTCGCGCCGTTCCACCAGCGCGCCCGAGCGCCAGCCGCGGCCGTTCTCGACCTGCTCGTTGGCCAGCACCGTCATGTCGACAGGATCCCAGTTCACCACCGCGGCCTTGCGATAGACCAGGCCCTTTTCCAGGAAGTCCAGGAACAGCGCCTGCTGGCGGCCGTAATAGTCCGGGTCGCAGGTGGCGAATTCGCGGCTCCAGTCCAGCGACAGGCCAAGCGAACGGAACTGCGCCTTCATGTTGGCGATGTTGTCATAGGTCCAGGCGCCGGGATGGATGCCCCGTTCCATCGCGGCGTTCTCGGCCGGCAGGCCGAAGGCGTCCCAGCCCATCGGATGCAACACCGAGAAGCCCCGCGCCGCCTTGTAGCGCGCCACCACGTCGCCCATGGCATAGTTGCGCACATGGCCCATGTGCAGGTTGCCCGACGGATACGGGAACATCTCGAGCACATAGAACTTCGGGCGGCCGGGGTCGTGGCGGGCGACGAAGACGCCGGCCTCGTCCCAGGCGGCTTGCCATCTGGCTTCAATGGCGGCGGCGTCATAACGGGCGGACATCGGGCGGGTTCCTCGTCTCGGAAGGCGTCCGGCGCAGAATCGGCACGGGGTTCAGGCCGGACCGGGGCGCACGGTCTGCGTCTGGGCGATCAGTAGCCCTGTTCCTGGATCCTGAGCTGGCGCGCACGGGTCAGAATCGCGTCCTCGACCGTGCGGGTCGTGTCGGTGCTCGCCGGGCCGCCCCGCGTCGACAGCGCGACCTTCAGCGACCGGGCGTCCAGCGCCGGATCCTGCACGAAGACCGTCGCGCGATAGGGCGTGCGTCCGCCCGGGGGGGTGCCATAGCCCATCACGATCACGCCCGAGAACGGGTCCGCGGATTCGATCGGCAGGAAGTTCAAGACTTCCATCGACGCGACCCACAGGTACCGGTTCACCTCAAGGGTGACGTTCGGGTCGTCGCTGTTGTCGAACAGGTCGAACAGCGACGAGCGATTCGCGTTGGCCGGATTGTCCTTGTAGCTGCGCTCGTTCTCGAGCGCGGGAGGCACGCCTGTATTGGCCGGCACACTGCCGCAGCCGGATAGCCCGACGCAGAGGAGCGCAGCGCAGGCGACGGTCGCGGCAACCCTGTTCATCATTCTGTCTTCAATCCCGGCACAGTCTCAAGCGACAGCACTAGCCGAGCACCGGGGTCGGGACAAGCGCCCGCAGAACCGTCGGCGGACCCGTTAGCGCCAATGGCCGACCCACCGGGTCGCGGGAAAGTCACTGTGGCAAAGCTGCACCAAGTGGAACACCGGATCCGGGTCGGGGCCGTCGACAACTTGTTTTGCGAAGCCGAAAGCGTGAGATAGGGCCAACTCAAACGGGCGATCCCGCTTGAGGATCACCTTGGAAATGACACGAGGGAAACGATGAAAAAGATTCTTCTGGCTTCGACTGCGCTGATCGCTTCGGCTGGTTTCGCAGCGGCGGAAGTCGTCGTTGGTGGCGATGGTTACTTCGGTGCGGCCCTGTCGACCTACGATGGTGACGGCTTCTTCGAAACCCGCAACGGCGAGTTCTCGACCTACGTCTTCGTCTACGACCTGGACTTCGACTTCACCGCGACCGGCACTTCGGACAGCGGCCTGACCTTCGGTGCGTCGGCCGACGTCGACGATATCGGCGAAGGCCAGTCGCAGGGCCCGCTCGGCTACGAAGGCGAGATGTTCGTTTCGGGCGACTTCGGCACCCTGACCATGGGTGACGTGGACGGCGCCCCCGAGCAGGTCGTCGGCGACCTCGCCGGCGTGGGCCTCACCGGCCTCGGCGACTTCAACGAAATGATCTACCTGGTTGACGGCAACGCTCAGCCGGATGGCTCGCCGCTCGCCCTGTACGAATACTCGGTCGAGGGCCTGACCCTGGGCCTGGGCATCACCGACGACAAAGGCTGGGGCATCGGCGCCGGCTACGAAACCGACATGTGGAGCATCGGCCTCGGCTACGAAGCCATCAAGGACGGCGCCCAGATCACCCTGCGTGAACCCGGTTCGTTCGTTCCCGAAGTCGACGCCAACGGCAATGTCGTTCTCGTCGGCAACGGCACCGGCGGCACCACCATCATCACCCCGGATGACGCGCACCAGACCATCGGTCAGGGCTCGGTCACCTTCGCCGGTGTGACCCTGAAAGGTGCCTATGGCCTGATCGACATCGACAACGTCGGTGAACTGGCCCAGTACGGCATCTCGGCCTCGTACGGCTGGGACGCGATCACCCTGAGCGGCTACTGGCGCGGCCAGGAGTTCGACGGGAACTCCGGTACCGCCACTGCTGACCAGACCAACAACTTCTTCGGCATCGGCCTCGCCTACGACCTCGGCGGCGGTCTCGCCATCGAAACCGGCGTCGTGCAAGCCGACTTCGACGAACTCGACAGCAACGTCGTGATCGCCGACTTCGGTCTGTCGTTCAACTTCTGATCTGCGATCAGAAAGACACACGGAGAGCGGGCGTTTTCGCCCGCTCTCTTTTTTTGTCTGGCCAGGTCACGATCGAGGACCAATGGTTAACGCATGGATGGCTGCTTCCCAGGGCGAGGCACTGCGGGGCGGCACGTCGGCTGAACCTGTTGGAGACGCGGCATGCGGCGGATTCTTCTCAATTCCACGACCTGTGTCCCCGGCCTGACCGGGGTTCTTGTGGGCGGCCTAGCCGCCCTCGGCTGCCCGGCCATGGCCGAAGTGACGGTCGGCGGCGACGGCTACATGGGTGCCGCGGTCGGCACCTATGACGACGAGGGCATCTTCGAGTCCCGCAACGGCGAATTGTCGGACTACGCCTTCGTCTACGACCTGGACTTCGAGTTCACCGCCACCGGCACCTCGGACAGCGGCCTGACCTTCGGCGCCGCGGCGGATATCGACGACATCGGCGAAGGCCAGTCGCAAGGCCCTCTGGGATACAACGGCGAGATCTTCGTCTCGGGCGACTTCGGCACCCTCGCGATGGGCGACATCGACGGCTCGGCCGAGCAGGTGGTGGGCGACCTTGCCGGCGTCGGCATCACCGGCCTGGGCGATTTCAACGAGATGCTCTACCTGACCGCGTCGGCGCCGCAGCCTTCGGGCAGCCCGGTCGCGGCCTATACCTATGAGATCGAGGCCCTGACCCTTGGGGTCGGCGTGACCGACGATCAGGACTGGACCATCGGCGCCGGCTACGAGGGATCGTTCTGGAGCGTCGGGATCGGCTATGAATCCATCCTCGAAGGCACCGAGATCACCATTCGCGACGCCGGCGACTTCACCGATCAGGCCATCACCGTGATCGCCCAGGACGATGCCCACCAGACCATCGGTCAGGCCTCGGTCACCTTCTCGGGGGTGACGCTGAAGGGATCCTACGGCCTGATCGACGCCAGTGGCACCGGTGACGCCGAACAGTGGGGCCTCTCGGCGGTCTACAACTGGGAGGCCTGGTCCTTCGCCGGCTATTACCGCCAGTTCAACATCGACTACGACGATCCGGCGCTGGTCGATCTGGACGACACCTATGCCGGCCTCGGCGCGTTCTACGATCTGGGCGGCGGTCTTCAGATCGGCGGCGGCGTCAGCCAATGGGATTTCGACGAGCTTCCCAGCAACTACGTCGTGGCAGACTTCGGCATCACCATGGTCTTCTGAGCAGCCCGATCCGGGCTCTGCGCGGGGGCGGGCCTGAGGCCCGCCCTTTCCTTTTCGGGGCCGGCGTGGTTCAACCTGCCCGCAAGCGGGCGGAGGGCAAGCCATGGCAGCAACCACGGGGCTTTCGGCGATCCTGGCGCGGATCGGCGCGGCCGAACGGGCAGCAGGCCGGCCCGAAGGTTCGGTGAAGCTCGTCGCGGTGTCGAAGATGCAGCCGGCGGAGCGCATCGCGGCGGTGCTCGACGAAGGCCAGCGCCTGTTCGGCGAGAACAAGGTGCAGGAGGCGGAAGGCCGCTGGCCGGCGCTGATAGCGCGCTTGTCCGGCATTTCGGTGCATCTGATCGGTCCGTTGCAGAGCAACAAGGCGAAGGCCGCCGTCGGCCTGTTCGACGCGATCCATTCCCTCGACCGCGAGAAGCTGGCGCGCCGGCTGGCCGATCTGGCCCAGGCGCGGGGTGCCTCGCCCGATCTGTTCGTGCAGGTCAATACCGGGGCCGAGCCCCAGAAGGCCGGCGTCCTGCCCGATGCGACCGAGGCCTTCGTCGCCCTCTGCCGGGGCATGGACCTGCCGGTGGTCGGGCTGATGTGCATCCCGCCGGCCGAGGACGACCCGGCGCCGCATTTTGCCATGCTGGCCGATCTGGCGGCGCGGGTTGGGCTTTCGGGCCTGTCGATGGGCATGAGCGGCGATTTCGAAGCCGCGATCGCCGCCGGCGCGACCCATGTGCGGGTCGGCTCGGCGATCTTCGGGGACCGCGACCACGGCTGAGCGACAGGGCTGGGCGCAAGGCCGGGACGCCGTACTCCCAACCGGGGCGCCGGCGCGCCGGGCCTGACCCGGCGCCCCACCCTCAGCCCCTGACCACCAGCCGCGATCCCGGCGCCAGCCGCGGCAAAAGCCACAGCAGGTCGCTGCGGGCGAAGGCGACACAGCCCGCGGTGCCGTGGCGGGCCCGGCGCCAGGCATGCAGGAAGATCGCCGATCCCCGTCCCGGCACCGCGTCCGGCCAGTTCCAGTCGGTGACCAGCACCGCGTCATACATCGGGTCGGAGCGGCGCAACCGTTCGTGCGAGCCCGCATAGGGCGCGCGCACCCCATGGTTGTAGTTCGCCGGATCGTCGACATCGTCGCTCCACAGATCCGACGGCCCGATCGGTTGCGCCCAAAGCGCCGGCCGGGCGATCCGGTCGGCGCGATAGAGCAGGCCGACGATCCGGTGGGTGCCGGCGGGCGTCGCCCCGTCGCCCTCGCGCTTGTCGGTGGCGATGCCGCCGCGGCCGATCGAACAGGGCAGCCACAGGTTGCCCAGCCGCGCCCCGCGGCGGGTGACGGTCAGGGTCGCGCTCACAGCAGATGCCCCGACTTTGCTGCCTTGGTGTCCAGATAGGCGGTGTTGTGGGCGCCGCGGCCGACCCTGAGCGGCACGCGCTCGACCACCGCGAGGCCGCAGCGGTCCAGCATCGCCACCTTGGCCGGGTTGTTGGTCATCAGCCGCGCCCGGCTGAACCCCATTCGGCGCAGGATCGCGGCGCCGATGCGGAAGTCGCGCTCGTCATCCTCGAAGCCGAGGCGGTGGTTGGCCTCGACCGTGTCGAAGCCCTGGTCCTGCAGGGCATAGGCGCGCATCTTGTTGGCCAGCCCGATGCCGCGCCCCTCCTGGTTGAGATAGAGCAAGACGCCCGCGCCCGCCGCCCCCATCTGCGCCAGCGCGCCGCGCAATTGCGGACCGCAGTCGCATTTGAGCGAGCCCAGCAGGTCGCCGGTGAAGCAGGCCGAATGCAGCCGGGTCAGCACCGGCGCGTCCCGGTCGGGCTCGCCGATCTCGACCGCGTAATGCTCCTCGCCGCCATCCTCGGGGCGGAAGATGTGCAGCCGGCCGGCCTCGGACACCGACATCGGCAGGCGGGCCGACACGATCTCGTTCAGGGGGCTGGCCGCGTCGGCCAGCCGCAGCACCTCGCCGGCCTCGATCAGGGTCAACCCGGCGTCGCGGGCCAGCGCGCCGGCATCGGGCAGGTCCACCACCAGCGCCGCCGGCAGCAGGCGCGCCGCCTTGCACAGCCGGATCGCCGAACGCGGTAGCACCGCCCCGCCGTCCCGGCGCGCCAGCAGCGGCCCCTTCATGGGCATCGCCAGATCGTCGGCCGGATCGGCCAGCGCCTGCACCCAGGCCAGATCGGCATCGGGCGGCACCACGACCCGGGCCAGGTCGCCGTCATAGGGCCGCGCCTTAAGGGTCTCGGCCCGCCGCGCGGTCAGCGCGACCACCGGCCGGCCCAGAGCGCGGGCATCGTCCAGCCGCGCCGCGGTCAGGGTCTCGGCTGCCAGCATCAGCACGCCGCCCGGACCGGCCCCGTCGCGCAAGACGACGCCCAGCCCCATGCGCAGGTCCGCCCGCGCCCGGGCCACGAGTTCGACCGGTTCCGGTGTCAATGCCACGCTGCCGTTCCTGCCTGCGGGCCGAGGAACCGGCCCGGATCTGTGTCCGTCAGATAGGGTCGCCCGGCGCCCCGTCACGGATCCTGTAACAACTCTCTCGCGCGCACACGACCCCGTGAGCGACCTGTCGCATATCTTGTCCGACCCCGGGGGGGTGCGCAACATCCTGTCTTGCAACAAGGAGGACCCCATGAGCGGCCTGAAGAAGATCCTGCTCGTCGACGATGACGACGACCTGCGCGAGGCGCTGTCGGAACAGCTCGTGATGACCGAGGAGTTCGACGTGTTCGAAGCCGCCGACGGACATCAGGGTCTGAAGCGCGCCAAGGAAGCGAGCTATGACCTGGTGATCCTGGACGTGGGCCTGCCCGACACCGACGGGCGCGAGCTGTGCCGGATCATGCGCAAGCAAGGGGTGAAGTGTCCGGTGCTGATGCTCACGGGGCACGACAGCGATTCTGACACCATCCTCGGCCTCGATGCCGGGGCGAACGACTATGTGACCAAGCCGTTCAAGTTCCCGGTGCTGCTGGCCCGCATCCGCGCCCAGTTGCGCCAGCACGAGCAGTCCGAGGACGCGGTGTTCCAGATCGGACCCTATACCTTCAAGCCGGCGATGAAGATGCTGGTCGACGCGCAGGAGCGCAAGATCCGCCTGACCGAGAAGGAAACCAACATCCTGAAATACCTCTACCGGGCGACCGAAGGGGTTGTGGCCCGGGATGTGCTGCTCCACGAGGTCTGGGGCTACAATGCCGGCGTGACCACCCACACGCTGGAAACCCATATCTACCGGCTGCGCCAGAAGATCGAGCCGGATCCGTCGAATGCCCGACTTTTGGTCACCGAGAGCGGCGGCTACCGGCTGGTGAGCTGAAGCCGGCCTGTGACGCTAAGGTCGCATTGCGCGCCTGCAGCATCGATGGCACCATGACCTTACGGAATCCCACGCGCCGGGGTTATGGCGCACCTCCCTGTTGGACTGGCCCCCGCTTGCGGGGGCCTTTTTTTCCCGGCAGTGGAGGCTGGCGGATCGCGGCGCCTAGCGGGGCTCGCGCAACCGGGCCTCGCAGGCCTCGGTCAGGGCGTCGATCAGATTGCCCAGCCGGGCGACCGCCGCTGCAGTCTCGGCCTCGGTCATCCGGCGGGGCGGGGTGAAGCCGTCGCCCACCGCCAGCACGCCCCGCGACCAGGGCAGCGGCACCACGAAGCCATCCCAGGTCTTCAACCGGAAGACGCGGCTGACCGCATAGGTGCAGGGCGCGGCCTGCACCCCGGCCAGCCCGGCAATGACCAGCGCACCGGGCTTGGCCACCCGGGGCGGGCCGAACGGTCCGTCGACGGTGATCCCGACCGAGCCCCCCTTGCGCAGGGCGCGCACCGCCTCGCGGATCGCCTGCGAGTTGTCGCCCGAGGTCTCGAGCTCGATCAGCCCGATGCCGAGACTGGCGAGGTTGGCCGAGGCGATCCGGGCATCGGCATGGGCGCTGGCCATCACGGTCAGCCGGTGGTCGGACCAGTCGCGCAGGTAGGGGGTGAAGATCAGCCGTTCGTGCCAGCAGCACAGCACGCGCGGGACGCCGCGGGCGATGTCGGCCTCGTAGGATTCGAAGCCGATCTTCTGCCAGCGCGTGGTGCGGAAGCAGAAGTTGACATAGGCCGCGAACAGCGCCTGGGTTGCGCCCTGCACGCGGCGGCTGCGCTGCAGCCGGACTTCCAGACGTCGCCAGCGTTTCTTGAGGTATTGCAAGACTGTACCCCTTCCCTGGTGCCCGCGTTAGCGGATCCGGGGGCGCCGCTCTAGCGCGCAGTTCCCGTCGCCGCGGGTGGGATGCGCAAAGGGACCACACATGATGCGGCCGCGCAACAGTCCTGCCCGGCCCGCGTCCTGCGTCCCCGGGGTTCCCCGCGCCGCCCGGGCGCGCTAGACCGCTCCCGACGGACGGAACGGAGCCCGCGATGCTGACCCTTGCCACCTGGAACATCAACTCGGTGCGCCTGCGCGCCGGGCTCGTCGCCCGGCTTCTGGGCGAAGAGGCGCCCGACATCCTGTGCCTGCAGGAATGTAAGTGCCCGGTGGACAAGCTGCCGCTGACCGACTTCGCCGCGCTTGGCTATACCCATGCAGTGGCGCGCGGGCAGAAGGGCTATAACGGCGTGGCGGTCCTGTCCCGGGTGCCGATCGAGGATGCCGGCCACCGGCATTTCGTCGGACGCGAGGACGCCCGCCACGTCGCCGCCCGGCTGGCAGACGGGACGGTGATCCACAACCTCTACATCCCTGCGGGCGGCGACATCCCCGACCGGGCGGTCAACGACAAGTTCGGCCACAAACTCGACTTCCTGACCGAACTCACGGATTGGTTCCACGGCGACCGGCCCGAACGCGCGATCCTGGTGGGCGACCTGAACATCGCGCCGCGGGAAGACGACGTCTGGTCGCACAAGCAGCTTCTGAAGGTGGTCAGCCACACGCCGATCGAGGTCGCGCGCCTGACGGCCATGCAGGAGGCCGGCGGCTGGGTCGACATCACCCGTCAGGACATCCCCGAGGGCCCGCTGTATTCGTGGTGGTCCTATCGCGCGCCGGAATGGGATACGGTGGACAAGGGCCGGCGCCTGGACCATATCTGGGCAACGCCCGATCTGGCGGCGGCGGCGGGCGGGTCACGGATCCTGCGCGGGGCGCGCGGCTGGGAGCAGCCGTCCGACCACGCGCCGGTCTTCGCGACCTTCGACCTCTGACAGCGCGGGCCTTGGACTCGTCGCGGTCCTCCTCCATATAGACGCAGCAGGCCAGGTCTTGGGACAATTGGGGACGCGCGATGCTTGAACTCGGCTCGAAAACCGGTACGCCCGCAGGGGGCGATCTGATCAAGGACACCACCGAGGCCACCTTCATGGCCGATGTGGTCGAGGTCAGTCAGGATGTGCCGGTCATCGTCGACTTCTGGGCGCCGTGGTGCGGTCCCTGCAAGACCCTGGGGCCGATGCTGGAGAAGGCGGTGATCGAGGCGCGCGGTCGGGTCCGCATGGTCAAGATCAACGTGGACGAGAACCAGCGCATCGCCCAGCAGTTGCGCATTCAGTCGATCCCGACGGTCTATGCCTTCTTCCGGGGCCAGCCGGTCGACGCCTTCCAGGGCGCGCTGCCGCAGTCCGAGATCAGGGAATTCGTCGAGCGGGTCGCCAGTGCCGCGGGCGATGGCGGTCTGGCCGAGGCGCTGGAGGCGGCCGAGGCCATGCTGGCCGAAGGCGCCGTGGCGGATGCGGCGCAGACCTTCGCCGCGATCCTTGCCGAACTTCCAGACAGCGCCCCGGCCCTGGCGGGCCTCGCCCGGTCCTATCTGGCCCTGGGCGAAGCCGATCAGGCCGAGGCGTTGCTGAATACGGCCCCGCCATCGATGGCCAACGCCCCCGAGATCGACGCGGTCCGCGCCCAGCTCGCGCTGGCACGGCAGGCTGCCGAAGCCGGCCCGGTCAACGAACTTCGCGCCCGGGTCGAGGCCGACCCGGCGGATCTGCAGGCGCGCTTCGACCTGGCTACCGCGCTGCATGCGGCCGGCGAGGTGCAGGCGGCGGTGGACGAATTGCTGGACCTGTTCCGCCGCGACCGGGAGTGGAATGACGGCGCCGCCAAGGCCCAGCTCTTCACCATCTTCGACGCGCTGAAGCCGCAGGACCCGATCGCGCTGAACGGACGGCGCAAACTCTCGTCGCTGATATTTGCCTGACGCCCGCCGCGCGTTAGGTTCGGTGTCATGATCTCTGCCGCCGATCTGCCGTCCACCCTTGCCCTGTTCCCGCTGCCGGGCGCCTTGCTCCTGCCGCGGGCGCGGTTGCCGCTGCACATCTTCGAGCCGCGCTACCTGGCGATGCTGGACGACACCCTGAAGACGTCGCACCGGCTGATCGGGATGGTCCAGCCGCGCCCGACGCCCGGTTCCGATCGCGGCGGGGCAGGCAGCGCGACGCGACTTCATGCGATCGGCTGCGCGGGGCGGGTTACCGGCTTCTCGGAAACCGAAGACCGGCGCTACATGATCACCCTGACCGGCATCTCGCGGTTCCGCATCGACCACGAGGTGTCGGGCTTCACGCCCTACCTCCGCGCCGACGTGACCTGGAACGGATTTGGCCGCGACCTTGGCCGGGCCGAGTGCGACGCCGGCCTCGACCGTGCGCCCTTCATGGACCTTCTCGGCCGCTTCTTCGCGACGCGCCACCTGTCGACGGACTGGGACAGCCTGCGCGAAGCCGAGGACGAATTGCTGATCAACTCGCTGTCCATGCTCTGCCCGTTCCCGCCCGAGGACAAGCAGGCGCTGCTGGAAGCGCCGTCCCTGACGACCCGGCGCGAAACCCTGGTGACGCTGATGGAGTATGCCCTGCTCGGCGGCAACCGGGACGAGATGATGCAGTGAGCCGGGACGCCTCCCGCCCCGCGGTCCCGGCTTTCGACCGGCGCATGCTGGAATCGCTGGTCTGTCCCCAGACCGGGGCCACCCTGTCCTATGACGCGGAGCGGCAGGAACTGGTGTCGAAGGCCGCCCATCTGGCGTTTCCGATCCGCGACGGGATCCCGGTGATGCTGGTGGATGCGGCCCGGACGCTGGACTGAGCTCAGACCTTCTCGCCCCGCAACAGCCGCGGCGCATCGCCGGTCAGGCCGGCCGCCTCGCGCAGGAAGCCGCGGCGCAGGGCCGGGGTCGCGTTGACAAGGCCCATGCCCAGATCGCGCCCCAGCCGCAGGAGCGGGTTGTCCGAGGCGAAGATGCGGTTGAAGGCGTCGGTGGCGAAGGCCAGCGTGGCGGTGTCGAAGCGGCGCCAGCGGCCGTAGCGGTCCAGCACGTCGGACTGGCCGATGTCCTCGCCCCGGCGATGGGCCCCGACCAGCACCTCGGCCAGACTGGCGATGTCGCGCAGGCCTGCGTTCAGCCCCTGTCCCGCGATCGGATGCACGCCGCGCGCCGCGTCGCCGACCAGTGCCAGCCTTTCGGCCGTGAAGCGGTCGGCCAGCGTCAGGTTCAGCGGATAGGTGAAGCGCGCGCCGGCCAGGGCGATCTCGCCCAGGAAATCGCCGAAGCGCGGGCGCAGCACCTGAAGGTAGTCTGCGTCGTTCAGCGCCTGCACGGCGTGGGCCTGTGCGGTGGTCTCGGTCCAGACGATGGAACAGCGGTTGCCCGTCAGGGGCAGGATCGCCAGCGGCCCGGGCGGCATGAAGAACTGGTGCGCGATGCCGTGGTGGGGCAGGTCGTGGGCGATGGCGCAGACCAGCGCGGTCTGGCCGTAATCGGTCACTCGCCGCCGGATCCCGGCCCGGGTCGCGGTCGGCCCGGTGCGCCCGTCGGCGCCGACCAGCAGGCGGGCCGACAGCACCTCGCCGCCGTCCAGCTCCACCCAGGCGGTGCCGGGCGCGGTGCCCTGTGCCAGCACGCGCGTCGCCGGCCGGTGAGTGATCCGCGGCTCGGCATCCATCGCGTCGAGCAGGGCGGGGCGCAGGTGCCGGTCCTCGACCATCTGGCCAAGCGGGCCTTCCTCGATCTCGGCCTGGTCGAAATGCAGGGTGAAGCGCGAGGCGCCTTCGCCGGCGCGCCCGTCCGAGACCTTGATCTCGCGGATCGCCTCGGCCTCGGGCGCCAGCCGCCGCCACAGCCCCAGCGCGCCCAGCATCCGCACCGAAGCCAGCGCCAGCGCGTAGCTGCGCCCGTCGAAGCCCTGGTCGGCCTGCACCGCCCGCGGCAGCGCGTCCAGCACGGTGACGGTGAGCCCGCCCTGGGCCAGGGCAAGGGCAAGGGCGGCGCCGTTCAGGCTGCCGCCGACGATCAGGACATCGCTGTCGGGGCTCGGGCGTTCCATGCGCCTGAATATGGCCGCCGCGGCGGGATTGTCCACGGCCCGCGGGGGGCCTAGCCTGCCCCTGCGACGACAGGGGAGGCAGCGATGGCAGGGAACCCGGACTGGCGGCGGATGAGCGCGGGCGATCTGGGGCGCGGCATCGCCGCCGGGCGGATCGACCCGGTGGCGCTGGCCGAGTGCTTCCTGGATGCGGCGCAGGGCGAGGATCCCGAGGGCCGGACCTAGGCCCGGCTGAGGCCCGGCCGCGCGCGGGCGCAGGCCGCGGCGGCCGCGGCACGGGCGCGGGCCGGCACCCGGCGGGGACCGCTCGACGGCGTGCCGGTCAGCTGGAAGGATCTGTTCGACATCGCCGGGACGGTGACCGAGGCGGGCTCGCGCCTGCTGGCGGGGCGGGTGCCCGACCGGGATGCCGCCGTGGTCCGGGTCGCCGAGGCGCAGGGGCTGGTGGGCCTGGGCAAGACCCAGATGTCGGAACTGGCGTTCTCGGGGCTGGGCTACAACCCGCTGGCCGGGACGCCGCCCAACGTGGTCGATCCCGCGGCGGTGCCGGGCGGGTCGTCCTCGGGCGCCGCGGCCTCGGTCGCGCTGGGGCTGGCGGCGGCGGCGGTCGGGTCGGACACCGGCGGATCGGTCCGGGTGCCGGCGGCGTGGAACGGGCTGGTCGGGCTGAAGACCAGCCACGGCCGGCTGAGCCTTGACGGGACGGTGCCGCTTTGCCCGCGCTTCGACACGGTCGGGCCGCTGACCCGGACGGTCGAGGATGCGGCGCTGATGCTGGCGGCGCTGGACGGCAGCGCGGCGGTCGATCTGGCCGGGTCGACCCTGACGGGCGCCCGGCTGGGTGTGCTGGAATCCGTGGCGCTGGACGATCTGGACCCGGTGCAGGCCACGGCCTTCGAGGCGGTCCTGCCCCGGCTGGCGGCGGCGGGGGCCGTGCTGGTTCCGCTCCGGGTGCCGGCGGTGGCCGCGGCGATGCCGCTGGCCGCCGCCCTTTTCACCGGCGAGGCCTGGGGCGTCTGGGGTGCGGCGATCGCCGCCGATTCTGGGGTGATGTACGACCGGGTGCGGGTCCGCTTCGAATCCGGCGCCCGGGTCAGCGCGGCCGAGTTCGTGGCGGGGTGGCGCCAGCTGGACACCCTGCGCGCCGACTGGCGCCGGACGACCGCCGGCTTCGACGCGGTGATCCTGCCGACCACGCCCAATGTCGCGCCGCAGCTTGCGCGGATCGCGGCCGACGCCGAGCACTATGTGGCCGAGAACCTGCGCGCGCTGAGAAACACCCGGATCGGCAACCTGATGGGGCTGGCGGCGCTGACGCTTCCCACCGGGGTGCCCGGCGCCGGGGTGATGTTGATGGGACCGCCCGGTTCCGAGGCAGCGCTGTTGCGTCTGGGCGCCGCTGCCGAGGCCGCGCTGGCCTAAGCGCGGCTTTCGCTGGAAACCGCTTCGGCCTGCGCGTAGGATCGCCGCAAGCGGGGCGACATGACCCCGAGCCGAGGCAAGATGCAGTATCCAGAGCGGTTTTCCGATCTGCCCCCCTACGCGTTCCCGCGTCTGCGGGCGCTTCTCGACGCCCATGCGCCGGGGGCCGAACCGCTGTCGATGTCGATCGGCGAACCGCGTCATCCGGCGCCGGACTGGATCGGCCCGGTGATCGCCGCGGCCGCCGCCGAGTTCGGGCAGTATCCCCCCAACGACGGCGCGCCCGAACTGCTGGCGGCGGTGGCCGACTGGGTGGACAGGCGCTATGGCCTGCGCCTGCCGGAAGACCAGTTCATGGCGCTGAACGGCACCCGCGAGGGTCTCTACAACGCTGCGATGGCGCTGGCGCCCGAGACCAAGCGCGGCCAGCGCCCGGTGATGCTGCTGCCGAATCCCTTCTACCAGGTCTATGCGGTGGCGGCCCTGTCGGTCGGGGCCGAGCCGGTGCCGGTGCCGGCGACCGCCGCCACCGGCTTCCTGCCCGATTATGCCGCGCTGCCGGCCGAGGTGCTGGACCGGGCGACGGTGGCCTGGATCTGCTCGCCGGCGAACCCGCAGGGCGCGGTGGCGGACGAGGCCTATTGGTCGGCGCTGATCGCGCTGGCCGAGGCGCATGATTTCCGCATCTTCGCCGACGAATGCTATGCCGAGATCTATCGCGACACGCCGCCGCCGGGGATTCTGGCCGCGGCCCGTACGGCGGGGGCGGACCTCGAGCGGGTGGTGGCGTTCCATTCCCTGTCGAAACGGTCCAGCGTGCCGGGGCTTCGGTCCGGCTTCGTCGCCTCGGGGCCGCAGAACATGGCCCGGATCCGCCGCCTGCGCGCCTATGCCGGGGCGCCGCTGCCGCTGCCGCTGCAGCGTGCCGCCACGCTGCTATGGCAGGACGAGGCGCATGTGGAGGAGAACCGCCGGCTTTATGCCGAGAAATTTGCGCTGGCCGACCGAATCTTCGCCGGCGTGCCGGGCGTCGCCACCCCACCGGCGGGCTTCTTCCTGTGGCTGCCGGTCGCGGATGGCGAGGCTGCGGCGCTGGCGCTGTGGCGCGCGGCCGGGATCCGGGTGCTGCCCGGCGCCTATCTGGGCCGCGAGGTGGACGGGGACAATCCCGGTCAGGGCTATATCCGGGTCGCGCTGGTCGCCCCGAGGGACGAGACCGAACGCGGGCTGACCGCGATCCGCCAAACCTTGTACGATAGGATTTGACGATGGCCTTCCAGACCCGATCCCGCGATCCGCTGTTCGATCAAGCCACTTCGGTCGCGCTGGAAAGGCGCGCGCAGGAGCTTGTGGGTCTGGCCCTTGTCGCCGGGACCGGCTTCCTGGCCCTGGCGCTGGCTTCGTACACTCCGACCGATCCCAGCTTTCTCGGCACCTCGACCACCGAGCCGCAGAACTGGTTGGGCCATATCGGCGCCTATACCGCGGCGCCGTTCTACGTGATCCTCGGCTTCGGGTCCTGGGCCATGGTCGCGGCCTGCCTGGTCTGGGGGGTCCGCTTCGTGCTGCATCTGGGCGAGGAGCGCGCTTTCGGTCGCGCCATCTTCGCGCCGGTCTGGGTGGCGATCGCCGCGCTTTATGCCGCGACCTGCCCGCCGGGGCCGGACTGGGTGCATTCCTTCGGTCTGGGCGGGCTGTTCGGCGATACCGCGCTTGGCGTGCTTCTGGGGCTGCTGCCGGTGCTGCCGGCGACCGGGCTGATCCTGTCGGCCTCGGTGCTGGCGGTGGTCCTTGTGGTGTTCGGTTGCTTCGTGCTCGGCTTCACCCGCCCGGAACTGGGCGGGATCCTCCGCTTCCTCGGGCTCGGGGCGGCCTTCGCCTATGGCAAGGCGCTGTCGCTGGTCGGCCGCGGCGCGGCACATACCCGCCAGAGCGTCGCACGGCAGGCGGCGATGCGGCTGGCGCGGCAGGATGCGAAGGCGGCGGCGAAGCGCGAGACCCTGCGCGCCGCGCCGCGCCGCGAGGTCCCGCTCGCACCCGAGCGCGAGCCCGCGGTCCCGGCCGGACGGGAGTCCGGGCGCGACGTCCGGCGTGAGGCGCGGCTCAGCGCCGGCGCCGCCGCGCCGCGCGACTTCACGCTCGACGACGACGCCGACGGGTCGGTGACCCCGGTTGTGACCCCGGTGGTGGCAAAGGCCGCGGCCGTTGTCCCGCCGCCGGCCCCCGAGCCGCGCCTTGGCCTGTTCGCGCGGGCCATGGGGCGGCGCGATCCCGAACCCGCCGCCGAACCCGAGGACGCCTTCGGCGACGAAGACGAGGAGGACGATCTGATCTACGACGAGGAAACCGAGAGCCGTGTCCGGGCGAAGATCACCGGCGCGATCCGCAGCCGCCTGCGCGCCGACCGCGCCCGTGTCGCGGCCGAGAACCGGGCCCGGCGCGAGCCGACACTGTCGCGCCCCAATGTCGAGGCGGTACCCTCGCCGGTCGAACCGCAGCCCCAGCCGGCCCGAACCGGCGGCGGTATCTTCGGGCGCGCCGCGGCGATGCTGCGGGCCGAGCCGGTCCTGTCGCCCCGGATCGAGTTCCCGGCCCCGCCGCCGGCGGTCGAGGATGAGGACGACGACGCCATCGCCCCGGCCCCGGTGTCGCCGGACCTGATCCCGCGCTATGCCGAACAGAAGCCCGTGGTACAGCACCCCCCGGGGCGCAGGCCGCTGCCGTCCAGCCGGGCGCGCGCCGAAACCGAGCCGCGCCTCGCCCTGGGCGACGCGCCCGAGGAACCCTACGAGGCGCCGCCCCTGGTGCTGCTGCGCGACCCCGGCACGGTGGAACGCCACTACCTGTCCGACGAGGCGCTGGAAGAAAACGCCCGCATGCTCGAGAACGTGCTCGACGACTATGGCGTCAAGGGCGACATCGTCAGCGTGCGCCCGGGTCCGGTCGTGACCATGTACGAACTGGAACCCGCCCCGGGCCTGAAGGCGAGCCGGGTCGTGGGGCTGGCCGACGACATCGCCCGGTCGATGTCGGCTTTGTCGGCACGGGTCTCGACCGTGCCGGGCCGCACGGTGATCGGGATCGAACTGCCGAACGAGAAGCGCGAGATGGTGCTGTTGCGCGAGATCATCTCGGCGCGGGACTTCGGCGACAGCAAGCTGAAGCTGCCGCTGGCGTTGGGGAAGGACATCGGCGGCGAGCCGATCGTGGCCAACCTCGCCAAGATGCCCCACCTGCTGATCGCCGGCACAACCGGCTCGGGCAAGTCGGTGGCGATCAACACGATGATCCTGAGCCTGCTCTACAAGCTGTCGCCGAAGGAATGCCGGCTGATCATGATCGACCCGAAGATGCTGGAACTCAGCGTCTACGACAACATCCCGCACCTGCTGTCCCCGGTCGTCACCGACCCCAAGAAGGCCGTCGTGGCCCTGAAGTGGGTCGTGGCCGAGATGGAGGACCGCTATCGCAAGATGTCGAAGATGGGCGTGCGCAACATCGAGGGCTACAACGGCAAGGTCGGCGCGACGCTCGAGAAGGGCGAGATGTTCACCCGCACCGTGCAGACCGGCTTCGACGACGAGACCGGCGACCCGGTGTTCGAAACCGAGGCCTTCGAGCCCGAACTGCTGCCCTACATCGTCGTCATCGTGGACGAGATGGCCGACCTGATGATGGTCGCCGGGAAAGAGATCGAGGCCTGCATCCAGCGCCTGGCGCAGATGGCGCGGGCCAGCGGCATCCACCTGATCATGGCGACGCAGCGGCCGTCGGTCGACGTCATCACCGGCACGATCAAGGCCAACTTCCCGACCCGGATCAGCTTCCAGGTCACCTCGAAGATCGACAGCCGCACCATCCTGGGCGAGCAGGGCGCCGAACAGCTGCTGGGCATGGGCGACATGCTCTACATGGCCGGCGGCGGCCGGATCACCCGTATCCACGCCCCCTTCGTCTCGGACGAGGAAGTCGAGGACGTGGTGAAGCACCTCAAGCAGCTGGGCCCGCCCGCCTATGTGGGCGGCGTCGCCGACGGGCCGGACGACGACCGGGCCGAGGACATCGACATGGTTCTGGGCCTTGGCGGCAACACCGGCGGCGAGGACGCGCTTTATGACCAGGCGGTGCAGATCGTGCTGCAGGACCGCAAGTGCTCGACCTCGTACATCCAGCGCAAGCTGGCGATCGGCTACAACAAGGCCGCCCGTCTGGTCGAGCAGATGGAGGATGCGGGGCTGGTCAGTGCCGCAAACCACGTCGGCAAACGAGAGGTGCTGGTGCCGGAGCAGTGATTCCTCCGGCCGCGGGATTGCCAGCGGAGCCGTGGCACCGAATCTAGTAATGGATCCCGCCACCGAGACACCAGCGCGGAATTCCGGATGTGCTTCCGCGGGAAAAATTCTTGCGCAGATTGTAGGCACTGGGCATTATTTGCCCATTGCGAGTCGTATTGGGCTTTCACCAGTCATTTAATAATGTTTTCAAAAGCTTCGGAGCGAATCCAATGAGAATTAGCCTCCCAATTGTCGTGCTCGGCCTATTGGCTGCGACAGGAGCAACCGCCCAGGCCATCATCGACAACGGAACCATCCAGTTGGGCGTCGACGCATACGGACAGCTGAACGTGCCGGGTGGCGTGCCGTCGCCGGTCGAGGGGACAACCTACGTCGGAGTGCGCCATATGCCGACCGGCAATGAAGCCACGTCCCACGGATGCCTTTGCGAAGGCTGGGGTGTCGGTATTGGCGACACTCTGACCAGTGGATCGGCCAACAACAACTTCGGGGTTTTCAACCTGACCCCGGTATCCTTCACCGCGACAGCCTCGACCGCGACTTCGGTGGTCGATATGGGCGGCGGGGCACTGCGCGTCACGCATGCCTTCGCGCCTTCGTCGAAAACGGCGAACCTCTACGAGGTGGACGTCACCATCGTCAACACCTCGGGCGCCGACATCACCGATCTGCGCTATACCCGCACCTTCGACTGGGACGTGGAGCCGGACACCTTCAACGAGGTCGTCACCATCGTCGGAACCGGAACGACGACGACCCTTCTGGCATCGAGCAACAACGGCTTCGAATGGTCCGACCCGTTCGGTTCGCGCAGCGATCTTGGCGTGCTGAATTCGGACACGGTGGATTTCGGACCGCGTGACCACGGCACCAACTTCGACTTCGGCTTTGGCGCCCTGGCAAGTGGTGCAAGCTTCAGCTTCAAGATCTACTACGGAGCGGCCGGGACCGAAACTGCGGCGCTCAACGCCCTTGGCCAGATTCAGGCAGAACTCTACTCGCTCGGTCAACCCGCCGGAGATCCGCTGGGAACCGGCAGCAACGGCACCAATCCCACCTCCACCTTCATGTTTGCCTTTGCGAAGGTGGGTGGAACCGTTGTGGTGCCGCCGGTGCCGCTGCCGGCTTCGGCGCTTCTTCTGCTGGGCGGTCTCGGGGCATTCGGCGGATTGCGGCTGCGCGGGCGCCGTCCGACGGCGGCCTGAAGCAGACAGCAATCTCAGAACCAGAACGCGTCCGTCCTGCCGCGGGCGCGTTATTTGAGGGATTTGACCGAATGACCAGATTGTATCTGACCATCGCCGCGGCCGCGATGGTGACCGGGGGTGTAGCCTCGGCGACATCGATGAACGCGTATGCATCCAAGGTGCCCCCATGGGCGATCGCCTGCACAAGCGATGGGCTCTGCCGCGCCTCCCGCGCGGTGAAGAACACCGAAAATGACCAGCTGGTGGCGACATTGAGTGTCCTTGTCGCCCGTGACGGAAGCACACAGGGTCTGTCGGTTGCGGCACCGCTTGGCATCGCGATCAAGCCTGGGCTTCGCCTCGTCGCCGGCGAGGCCGAAATCGACTTGCCACTTGAAGTCTGTTTTCCCGACGGCTGCCGAGGCACGGTGGAGTTTTCGGACCAGGAGTTCCGCGGCTTCCTGCGCGAGTCCCGCGTCGACGTGCAATATTTTCCGTACGCTCAGGACGCACCGGTCCGGATCCGCGTCAGTCTCGAGGGTTTGCAGGGGGACCTGTCTGCCGCCGTGCCCGAGCGGCAGGATCTACTTGCGCCCTGACCGGGCAGCCCGAATCCCCATCTTGTGAGCGGGTTCCCCTGTTCACGCCGCGCGGAAGGGATATAAGGCAGGCATGCTGCGCTTGCTTCTGCTTATCTACGCTTTCACCGTCGCGGCTCCGGCCTTCGCCGAGAAGGCCTCGCTGCAGGAACTGTCTGCCTATCTGAACTCGATCCGCACGGTCGAGGCAGACTTCAACCAAGTGAATGCCGATGGCAGTACCAGCCGCGGCACGCTCTACATCCAGCGGCCCGGGCGGGTGCGGTTCCAGTATGCGCCGCCCTATGACGACACGCTGGTGGTCGCCAGCGGCGGAACGCTGGCGGTGTTCGATGCCCGCGCCAGCGGCAAGCCCGAGAAGTTCCCGCTGAACAAGACGCCGCTGAACCTGATCCTGTCGCGCGACATCGACCTGACCCGGGTCAGCATGGTCACCGGTCATGGCGAGGAGAAGGGCCGCACCATCGTCCAGGCGCAGGATCCGGCCCACCCGGAATACGGGCGGATCTACCTGTATTTCGACCGTGACCCGATCCGGCTGAGCGAATGGCTGATCATCTCGGAAACCGGCGAGCAGACCCGGGTGAAGCTCGGGCCGCTGACGCCGCGGCCGGACTTCTCGGGCTTCCTGTTCGACATCGGCCATATCGAGCGCAACCGCTGACGGTTGCGCCGGGGGCGGCGATCAGATCTTTCCGCAGGCCCGAAGCTGCTTGCCGTAGAGATCCGAGCGCGCCTCAACCCGGTTCGCCGTGCGCAGCAGCCAGGCCTTCTGGTTGTGCGTGCCCCGGGCATAGCCGGCCTGGCCTTCGTGGTAGGCGAGGTACTGGTTGCGCGCGTCGTACTTCGAGATGCCGTTCCGCCGCTTGGTCTCGGTCATGTACCAGCCGATGAAATCGGTGGCATCGTAAATGTCGGTCCGGCTGGCGCCGCGGCGGCCGGTGGACTTCTTGTACATGTCCCAGGTGCCGTCGATCGCCTGCGAATAGCCATAGGCCGAGGATTGCCGGCCCATGGGAATGACCCCCAGCGCATAGGTGTGCGGGGTGCGCGCATCGCCGTCGAACTTGCTTTCCTGATAGATCACCGCCATCTGGACGTTGACCGGCACGCCCCATTTCCGTTCGGATTTCTTCATCGCGGACAGATACTTGGGGCGCTCCTTGACGATGGCGCAGGCGTTGTCGAGGTTCTTGGGCGGCGACATGCCTCCGCATGCGGCCAACAGCAGCACGATAAAGAGCGCGGCGTAGCGTGAACTGCTCATTTTTGCCTCGGATGTTCTTTTTTCGGGGACCGTAGCGGAAAACCCCGGAACCCGGAAACGAAAATCCGGCCCGCCCCGATGGCAGGGACAAGTGTTGCCGCCCAACCCCTGCGACAGGGGCCGGCCAAGCCCGCCTCATGGACACTTCGCGGGATTCGGCGTAGAGACGGCCTGAGAAGGAGCCTTTCGATGCTCAAGACCCGTGCGAAATTCCGGTTGGGCCAGGTGGTCCGTCACAGGAAGCACCCCTTCCGGGGCGTGGTCTTCGATGTGGACGCGGTCTTTGCGAATACCGACGAATGGTACGAGTCGATTCCCGAGGACAGCCGCCCGTCGAAGGACCAGCCGTTCTATCACCTTCTGGCCGAGAACGACCAAAGCTACTACGTCGCCTATGTGTCCGAGCAGAACCTGATCCCGGACATGAGCGGCGAGCCGGTCGAGCATCCCGACCTGGAGGAGTTCTTCGGCGAGCCCGAGAACGGCATCTATCCGCTGCACGCGGCGCTCAACTGACCGCAGCCGGCAGCCGCGCGGCTTCCGTCAGGGGTTGTCGGTCTGTCCGTTTGGCAGCGGGATGCGGAAGGCGAGGCGGTTGCGCTCGCTCATCCGGCGATAGGACAGGCCCGAACTGAGGGTGCGGATCAGGCCCCAGCCAAAGCCGCCCTCGGGCAGATCCGGGGTGGCGACGTCGAGATCGGGCTCGCAGGGATCCGGGATCGCCTCGCCAGGCAACGGCCTGCCGTCGTCGATCACCGCGATCGCCAGATCCTCGGTCCGGCGTTCGATCCAGACGCAGATCTCGCCGGGCATCAGGTCGACATAGGCGTGTTCGACAATGTTGTTAAGCACCTCGGCGAGAACGATCTCGACCGCGCCGGCCGTCAGCTGGTCGATCTCCCAGACCTGCAGGGCATCGCGCACGGCAGCCATGGCGCGGCGCACCTCGCCTTCGCAGGGGATCAGGTTCAGTCGAAGCGCGTTGCCATCGTCCGGTGCGCCCCTGCGGCCGACCGGGGTCCGGCCCACAGGGTTCAGCACGCTTCCGACCGCCCCACGGCAGAGGCCGTGCTGGGATGGATGGTGAACACCGTATCCATCCGGGTCAGGCGCAGGACGCGGTCCACCGTGGGCGACAGCGCCGCCAACTCCAGCCGCCGCCCGCCGGGCAGCTGCTTCATCGCCGCGACGATGGCGCCAAGGCCGCTGCTGTCGATGAAATCGACCCGGCCGAGGTCGAGCACCACGCGCCCCGGCGCATCCTGGGTCGCCTCGCGCATCCCGTCCTTGAACCGGATTGCCACCGCCGCGTCGATCCGCGGTTCGGACACGGTCACGATGGTGACGCCGTCGCGAACTTCCCGGGTCAGGTCCATCTCAGCCTCCGCCTGCTTCCGCTTTTGACAGGCTAGGGGCGAGGCCTTACCAACTGGTTTCCGGCCATCGCCCTGCTGCCTGCCGGACCGACCCCTGCCGCCCGAGGAAGGCCCGCGCCCGTGAGCGACCACAGCTATGCGCCCCCCGACACCCCGCTCGACGTGATCCACGCCGATCACCAGATTCTCGTGGTGAACAAGCCGGCCGGGCTGCTGTCGGTGCCGGGCAAGGGCGAACATCTGGCCGACTGCCTGATCGCCCGCCTGCGCGCGGCCTTTCCTGAGGTGCTGCTGGTCCACCGTCTGGACCGGGACACCTCGGGGGTGATGGTCTTTGCCCTGACGGCCATGGCGCAGCGCCATCTCGGGCTGCAGTTCGAACGCCGGCAGATGAAGAAGGCTTATCTCGCCCGGCTCTGGGGCGAGTTGGCCGCGCGCGAGGGACGGGTGGACCTGCCCCTGATCGTGGATTGGCCGAACCGGCCGAAACAGATGGTCGACCCGGTGAACGGCCGCGCGGCGGTGACCGACTGGAAGGTGCTGAAGCGCGAGTCCGGCACCACCCGGGTCCGGCTGATGCCGCTGACCGGGCGAAGCCACCAGCTGCGCGTCCACATGGCCTCGCTGGGGCATCCGATCCTTGGCGATCCGTTCTATGCGGAAGGGCCGGCGCGGGACGCGCCGCGGCTGATGCTCCATGCCGAGACATTGCGCCTGCGCCACCCCGACGGCGGCAAGGGTCTGAGCTTCCGGGCGCCGGTCCCGTTCTGACCGGGGCTCCGGCCCGGGATGATGCTGCATTGCAGCGGGCGCAGGGCGGGTCTGTTATTCTGTCGGTGGCACGCAGGCGGCGTCCGGCATAGATTGGAACGCAAGGGAGGAAACCACATGCCAGCCGCATGGAGTTTCCAATGTCCATCGTCCACACCCACCAGCACGACGCCCATCCAGGCCTTCTTGGCCACCTGGCCGCGCCGTTCAGGGCCTTCTTCGCCGCCGTCGTGACCATGGCCGAGCAAAGCCCGCGGATGCGCGAGATCGGCCGGCTTCAGGCCATGTCCGACGCCGATCTGGCAGCCTTGGGCCTGACCCGGGACCGGATCATCCAGCACGTCTTCCGCGACAAGATCTGACGCGGCAACAGGCGCGGGCGCTTCATTGGGCGCCCGTGCGCGCGGCCCGGCTCAGCTGGGGAACTTCACCCGGCGCAGATAGGGGAAGACCTCCTCCACCTCGCCGTATTTCGCCCGGGCATCGGCGGTGCTGACCGCGGTCGGCACGATCACGTCGTCGCCAACCGTCCAGTTGGCCGGCATCGCCACGCCCAGTCTCGCCGCCGCCTGCAGCCCGTCCAGCGCCCGCAACACTTCGGCGAAGTTGCGGCCGACATTCATCGGATAGGTCATCGACAGCTTCAGCTTCTTGTCCGGCCCGATGATGAACACCGAACGGACCGTCTGGCTGTCCATCGGCGTGGGGTTGTCGGGCAGATAGGCCTCGGCCGGCAGCATGTCGAAGGCCTTCGAAATGGCGAGTCCCTTGTCGGCGATGATCGGGAAGCCGACGCCGGTCCCGGCGAAGGTCTCGATGTCGCCGATCCAGCGGCGATGATCGTCGACCCCGTCGACCGAAATGCCGATCACCTTGGTGTTGCGCTTCGCCCATTCGTCCGCCAGTTGCGCCACGGCGCCGAACTCGGTGGTGCAGACCGGGGTGAAGTCCTTGGGATGGCTGAACAGGATCGCCCAGCTGTCGCCGATCCAGTCGTGAAAGTGGATCTCGCCCTGACTGGTTTCGGCCGTGAAGTCCGGTACGGTGTCGTTGATGCGCAGGCCCATTTCGGTGCCCTCCCTGTTGGTCGGTTCGTCAATTTCAGCTCCTACAGGTAATCGGCGGGCGAGGCGACAGGGCATTGAAGCTGCAACCGGCGCCTTTGCGTCCGGGCGCCGACAATCGGAGGGCGTGAGATGATCGATCAGCGCATGTTCTACATCGGCGGGGCCTGGGTCGCCCCGCGCGAGGCTCGGGATTTCGCCCTGATCGACCCATCGACCGAGGAACGCTGCGGGGTGGTCGCGCTCGGCAGCGCCGCGGATGCTGACGCCGCGGTCGAAGCTGCGCCGCTTCCGGCCTGGGCGGCGACGCCGCCGGCGGAACGCCGCGCGGTACTGGCCCGCATCCTCGAGATCTCGAGCCGCGTGCGATCGGCCCAGGCCGTCAGCCTCGAGATGGGGGCGCCGATCGACTGGGCGCGCCGGGCGGTGCCGGCGGGGGCGAACAACATCCGCCCGCTGCTGGCTGCGCTGACGGACTTCGCCTTCGACCACCCCTTCGGCCCGGAGCCCCGACGCGGATCCTGCTGGAGCCGGTCGGCGTCTGCGCCCTGATCACGCCGTGGAACTGGCCGCTGAACCAGATCACCCACAAGGCGCCCCGGCTGGCGCAGGCGAGCGTATGGCTGCACCATGGTGCTGAAGCCGTCGGAATACGCCTCGCTCTCGGCCCGGATCTTCGCCGAGATCGTCGAGGCGGCGGGCGTGCCGCCGGGCGTGTTCAACATGGTCTATGGCGACGGACCGGGGGTCGGGCGGCACCTGACGGCGCATCCGGGCATCGACATGGTGTCCTTCACCGGCTCGACCCGGGCCGGGCACGAGATCGCCCATGCCGCCGCCGACAGCTTCAAGCGGATCGCGCTGGAACTGGGCGGCAAGGGCGCGAACCTGGTCTTTGCCGATGCGCCGGCGGGCGCGGTGAAGTCGGGCGCGCGGCAGGTCTTCGCCAATACCGGCCAGTCCATGCGAAACCGCGCCGACCCGGATGCTGGTCGAGCGTCCGATCTATGACGCGGCCGTCGCCGTGGCCGCCGAGGCGGCCTCAGTGACCCCGGTCGGCCCTCGGCGCAGCCGGGCCGGCATATCGGCCCGGTGGTGAACAGCCGCCAGTACGCGCGCGTCCAGTCGCTGATCGAAACCGCGATGGCGGAAGGCGCGCGGCTGGTGGCGGGTGGTCCCGGCCGGCCCGATGGGCTGAACCGCGGCTTCTTCATCCGGCCCACGGTCTTTGCTGACGTCTCGAACGCCTGGGCGACCATCGCGCAGGAGGAGGTCTTCGGCCCGGTCCTGTCGATCATCCCCTTCGACAGCGAGGACGAGGCGGTCGCTATCGCCAACGACACGCCCTATGGCCTGACCAACTACATCCAGACCACCGACCCCGCGCGCCTGAAGAGGCTCGCCCGGGTGCTGAAGTCCGGCGACATCGAGACCAACGGCAAGGGCACCGGCCCCGGCGCACCCTTCGGCGGCGTCAAGGCCTGGGCATCGGCCGCGAGGGCGGGATCCACGGGCTGATGGAGTTCCTCGAGGTCAAGGCGGTCAGCGGCTGGCCCGAGGCCTGAGCCGCGCCATCCCGGCAACGCAAAAGGGCCCCGGCATCGCTGCCGGGGCCCGTCCTCATTCCGCGATCGAACTCACTCGGAGTCGACGGTCTCTTCGGTCCGGGCCATTTCCTTGCCGGTGGCCTGGTCGACCACCTTCATCGACAGGCGTACCTTGCCGCGCTCGTCGAAGCCCAGCAGCTTCACCCAGACTTCCTGGCCTTCCTTCAGCACCTCGGACGGGTGGTTCAGGCGGCGGTTCTCGATCTGGCTGACATGGACGAGGCCGTCGCGCTTGCCGAAGAAGTTCACGAAGGCGCCGAAATCGACCAGCTTGACGACCTTGCCCTTGTAGACCTTGCCTTCCTCGGGCTCGGCCACGATCGAGTAGATCATGTCATAGGCCTTCTGGATCGACTCGGCGTTCGACGAGGCGATCTTGATCACGCCGTCATCGTTGATGTCGACCTTGGCGCCCGAGACCTCGACGATCTCGCGGATCACCTTGCCGCCCGAGCCGATGACTTCGCGGATCTTGTCCTGCGGGATCGTCATGGTCTCGATCCGCGGCGCATGGGCCGAGAAGGCGCCGTGCGACGACCGCGCCCGGGCCATCTCGCCCAGGATGTGCAGCCGACCGTCCCGGGCCTGAGCCAGGGCCTGCTCCATGATCTCGGGCGTGATGCCGGCGACCTTGATGTCCATCTGCAGCGAGGTGATGCCCTTCTCGGTGCCGGCCACCTTGAAGTCCATGTCGCCGAGGTGATCCTCGTCGCCAAGGATGTCGGTCAGCACCGCGAAGCGGCCGTCGTCTTCCAGGATCAGGCCCATGGCCACGCCGGCAACCGGTGCGGTCAGCGGCACGCCCGCATCCATCATCGACAGCGAGGCGCCGCAGACGCTGGCCATCGAGGACGAGCCGTTCGATTCGGTGATCTCGGACACGACGCGGACGGTGTAGGGGAAGTCGGTCGCGGCCGGCAGCACCGCCTGCAGCGCCCGCCATGCCAGCTTGCCGTGGCCGATCTCGCGCCGGCCCGGGGCGCCGAACCGGCCCACTTCTCCGACCGAATAGGGCGGGAAGTTGTAGTGCAGCATGAAGTTCGACCGCGACATGCCGTGCAGCGCGTCGACCATCTGCTCGTCCTCGCCGGTCCCCAGCGTGGTCACCACCAGCGCCTGGGTTTCGCCGCGGGTGAACAGCGACGAGCCGTGGGTCCGGCGCAGCACGCCGGTCTCGGCCACGATCGGGCGGACGGTGTGGTTGTCGCGGCCATCGATCCGGGCGCCGCCCGAGATGATGTCGCCGCGCAGGATGCTGCTTTCCAGCTTCTTGAAGGCCGAGCCGAGGTTCGGGTCGGCCAGCTGGTCTTCGCTGAGCTGCGCCTTGATGGCGTCGCGGGCGGCGGCGATGGCGTTGGTGCGCTCCTGCTTGTCGCGCAGCGCGAAGGCGGCGCGCATCTGCGCCTCGCCGGCCGACTTCACCGCGGCATAGAGCGCCGAATAGTCCGGCGAGGCGAAGTCGAAGGGTTCCTTCGCGGCGTCCTCGGCCAGCGCGATGATCAGGTCGATCACCGGCTTGATCGCCTCGTGGCCGAACTTGACCGCGCCCAGCATCTCGGCTTCCGACAGCTCGTAGGCTTCGGATTCCACCATCATCACCGCGTCACGGGTGCCGGCGACAACCAGGTCGAGCCGTTGCTCGGGGTTCTCGCGCAGTTTCTCCATCTCGTCGATGGTCGGGTTCAGGATGTATTCGCCATCGGCGAAGCCGACCCGGCAGCCGGCGATCGGGCCCATGAACGGCACGCCCGAGATGGTCAGCGCGGCCGAGGCGGCGATCATTGCCACCACATCCGGGTCGTTGACCAGGTCGTGGCTCAGCACGGTGCAGATCACCAGCACCTCGTGCTTGAAGCCCTTCGCGAACAGCGGGCGGATCGGCCGGTCGATCAGACGCGAAGTCAGCGTCTCCTTCTCGCTCGGGCGCGCCTCGCGCTTGAAGAAGCCGCCCGGGATCTTGCCGGCGGCATAGTATTTCTCGTTGTAATGGACCGTCAGCGGAAAGAAGTCCTGGTCCGGCTTCGCCTGTTTGGCGAAGGTCACGTTGGCCATGACCGAGGTCTCGCCCAGCGTGGCGATGACCGAGCCATCGGCCTGGCGGGCGACCTTGCCGGTCTCCAGGGTGAGGGTCTCCTCCCCCCATTGCATCGATTTTGTCTTCACGTCGAACATGTGTCGTCCTGTTCTGGCCGAAGGCCCCTCCCCCGGCCGGGTTGCGTACGGGCCCCATGCCCGTGGCCCCTGTCGTCTGTCCTGCCTGTCCCGCGGGGCCCGTCGGGGAGGCGCGTATCCGTCGGGCCGAAGGTCCGCCGGGATGGTCAAAAGAAAACGCGCCGTAGGCGGCGCGTTTCCCGGTCTGCGGTCAGCGGCGGATGCCGAGGCGCTTGATCAGCTCGCGGTAGCGGGCATCGTCCTTGCGCTGCAAGTAGTCCAGAAGCTTCCGGCGCTGCGCGACCAGCTTCAGCAGACCGCGGCGCGAATGGTTGTCCTTCGCGTGGGTCTTGAAATGCTCGGTCAGGGCGGAAATCCGCGTGGTCAGGATGGCGACCTGCACTTCGGGCGAACCGGTGTCGCCGGCCGTGGTCGCATATTCCTGGATCAGGCGGGTCTTGTCTTCGGTGGTGATCGACATCGGGCACTCCTTTCGACTGGAGGTGGAAGGCGCAAGCCGGGATGTCGTCCAGCAGGGCCCTTGACGCTTCGTCTGCCCAAGGCAGAGAAGATGGGCGCGTATAGGGGAAATCGCACCGGAAGAAAAGGGGGACGGGCAGGCAAGCGGGGAAATTCGCCCCGCTACCAGCGGCAGTCCGCCTCTGCCGCGGGCGGCCGGTCAGGTGGTGGCCCGGCCTTGGGGCCAGGGCTCGGGCGTCCGGGCGTAGGGGATATAGAGCGGGTGTTTCGGATGCCCCGCCTGGCTCAACCCCAGATGCAGCGGCCGGGCGCCCGACGCGCGGACCAGCCGTTCCACCACCGCGCCGCGGTCCAGATGGGCGCCATGGGTGCCCCAGGCGCAGACCACCGCATCGGCCCAGCCGCAGCTTTCGGCGATCGCCGCATCGTTGCCCGGACCGACCGGGTCGGCTTCGGCCCGCATCACCTTCGGGTCGGTGGCCCGGAAGGCGAAGATGTTGCAGACCCGGAACGCCCCGTAGCCCAGCGCCCGCGCCCGCCGTTCGCAGCGTTCGACGGTGGGGTCGTTCTGCACCTCGGTCGCGGTCGAGGGATTCAGGCAGACGAACAGCACGCGCGGTCCGGCCGGATCCCACACCCGGGTCAGGGTGTAGCGGTAGCGTTCGCAATCGGAATAGGTGGCGACCGACGGGGCGTCGCCCTTCACATGGGTGCGGGTGATCATGCCCCGTCTTCTGCGCGAAACCCGCGCCGGGCGCAAACCCCCGGCGCGGGGCGGTGCCCCTCACCGGGCCGGCGCGACCGCCCGGCGATAGAGATGCCAGGTGGCGTGCCCCAGAACCGGCATCACCACGATCAGGCCCAGAAACAGCGGGATCGATCCCAGCGCCAGCAGCACCGCCACGATCACGCCCCAGGTCGCCACGGTGACCGGGTTCTTCCGGGTGAGTTCGATCGAGGTGGCGACCGCCCGGGGCAGGCCGATGTTGCGGTCCACCAGCAGCGGGAAGGACACCACGCTGATCGCCAGCACCACCGCCGCGAAGCCGGCACCGACCGGGATGCCGATCAGGATCAGCGCCCAGCCGCCCGGCGTGGTGAAGACCTGCTGGAAGAAGGCCGCGCTGGACGCCGGTGCCTCGTCCCCCATGGTCAGGCGCAGGATCGCTCCGGCGGTGATCATCCAGATCATGAAGATACCCAGCAGATAGGCCCCCAGCGCCAGGATCGGGCCCATCGACGGCGAGCGCAGCGGCGCCAGCGCGTCGGTCCAGTGGACCTCCTCGCCGGCCTCGCGGCGGCGGCTCATCTCGTAAAGGCCGATCGCGGCCAACGGGCCGACCAGCGCGAAGCCCGAGGCCATCGGGAACAGGTAGGGCGCCATCGAGGCGTTCATCGCCGACCAGGCCAGGAACGCACCGATGAACGGATAGATCAGCACGATGAACATCGCGTCCGTGCGCATCTCGGTGAAATCCGACAGGCCCAGACGCAGGGACTCGACGAGGTCGTCGGTGGTGATCGTGTTCACGACGGGCGGTGCCTGTTCGCGACCGCCCATGCGGGCCGCGGCTTCGGCCATGGCGCTGCCCGCCGCGCCGACGGCGTCGACGCTCCAGCTCAGCGGATTTCCGATGGTCTTGACCAAGGTTCGTCCTCCCACATTGCATGTTGGGACCGGCGCGTCCGGGCTCTCCGGTCCTGTGCCGGTCCGCTGCGGGGACAAGGGAATCCGACGCAGGGGCCGGTGCCGCTTCCTGAGGCAAGGGCAAGGATAGCAGGATTCGCGCCAGCCGGGCACACTTCAATGCGAGCGGTAACGCCCCCACCGGCAATTGGGGCGGAGGTCAGCCCAGGTTGAAGACCCGGCTCGGGTGCAGCTCGCCCGCGCGATAGATCCCCACCGCCAGCGGCTGGCCCAGGTAGGACGCCCAGGCCTCGTCGCCATACTCGGCTTCCGAGGACAGCACCCGGCCCGGATTGCCGTTCCTGAGCCGCACCGCGCCTTCCGCCGAACAGGGCAGTTCCGGCAGGTCACCCAGGGCCACCTGCAGCGGCAGCAGCAGCTCGTCCAGCGCCGGATCGCCCGCCCGCGCCGCGATCGCGTCCAGGCTGACGGCATCTTCGATGTCGAAGGGCCCGGACCAGGTCCGGCGCAGTTCGGTCACATGGCCGAGGCAGCCGAGCGCCTGGCCCAGGTCCCGCGCGACCGAGCGCACGTAGCCGCCCTTGCCGCAGACCATCTCGAGCACCGCATGGTCAGGATCGGGCCGCCCCACCAGGTCCAGGCTTTCCACATAAAGCGGGCGCGCGGCCAGGTCGGTGGTCTCGCCGGCGCGTGCCAGGTCATAGGCGCGCTCGCCGTCGACCTTCACCGCGGAATACTGCGGCGGCACCTGCAGGATGTCGCCCCGGAACGGCGCCAGCGCCGCTTCCAGCGCCGCATCGGTCGGGCGCAGCGCGCTTTCGGCAATCACGGCGCCCTCGGCATCGTCGGTGTCGGTCGCCTGCCCGAAGCGCACGGTGAAGCGATAGGCCTTCAGCGCGTCGGCCACGAAGGGCACGGTCTTGGTCGCCTCGCCCAGAGCCACGGCGAGAATCCCGGTCGCGGCGGGGTCGAGCGTGCCGGCGTGGCCGGCCTTCTTCGCGCCGAAGGCCCAGCGGACCTTGCCGACGACCGCGTTCGAGGTCAGTCCGGCCGGCTTGTCGATGACCAGCCAGCCCGAGACCTCGCGCCCCTTGCGGCGGCCCATCGGCTTACTCCTCCTCCTCGTCGCGCGGCGAGTCGGCGTCGTCATCGTCCTTGCGGGCGATGTCGCGCTGCACCTCGGGCCGCGCGAACAGGGCGCGGGTGCCGTCCAGCCGGTCGAAGGTGTCGTCGATCTGGAAGCGGATCTCGGGGGCGAACTTCAGCTCAAGCTCGCGTGACACCAGCTTGCGCAGCTCGTGCCGGTTGCGGCGCAGGGCGGCCAGCGCGCCTTCGGCATCAATGCCGCCCAGCGGCAGGACATAGGCCGTGGCGACCCGCAGGTCGGGCGAGGTGCGCACCTCGCTCACGGTGATCGACACCCGGTTCAGGTCGGGGTCATGCACTTCGCCCCGCATCAGCATGTCCGAAAGGGTGCGGCGGATCAGCTCCCCCACCCTCAGTTGCCGGTGCGACGGACCGCCGCCATGCTGCCTGTGCTTTGCCATTCCGCGCATCTAGGGGATCGCGCGTTTCGCCGCAACAGGCTTTGCCAAGCCCGCATCCGCGCGGTAGGCAGCGACCGAACAGCGCGGAGGCGATCGGGATGGCGGAACTGCCGGGGCTCGTGGTGACGGGCGTGTCGGGACGAATGGGCCAGATGCTGGTGCGGACCATCACCGAAGGCGGGCGCGCCCGGCTGGCCGGGGCGGTCGAACGCGCCGGCCATGGCTGGGTCGGGCAGGATGTGGGCGTGGCCATGGGCGGCCAGCCGCTGGGCGTCATCGTGACCGACGATGCTGCGGCGGCCTTTCGGGACGCCGACGCGGTGGTCGACTTCACCGTGCCGGCGGCGACCGTCGCCTTCGCCCGAGCTGCGGCCGAGGCCGGCATCGCCCATGTGGTCGGCACCACCGGCCTGAGCGCAGACGACCTCGCCGCGATCGCCGCCGCGGCGACGCGGATCCCGGTGGTCCGGGCCGGCAACATGAGCCTGGGCGTCAACCTTCTGGTGACGCTGGCCCGGCAGGTCGCCGCGGCGCTGGACAGCGATTTCGACATCGAGATCGTCGAGGCGCATCACCGCCACAAGGTCGACGCGCCGTCGGGCACCGCGCTGATGCTGGGCGAGGCCGCGGCGGAAGGCCGGGGCGTGGACCTGGACACCGCCGCCGACCGCGGCCGCGACGGCATCACCGGGGCCCGCCGACCCGGCGCGATCGGCTTCACGGCGATCCGCGGCGGCGACATCGTGGGCGAGCACGACGTGATCTTCGCCGCACCGGGCGAGCGGGTGATCCTGCGCCACGTCGCCACCGACCGGGCGATCTTCGCCCGCGGCGCCGTCAAGGCCGCGCTCTGGGCGGTCGGACGGAGGCCGGGCGAATACGCCATGCTGGACGTTCTCGGGCTTGGCTGATCCAGGGCGGCGGCCGGCGCGTAACAAGGGCCTGAACCAGAGGGAGAAGGCCCGATGCGACCCGTTGCGCTTGCCCTTTCGGCACTGGCCGTTGCCGTCACGGCCGGGGCGGCTGCCGCCGATTATGTGAAGATCACCAGCGAGACCGAGTTCGCCGCGCTGATCCGCCAGCACCGGCTGGAGCGGATCGGCATCAGCCTGACCGTGACCCCCGATGGCGACATCTCGGGCCGGGCCTTCGGCAAACCGGTCACCGGCAGCTGGGTCTGGAAGGGCGGCTTCTTCTGCCGCGACCTCGCGTGGGGCGAGCGGACCTTTGCCCACAACTGCCAGGAGGTCGCCCGCGACGGCGATGCGCTGCGTTTCACCTCGGACAAGGGTACCGGCGAGTCGGCGCAGCTTTACCTGCGCTAATCCGGCCGATCAGAAGTCGATGGCGAGACCGTTCTTCTCGTAATCGCCATAGCGGACAGGTTCCGGCCCGTCGCGCCCGCCCAGTTCTGGCGGCAGTTCGGCGGCCTGCGCCTTGGCGCGGCGCTCGGCCGCTTCGGCGAGGGCGCGCTGCGCTTCGGGGGTCAGTTCGGCGCGGGGGGCGGGATCGGGTTCGGGCATCGGGCAACCTCGGACATCGGGGCAGATCGGGAGACATCGGGCGGGCACGGCGCTTGTGCCGGCGATGGCGCTGATATACGCCGCGCCGGTGGCGGAACAAGGCGATGCAGGGACGCAAGCGGTGCCGGAACGCGGAAAACCTGGACGGGCCTCTGGACGGGCCGCAGCGTCGGCGGATCGCGGCGGGCTTGTGGCGCGCCGGGCGGCCGTGGACCTGATGGCGGGCGTGGTCGACGAGCGCGTGCTGCTCTCGGCCCTGACCGAGGCGCCGGACGGCCCGCTGGCCGCGCTGGCGCCCGATGACCGCGCCCGGGCGCAGCGTCTGGCGCTGTCGGTGCTGCGCCATGCCGAACCCGCCGATGCGATCCTGAGACCCTTCCTGAAGAAGATGCCGGACGGGCGGGCGCGGCACATCCTGCGCCTTGCCACGGTCGAGATCTGCGCCGAAGCCACCGCGCCCCATGGCGCCGTCGGCGCGGCCGTGGATCTGATGGGCGAGGATCGCCGCAGTGCGCATCTGGGCGGGGTCGCAAATGCGGTCCTGCGCAAGGTGGCCGCCGAAGGCCCGGCGCGCTGGCCGACCCTGCCGCCGCAGCGGCTGCCGGGCTGGCTGCGCGGCCGGTTGCAATCGGCCTATGGCGGCAAGACCACCGCGGCGATCGAGGCGGTGCAGGCCGGCGTCCCGCCGGTGGACCTGACCGCGCGGGATGATCCGGCGGCGCTGGCCGCGGCGACCGGCGGCGTGCTGCTGCCCACCGGGTCGGTGCGGCTGGCCGCGGGCGGGCAGGTCTCGGCCCTGCCGGGCTATGACACCGGCGCGTTCTGGGTGCAGGACGCGGCCGCGGCGCTGCCGGCGGCGGTACTTGCGGCCCGGCCGGGCGAGCGGGTGCTGGACCTCTGCGCGGCGCCGGGCGGCAAGACCCTGCAACTGGCCGCGGCCGGGGCACGGGTGACGGCGCTGGACATCTCGGAAGCGCGTCTGGCGCGACTGGCCGAGAACCTGTCCCGCACCGGGCTTCAGGCCGAGGTGGTGGTGGCCGACGCGCTGGACTGGACCGCCGAGCCCTTCGACGCCGTGCTGCTCGACGCGCCCTGTTCGGCGACCGGAACGATCCGGCGCCACCCCGACCTGCCGTTCGTCAAGTCGGCGGGCGACCTGAAGGCGCTGGTGCCGCTGCAGGCCGCGCTGCTGGACCGGGCGGTGGCGCTGACCCGGCCCGGCGGGCGGCTGGTGTTCTGCACCTGCTCGCTCCTGCCCGAGGAGGGCGAGGCGCAGGCCGCCGCCGCGCTGGCCCGCCACCCCGACCTGACGCCCGATGCTGCCGCGCTGGCCGTGCCGGGGGTGGAGCCCGACTGGATCGGGCCGCAGGGCCTCAGGCTCAGGCCCGATTGCTGGGCCGGGCAGGGCGGCAT